>CAJLOU010000001.1 GCA_905208345.1 uncultured Collinsella sp.
TACGGGCCTTCTTTAGAAACGCGCGCTTAATCGTCCGCGCGTCGGCATCCTTGTCAACGCCAAGTACCTCGTAGTAATCCCTATTTTCCGACACGACCGAATCCTTCCAACTTTCATTATTGTCACAGTGCGTCCTATACCCAAGCTGGGCCGGGCGCAAACAGAGGGTTTGATGTTATTGAGCTCCGTACGGCGAAAGCACGGCCCGCTGCGAGCAGCTCGCGAACCAAACCGACACGAGCGCGAACATAAAACCGTTGGCAAATCCATTGGCAAACTGCATCGCACCGCGCTTCCACCACAGCAGACTGCGATGAAGCACGCCGTCCGACAGCACCATGAACAAGCCCATGGCAAACGGAATGAAGCACATCATGGCAAAGGCGGAGAACACGCCCGAGATGGCCGACAGTACCAAAAACGGGGCGATGATGCCCATGAGGTAGAAGCCGGTGCGAGCCTTACCCTCCAGGCGCTCGGCCTCAACGTGCGCGCGACCGACCAAGTCGCCGCCCGAAGCGCCGTTCGTGCCGGCGTGACCCATGTTGGGGATGCGCACCTCGTCGCCATCATGCGTGCCGGCGGGAAACTCAATCGTCTGCTCGGAGGTCACACGGATACGGCCGCTGCCACCGCAATCGGGACACGGGTCGGCAACGACCTTGCCGGAACCGCCGCACTCAGGACAAACCGTCTGGAACGTGCCCGCACCAAACAGGAAGGACAGGTCGACATCGATATGGCCGCGACCACCGCAGCTCGGACAGGTGTGGGCATGCTCTGACGAAACGGAGCCCGATCCACCACAGTGTCCGCAAGTGTCAAAGCGGGTGTAGCGAACGGTCTTGTGGGCACCGCTCTTGGCCTCCTTGGCGTCGAGCTTGATATCGACAACCACGTTGGCGCCACTCTCGGGGTTGTAGGCCGCCTGGCCGCGACGGGGCTGGCCCCAGGCGCCCCCGAAGGGGAAACCGCCGTCAAAGGGGTTACCGTAACCGGCGCTGCCGGCATAGCCGCCGCCATAGGGCGAAGCCGTCGGTGCACCGGCAAAGGGATTGCCCGACCGCATGGCGTCGTAACGCGCACGCTTCTGCTCGTCCGAGAGCACGGCGTAGGCCTCGGAAACCTCTTTAAACTTCTCCTCGGCATCCGGCTCTTTATTGACATCCGGATGGAGCTTGCGGGCCTTTTGCTGGAAAGCCTTTTGAATATCACGCGAGGTGGCGTCCTTGGAGACACCCAAGATCTCGTAGTAATCTTTTTCGTTCATCGTCGCCATGCGCGGCAACCTCCTGCTCACAGCAGCGTATATATTGCGGTCATTCTACCCGAGCGGCCTAAGCTAGACCCCAAAACAGCTCGAACAGCACATTTCCATCGAGCCAGCCCAGGTGGGTCGGCGCCAGGCGGGCACAGGTGCGGCCAGCGATGACATCGACAGAAGCGATAGGTCCCGCATGGGTTTCACCGTGCTCGGGCACCCAAGTGGCAAGCCCAAGCTCAAGAGCGCGGTCACAAGCAGCTGTCAGCTCATCGGCAGGGATGACACGAGCCGCGCGAACCAACAGGTCGGAAGCAACACCGCGCGTCATGCGACAAGCGAGCATCAGGTCCTCGGCTGCCGCCTCGCGCCGCGACAGATACTCGGCATCAAACGCCGTCGCGCCATCGTTGCGCTGGACCAGGCGCTCGCGGTAAAAGTCACCACGGGGGGCCACGCCGGGAAAGACTCCAGCCAAGCGATCGAAATCCTCGGCATCGAGCATACCCGCGGCAGAACGACCCAAACCCAGGTAGCCCTGACCAGTCCAGTAGGCAATATTATGAGCGCATTCATGCCCATCGAGCGCGTAGCTCGCCACCTCATACGGATGGTAGCCCGCCGAACTCAACCGCTCGCGCGCGACGTCCATGCATGCGGCCTGAAAATCCTCATCGGGCTCAAGCGACTCGTCACGGCACGCCATGCGGTAAAGCGGCGTGCCCTCCTCGAGTGTGAGCGGATAGACCGACACATGGTGCGGGGCCCCCGCAAGCACACCATCGAGCGTGTACTGCCAGCTCGCCATAGTCTGTCCGGGAAGCCCACACATAAGGTCGCACGAAACATCGAGCCCAACATCCTTCACCGTCGCGATAGCCTCAAGCGCCCGTTCAGCATCATGGATGCGGCCAATGGCAGCCAACTCGGTATTGTCGAGGGTTTGCACACCCAAAGAGATGCGCGTGACACCCGCCTCGGCAAGCGCGGTGGCGAGCCCAGCGGTCAGCGACTCAGGATTGGCTTCGCAAGTAAACTCAACGGGCTTGCACCACATGGAGATACGGCGGGCAAGATTCACCAGGCGCTCCCCTGCCAGCGACGGCGTGCCGCCGCCGACGTAGACCGTGCAGATCTGTCTGAGTGCCCCAGCGTTGCCAAAGGCATCGAGCCGCGCATACAGGTGCTCAAAATAGGCATCGAGCGCAGCGTTCAGGTCGCACGGCGCCACACTGCGCGAGTCAAAGTCGCAATAGCGGCATTTTTGAGCGCAAAACGGCACGTGCACATACAGCGCGGTAACGGCCACTCTTAAGCCTCCAGCGGATGAGGGGGCACCAATTCGCCGGCGGCAAGGGCAGCCTCGCAGGCCACCACATCGCGCTCGATCTCATCGACCAGCGCCATGAACTCCTCATACGTGGAGCAGCGCACCACATGGGCACGCCAAGCGGCGGCATGGGGCATGCCTTTTAAGTACCAGCTTGCGTACGTACGGGCACGCGACATGAGCGGCAGGAGCTCATGCGTCAGCGTTAGGTGCTCACGCAGGGCGTCTAAGCGCTCGACGGAGCTGCGCGCCGGCACCGGCGTGCCATCGAGCGCAAAGGCGCGAGCATCACCGAACACCCACGGATTGCCGTAGATGCCGCGCGCGATAAACACCGCGCTGGCACCCGAGCTTTGCAGATGCTCCGCGGCATCCTCGGCGCAGAACACATCGCCCGAACCGATCACGGGAATCTCGACGGCGTCGGCCACCTCATCGACGACCGACCAATCGGCCTGGCCCGTATAGAGCTGCGTGGCGCAACGACCATGCACCGCCACCGCGGCGGCACCGGCGCCTTCGAGCATCTGGGCAAACGTCGCGGCATTACGGTCCTCGGCGTAAAAGCCCTTGCGGATCTTTACGGTCACGGGCACGTGCGCCGCGCCCACCGTGGCCTCGACGATCTTCTCGGCCAAATCGGGCGTGCGCATAAGGGCAGAGCCCTCGCCCTTGGTGACAACCTTGCGGGCAGGACAGGCCATGTTGATATCGATGAGCGACAGACGATCGCCCACACGATCCTCGACGGCGGCGACGGCGCTCGCAAACTGCTCGGGCTTGGAGCCAAAGAGCTGCACGCAAATCTGCTGCTCCTCGTCGGCCGGCAGCACCAGGCGCCACGTTTTGTTGCTAGCATAGGCAAGGCCCGCCACGCTCACCATCTCGCTATAGGCGAGATTGGCACCGCGGCGACGGCACATGATGCGGTAGGCGGGGTCGGTCACGCCCGCCATGGGAGCCATAAGGAACGGCTGCTCGGCATAGGCGCCCAGCAGCCGCAGACTATATTCGGAAAGCGCCATAGACCTACTCGTCCACCTTGAGGATCGCCATAAAGGCCTCCTGCGGAACCTCGACAGAACCGATGGCCTTCATGCGTTTCTTGCCCTCTTTCTGCTTCTCGAGCAGTTTGCGCTTACGCGAGATATCGCCGCCGTAGCACTTGGCAAGCACGTCCTTGCGACGCGCCTTGACGGTGGAGCGGGCAATGATCTTGTTGCCGATAGCACCCTGGATGGGAACCTCGAACAGCTGACGCGGAATGATTTCCTTGAGCTTGTCGCATAGACCGCGGGCAAGACCGTAGGCCTTGTCCTTGTGGACGATAAACGACAGCGCGTCCACCTCGTCGCCCGAAAGCAAGATATCGAGCTTCACGAGCTCGGAGGGACGATACTCGTTGAACTCGTAGTCGAGCGAGGCATAGCCCTTGGTTCGGCTCTTGAGCTGGTCAAAGAAATCCAAGATGAGCTCGGCAAGCGGCATATCGAAGCGCATCTCGACCGACTTGCTCGTGAGATGGATCATGTCGGTAGTAATGCCGCGGTGCTCGATAGCGAGCTGCATGACGGCACCCGTATACTCGGGCGGGCAGATAATCTTGGCCTTGAGGTAGGGCTCCTCAATGCGCTCGATGCGCGTAGCCTCGGGCAGATCCTGCGGGCTGCGGACATCAATCATCTCGCCGTCAGTCTTGTAGACGTGATAGTCGACCGATGGACTCGTGGCAATGAGGTCAAGATTGAACTCGCGCTCCAGGCGTTCCTTGACGACTTCCATGTGCAGCAGGCCCAAGAAGCCCACGCGGAAGCCAAAGCCGAGTGCCACCGAGGTCTCGGGCTCCCACACCAACGACGGGTCGTTGACGTGCAGCTTATCGAGCGCGTCACGCAGGTTCTCGTAGTCCTTGTTATCGATCGGGAACAGGCCCGTATAGACCATGGGCTTGGCCTCGCGGTAACCGGGAAGCGGCTCGGGGCAGGGATTCGACGCCCACGTGAGGGTATCGCCCACGCGAACGGCCTCGGGGTCCTTCAGGCCCGTGACCACGTAGCCCACCTCGCCGACCGTCAGCGCATCGACCGGGGTCTCGGCGGGACGCTTGACGCCCACGCCATCGACCAAAAAGTCGCCCTTTGCCTGCATCATGCGCAGGGTATCGCCCTTTTTGATGGAGCCGTCAAAGATGCGCACCGTGGCGACGACGCCACGATACTCGTCGAAGTACGAATCCAGGATGAGTGCCTTGAGCGGCGCGTTCGCATCGCCCTTGGGCGGAGAGATCAAAAAGACAATGGACTCCAGCAGATCGTGGATGCCCTCGCCGGTCTTGCCCGAGACACACACGGCATCATCGGCAGGAATCGCCAGGTCATCCTCGATCTCGGTCTTAACCTCGTCGGGATGAGCCGAGGGCAGGTCGATCTTGTTGATGGCCGGCACAATGTCCAGATTGGCGTTCATGGCAAGCGTCGCGTTGGAGACGGTCTGTGCCTCGACGCCCTGTGTGGCGTCGACAACGAGCACCGCGCCCTCACAGGCTGCCAGCGAGCGCGAGACCTCATAGGTAAAGTCCACGTGGCCCGGCGTATCGATCAGATTGAACTGATACGTCTCGCCATCGTCGGCGTCATAGGACACGCGAACGGCATTGGACTTGATCGTGATGCCGCGCTCGCGCTCGATATCCATGGTGTCGAGCAGCTGCGACTCCATGTCGCGTTCGTCGACGGTATGGGTGAGCTCGAGGATGCGATCGCTGATCGTGGACTTGCCATGGTCGATGTGCGCAACGATTGAGAAGTTGCGGATGTGGGAAATGTCAATTGAAGTATTCATGCGGACTATCTTACCCGAGCGGTACAAAAAATGGAGCCTGTTCCATAAAACAGGCTCCATTTATGCGCGTAATCTGTGTGGTGTGAAATTTACAACTTAGGCGTTGATGCTGTTCACGAGCTTGGCAAGACCGGACTTGCGGTTGGAAGCCTGGTTCTTGTGGATAACATGCTTGGCGGCAGCCATGTCGAGACGCTTGGTGACGGTCTTGAGGGCAGCCTGGGCCTTCTCGGCGTCGCCCTCGGCGACGGCGGACTGGACGTGCTTGGTCAGCGTCTTGAGCTCGGACTTGACAGCCTTGTTACGCATGCGAGCTGCCTCATTGGTGCGGATACGCTTCTTCTGAGACTTGATGTTTGCCACTTCTGGAGTTCCTTTCGAGTTCCTTGCAAAAAATGTATGACACCTCTGAGACACGGTGAGGTCATGCAAGCGCCTACTATAGCACGCTCCCTCTCAAAGGGATAGAACGAATTTGTCAAATAGGCAGGTATCATCACGATTTTCTCAAGATGTTCGTAATCCAGAGCAAAAGCGCGGTCCGAGAATCGGCCGAACCCTTGAGCGCGAGCTCCACATCGACCGCACCCTCGAGCGCTGCGACGAGCTCTGCCATCGAAAAGCGACGTGCCCAGGTCAGGTGATTCTTGACCTGCCAGGACTGGAGCTTGAGCGTTGCGGCCAGCTCACGACCCTGTCCGCGCGCATCGAGCGCCTTGGCAACGATAAGCTCGCGAATGCGGCCGCACAGCAATGTGTAGGTCCACACGTAGCTCTTGGAGGGCAGTAGATTGAAGAGCTCGAGTGAGCGGCGCATGTCACGTGCCGAGACCGCATTGAGAAAGTCCCAGGGCTGGACTTCGGCCGTGCGCACGATCCAGCGTTCCACATCGGCAAGCTCAATCTGAGGCGCCTCAACCATTTGGGCAAGCTTAGCCAAGTCGTTATCGAGCATGCGAGTGTTTTCACCCGAACGCGAGACAAGTTCCTCGGCGGCCGCCGTCGAGATCGACTTGCCATGCTGCGTCGCCATCTGCTGCACGCGGCGCGGAAGCTCCCAGCGCTTGGTGCCGGAGCAATCGATCACGGCCTTCTTGTCAATCTTGGCGATTGCCTTGTACAGGCGCGTGTTCTTGGCAAGCGAATCGGCGATTATGAGGCAAACCGTTGTGGGGCTGGGACTCGCCAGATACTCGACGAGCGGCTCCGAGACCGCCTTGGCGAGCTTTGAGCAGCCATCAAGGATTACCAGGCGAAACTCGCTGCCCATCGGAAAGGTGTTAAGCGATCCGATAATCGACTCGATATCGGGGTCCTTGGTCATGTCGCGCTCGTCGAGGTTGAACTCGACCATACCCGACTTTTCCAGACGCGCTTTCATACGCGAGACGGCGTGATCGCGCTTGACTCCGTCGGTACCGACGATCAGATATGCCGGCAGCAGACCGGTTTCGGACATTGCGCTCCCCTCCCGCAGGCCTTCGTATTCGCTCCGTGCCATTCTAGCC
The DNA here is from genome assembly GCA_905208345.1 of uncultured Collinsella sp. GTDB lineage: Bacteria > Actinomycetota > Coriobacteriia > Coriobacteriales > Coriobacteriaceae > Collinsella. The sequence goes on from CAJLOU010000001.1 coordinate 6,941, forward strand.
CAGGGGCCCACCACACGCCAACGACGTCGTCACGGTCGCTGGCATCGCATCGCAAAGCCATTCGCAGTCGGCGTGACGGTAATGTCGCCGTGTTCGATAGTGCACGCGAACACGCCGCCCGCTTCCTTAACGGCATCGATGCAGGCGTCGGACGGATGGCCGTATCGATTCCCCTCGCCCGCGCTCGCGAGGGAAAGCTCGGGCTTCAGGACGTCCAGCAACTCACCATCGACTGAAATCTTAGAGCCGTGATGCCCAAGTTTAAGGACATCGATATCCCCCACCTCCTGCACGAATTCCCGTTCTTGGTCGAGCTCGGCATCACCGGTGAGGAGCATACGCAGGCCCTTGCCTTCCTGAATATAAGAGAGCAGCAGGACAAGCGAGTCCTCATTTCCCTCGCCATCCACGGACTCGAATGGCCACATCACGCGAGCGCAAAATGAGCCGATGTCGACCGTATCCCCACGGCGCACCTGCCGATACTCCACGCCAGGTCGGTTCAATACTTCGGCAGGAGCATCCTCCAGCGCATCCGCCGCCACGGCAATCGTTCCGACCGAAAACTGTTCGAGCACGGCAGGCAGACCACCCCAGTGGTCCTCATCCCAATGCGTCACAAAGACGGCATCGATATGGTGCACGTTATTGCGAACCAACGCCGCCACCACGCGCTCGTCGAGCCCGCAGTCGACGAGCGCTACTGCACCGCCCTCGCGGATAAGAATCGCATCGGCCTGGCCCACATCGAGTACCGTCACCGAAGGCGGAGCGAATCGATCCCAAAAGACGTACGGAATCGCAGCCAAGAGCACCAGACATGCAAGCCCCACCGCCATAGGGAGTGCACGGGGACGCGGCCACCAGACCAGCAGGGCCGCCAGCAAACACGGCACTAGGTAAATCCACACGCTATCGGGCGGCACACTCACGGATGCACCCGGCACGGCGGCAAACAGCTGCTCGAAGAACAGCGCGCAACGGGCGGCAATCATGGGCACAACGAGCGCCCAAGCCCGCAACGGTCCCACGAGCGAAAAGGGAACCAGCACGATCGACACAGCAAGCAGTACGCTCACCACCGGACCAATGACCGCATTTGCCAACGGAGCAATGAGCGAGAACGTACCGAAGGCAGGAATGGTAATGGGGAGCGTCGTCAACTGCGAGCACAGTGTGACGGAAAGCATACTGGCAATGCCCGATGGCACACCCAGCTCACCCAAAGCGTAGGAGGCGTACGGGCAAAAGCACAGGATGGCAAAGACGCTGGCACATGAAAGCTGAAAGCCTATCTCGAACAGCACCGTCGGCCGCAGTAGCACAAAGATGGACATGGTTGCGAAGAGTGCCGATGCGCCGTGCCGGCGACGCCCCGCGCCGTTTACGACAAGCGTCGTGAACACCATGCAGCACGCGCGCACGGCCGAGGGAGACGCGCCCGTAAAAGCAGCGTAGCCCACAAGCGTTATCGCCAATATCGCCCGCTGAAGACCACGTGAGCACCGAGTCTTTTGCAACACACCCTCGATTACAAACCCCACGATAGCCAAATGGCTGCCCGAGACGGCGATTAGATGCGCCGTTCCCGTCACCGAAAACCAGTCGCCCGCCGGTTGGGCGTGCAGCTCGGCCGAACGACCGCAGACGACACCGGCTATGAACGCACGCGCCGGGTCGGTCGCAGGCGCGATGGACGCAAGCAGCCCATTTCGCAGCCGAAGCAGCGGCCCCGGAGAGCCCTCATCGACCGGCACAATCCGAACGGCTTGAACCTTGCGCACCTCGCCTCGGAGCACACGCGATCGTCCATAAGCATCGTTCTCAAAACGTGAAACGCGACCGATAACGCGCACGTGCGCCCCGACCTTAAGCTCGCGGTCGCACGATAGGCGAACCGTTGCCAAGTTCTTACCGTCCGCGCGTGCCTCGCAGGTATAGGAATACACGTCCTCGTTTATGGATGGATCGCCCTGCACGACAAACTCGAGGCTGCTTGCCGCCCGACCGTCGAGCGCCTTCGAGGCGCTTAGCGCGCCCACAGCCCACCACGCCGAGACGACCGCTCCCGCCACGAGACCGACGGACGCGGCATACAGCCACCGCTTCCAAAGGGCAAGCCGCGCACAAGATTGAGCCAGCACAACGAATACCGCCGCCGCAACGGGAATGGCCCATAGCAGCCCGACCGCCGGCGCCTGCTCCCTCAGCAGCGCATCAGCGGCCACGTTGAGCACCAAGGCGCAGCTCATGCACATGCCGGCACACAGGGCCATCGTCCACGGCATCAGGGGCCGCGGAGGCATCACATGTTCACGCTCGGTCGCACTCATACGCAGATGCAATCTTTGATTTTGGCAAGCTTCTTCTCGCCGATTCCCGACACACGCATCAGATCGTCAACCGAGGCAAAAGCACCGTTCTTTGTCCGCTCATCGATAATCGACTGGGCCATGGAGGGACCGATGCCCGAGAGCGTCTGTAGCTCTGCCGCGCTTGCCGTATTGATATTTACTAGGCCTGTTGCGCCACTCACGTCCGATGATGCGGAAGCCCCACCATCAACACCGGCTTCCGCAATGGACGCCTGCTGCTCCCCAACCGTTGGAACGTGAATCTTCTGTCCATCGACGACTTTAGATGCCCGATTGAGCCCCGTAACGTCTGCCTCGGGCGCCAGCCCGCCGGCGGCATCAATCGCCTGAGCCACCCGCGCGCCGTCCTTGAGACGATATACACCGGGCGACACAACGGCGCCATCGACATCGACATAGACCTCTGCCGCGGCAGAAGCCTTAGTCGAAGAACCTTCGGATGTCTTTCCGCTCGAGGCATCGCCGGATCCCGGCTTCACCAACGAGCCTGAACCGTCAGTGCGCTCAAACGACACGCCGCCGGCACCGCCGCCAAGGTTCGCCATCGCCAAGCCGCTCGCCATCGCAATGACGACCAGTATCGCCATCACCACTGTCTTATGACCGAACAGCTTGTCCGCCCAGTGGTCCATCTTTTTGACCCGTTCGTGTTGTTCGCGCTGCGCCATAGCAAAACCTCCCAACACCATCGTGTCAGGAAAGGAGTCCCGCAACAGCCACGCCCCAAAACCGGTTTTAGCGGTCAAACCAAAAACCGACCAAAACCTTGCACAAATCTGTCCATTTATTCAGGCACACGCCAGCAAATGAACACTTAGCCGCAAAATGCCCAGATAGCAAAAGACCGACGATGCAGGCGCATCGTCGGTCTATGCACAAATTTACTCGTGATCTTGGTAAATCTCACGCGGAGCAAGCTCCGAATGTTTGCGCTTTAAGGTCTTGGGGGCCTTATACGTGTTGCTCTCGAAGTCGATGTACTCGGTCTGCTTGAGCAGGCGCTCGATCATCTCCTCGTGATCGAACAACTCCCAGGCCTCATGCACGGCATCGAGTTTAGCGTGCGTCTCGGGACGGCGCGGCATAAATAGCGTGCAGCAGTCGGGAGCGGCCTCAGTCGAGATATCGAACGTACCGATCTCCTCGGCGCGCGCGATGATCTCCTGCTTGTCCGAACCGATGAGAGGGCGGAACACGGGGATCTTCACGGCCTCGTTGACGGCCATGATATTCTCAAGCGTTTGGGAGGCAACCTGTCCAAGCGATTCGCCCGTCACGATGGCCTTGGCGCCCTCGATGTGTGCAATGCGCTCGGCAACCGAATACATAATGCGGCGATACATGATCACGCGCAGATTGCTGGGACAGGTGACCGAAATCTCACGCTGGCAGTCGCCAAACGGCACCACGTACAGGCGGCCGATCTGGACACCCGGCTCAAGGGCGCGAATGATGTCCTGCACCAGATACTCGCTGGTATCTGGCGTCTGCGGACGACCGGAAAAATGCACCGGCACGCACACGGCTCCGCGACGCGCGAGCATCCAGGTCGCCACCGGCGAGTCGATACCCGATGACAGAAGCGTCACGACCTTGCCGGCAGAACCCACCGGCAGACCGCCCACGCCGCGCTCGGAGTGCGCGTACACGTAAACGCTGCCCTGAACAACCAGCACGTGCACCATCGCGTCGGGGTCGTGCATCTGGACCTTTTTGTCGGGGAACGCCTCGCACAGCACCTCACCAACCTGTCGATTGATATCAATCGAGGTGAGTTCGTAATCGGTGTTAGAGCGCTTGGCATGTACCTTAAACGAGTCGAAGGAACCAAACTCGCGCAGCGCCTTCACGGCGGCAGCACAGTACTCCTGAGGGTCGCGATTGGTGTGATAGGCCAGGGAAACACGGGCAACGCCGGGTACGGTGCGGATAACGCGCGCCGCCTCGTCGGCCTGATGCTCGTTAAAGGTCACGAGGATATAACCGGAAATTCGAGACACGGCATTCACGGAAAAGGCGGCCAAGGCCGCCTTGATGTTATCCATGAGGATATGCTCAAAATGTGCGCGGTTCTTACCCTTCAGTCCAACCTCGTGATAGTGGACCAGGCAGACGCGAGCCGCCATTTAGGCTTCAGCAACCTTGTGGCCGAGCGCCTTCTCGTAACGGGCCTCGTCGTAAGAGATGTCGCCGTCGACAATCTCGTCCATAGCCATCGAGATGGTGTCGGCACCGGAAAGCCCGATGGTGATGTCATCGACATCCTGGACGGCAAGCACGCGGTTGTGCTGGCCACGCAGCATGCTATTGATATCGCAGGCGCGCTTGGAGGCAAGCGAAGCGAGCAGGAAGCGGTTGTGATCGGTCTTCTCCAGAAGATCGTCAATGCAAGGCTTTACAACGGACACGGACCTCAGATCCTTTCATGCATATCGAGAACGCGAACGAGCTCATCGGTCGCGCGGTCGAGATCGTCATTTACCACGACGTCGTCGTAGCGGTCGGCAAGGGCAAGCTCATCGGCGGCGTTTGCCATACGCAGCTCAATCGTCTCGGGCGTCTCGGTACCGCGACCGACTAGACGCTCGCGGAGTACCTCAAGCGAAGGCGGCTTGATAAAGATCAGCACGGCCTCGGGGAAACGCTCCTTCACCTGCAGGGCACCCTGGACATCGATCTCCAAGATGAGAGACGAACCAGAGGCGAGCTTGGACTGAACCTCGCTCACCAACGTGCCGTAGCAGTTACCGTGGACCTCGGCCCACTCAACAAACTCACCGTTTGCCACGCGGCGGTCGAACTCCTCACGCGTCAGGAAAAAGTAATTGACGCCATCGACCTCGCCTTTGCGTGGGGCTCGCGTGGTAGCCGAAACCGTCAGGCCCAGGTTAGAGCGACGCTCGCGCACACGAGTGACGAGCGTGCCCTTGCCCGCGCCTGACGGTCCAGAAATCACAAAGAGCTTGGAATCCTGAGCGCTCACTTATTTGGTCAGCTGCTCGAGGAGCTGCTCGCGCTGACGGACGCCAAGGCCCTGAACGCGACGGGTAGCGGAGATGCCGAGCTCCTCCATGATCTTGGCGGCCTTGGCCTTACCATAACCAGGGAGAGACTCGATGAGGGTGGAAACCTTCATGCGGGAAGCGATGGGGTCATCGGAGTTGAGCACGGACTCGAGGGACTTCTCGCCCTTCTTGATCTGCTCGCGAAGCTCAGCGCGGGCGTGACGTGCGGCAGCAGCCTTCTCAAGAGCCTGCTTACGCTGCTCATCGGTAAGCTGAGGGAGTGCCATTCGTACCTCCAAATAGTTGGGTTATATCTGATTCAATAATTGGCATTTTAGCACGTAGAACGTACAAAATGCCCAATCGCGGCTCCATAGGTTAGACGATACCCGCAAAAAGTGCAATATACTGCGCCCAAAGTTAAGCCCCTGACCTGCGATTCCACACAAAGGATGGGAAAGTTTACGCAGGCACAGGGGCTATTTTGTGCTAATGAGACCCAAAAGTGGTGACTTAGGGGAATCTTTTACGCGACGTTTTCGACCAGCTCGGCGACGATGGCGTCAAAGGCGGCAACCGGATCGTCGGCACCGGTGATGGGACGGCCCACCACAATGTGGCTTGCGCCACGCTCGATAGCCTGGGAAGGCGTCGCCACGCGGGACTGGTCACCAAGGGCGGCACCAACCGGACGCACACCCGGAGTCACGATCAGGGCATCGGGACCCAACAGCTCACGCATGTCGTGAGCCTCCATCGGCGAGCACACGATGCCGTCGATGCCGTTGGCCTGAGCGAGCTTTGCCAGGCGGGCGGCCTCCTCGGCCACGGGCGACTCGACGCCGATCTCGCTCAAGGCATCCTGATTCATGCTCGTGAGCACGGTGATGGCGACGAGCTTGGCGCGGTCGTCGCGCGCCTCCTCGGCACCCTCGCGGCAGGCAGCAAGCATTGCGCCCGAACCCAAGCCGTGAACCGAGAGCAGGTCGGCACCGGCAAGCGAGGCCGAGCGGGCGGCACCGCGAACCTGATGCGGAATATCATGGAACTTAAGGTCAAGAAAGACCTTAAAGCCTAGGTCCTTAAAGGTCTTGACGATCTGGGGACCCTCGGCGTAATAGAGCGTCATACCAACCTTGAGCCAAGCGGCATGGCCCGAAAGCTCGTGGGCGAGCTCGAGCGCACGCTCACGATCGCAGTCGAGGGCGACGATTACGCGGTCGCGGGCATCGGTCTCTAGCATTCGAACGCACCTACCAGTTCGTTGATGTCCTTTACGCCCTGGGACTCGGCCCAGGCCTCGAGCTCGTGCGCGATCTTGAGCGAAGCGCACGGATCGACGAAGTTGGCCATGCCAACCGACACGCAGGTGGCACCGGCCAGGATAAACTCGGCCGCATCCTCGCCGGTCATGACACCGCCGACACCGTTGATGGGGATATCGACGGCCTGGGCGACCTCCCAGACCATGCGCACGGCGATGTGGTGGCACAGCGGGCCCGAAAGGCCGCCCTTGGGCTTTGCCACGCGGGACTTGCGGGTATGGACGTCGATGGCCATGCCCTGGATGGAGTTAATGACCGAAAGGCCGTCGGCGCCGGCGGCTTCGAGGGCCTTGGCGATCTCGGCGACGTTGACCGGCGCCATCTTCACGAACAGCGGCTTATCGGTCACCTTGCGGCAGGCAGCCATAACGGAAGAGGCGCCCTCGGGCGTAGAGCCCATGGCGGCACCGCCGGCGGCGATGTTGGGGCAGCTCACGTTGATCTCGTAGCCAGCAGCCCAGGGGCATAGCTCGACATACATCTCGAGCGCGCGCACAAACTCGTCAACGGAGTGGCCGGCAACCTGACAGATGACCTGGCAACCGTCCTTGGACAGCTGTTCGAGCCACGGGCCTGACTCACGGGCAAAGGCGGCCACGCCGGGGTTCTGAAGGCCCACGGAGTTGATCATGCCGCCCGGGATCTCGGCCATGCGGGGCGCGGGGTTGCCGGGCCAGGGCTCGGCTGCGCAACCCTTGGTGGTGATGGCGCCCAGCTGGGAAACATCAAAGAAGTTCTGGAACTGCCAACCGTAACCAAAAGTACCGGCTGCGGTGTTGATGGGGTTCTGCATCTTGACGCCGCCGAAATCGACGGCCATGTTCACGGTACCCACTAGAAGACCACCACCTTGGAAGCATCGAACACGGGGCCGCACATGCAAGCACCCTTCATACCGTCGACCGTCTCGACATTACAGGTGTTGCAGGCGCCAAAGCCACAGCTCATCATGCGCTCAAGCGACACCTCGCAGTACGCACCGGCCTCGGCGGCAGCGGCGGCGACTTTCTTCATCATGACAGCGGGGCCGCAACTGGCCACATAGTCGTAGCCGCCCTCGCCGAGCAGCTCGGCGGCAGGATCGGTGCAAAAACCGTGCGTGCCGAGCGAGCCGTCGTCGGTGCAAACGTTGACCGTATCGCACAGCGAGCGGAACTCATCGACACCCACGGCCTTGGAAGCGGTGCCAAAGCCCAGGCACACGTCAACATCCACGCCCTGCTCGGCAAGCTTGCCGGCGAGGCAGAGCACGGGCGGAACGCCGATGCCGCCCGCCACGAGCAGCGCTTTCCTGGTGCCCTCGGGAACAAGCCAGCCGCGGCCGCCAGGGCCCAACAGGTTGGACTTGGAGCCGGGGACCATCTGCGACAGACGACGGGTGTCGTCACCCACGACGGCGTACCACAGCTCGACGGTACCGGCCTGGGCGTCGGCGCGATAGAAGCTCAGGGGCACGCGAAGCAGCGAGGACGCATCGCCGGGCACGGCAATGTTCACAAACTGACCGGGCTTGAGCGCACTTGCAAGCTTGGGGGCCGAGATGACGAGCGAGAAGATGCCGTCGGCGATCTCCTGGTTCGAGACGACCTCGAAGTCGTGCATGCGTGCAGTGGAAGGTGTGGGCATAGACGCTCCAATCCCCCATGCGATTGCATGGTCAAAACGAACAGAAAGCGCGGCACCGCAAGGGCACCGCGCACAAAAGCGATAAGGCTATGCTAGCAGATGCAGCCGTCGGCGAGCGTCTGCTTACCGCCGACAAACACATCGGTGGCACGACCGGTAAGCGTGCGGCCGGCAAAACCGGAGTTCTCGGCGCGCGACTCATAACCGTCCTCGCCGACCGTCCAGGTGGCAGAGGGGTCGAACACGGTCAGGTCGGCAACGGAGCCCGCCTTGACCTGAACCTGGTCGAGGCCCAGAATCTCACGCGGCTTGATGGCCATGAGCTCGACCATGCGGCCCACGCTCATCTTGCCCGTGTTGACCAGCTCGGTGAGTACGAGCGACAGGGAGGTCTCGAGGCCGATCATGCCAAAGGGCGCAAGCTCGAACTCGCGGGCCTTCTCCCACGGGGTGTGGGGAGCGTGATCGGTGACGATAGCGTCGACGGTACCGTCGATGACGCCCTGACGGATGGCCTCGGCGTCCTCCTCGGTACGCAGCGGCGGATTGACCTTGAGCGAGGTGTTGTAGGTCTCGTCCAGGTCGTTCTCGGTCAGGAACATGTGGTGCGGGGTGGCCTCGCAGGTAACCTGAACGCCAGCGGCCTTACCGGCACGCACGATCTCCAGACCATGGGCTGTGGAGATGTGCTGGATGTGCAGCTTGGCGCCGGTCAGCTTGGCGATCTCGATGTCGCGGGCGATCTGGAGCTCCTCGCCGGCAGCCGGCCAACCCTCGAGGGCCAGACGGGTCGAGACCTTGCCCTCGTTGATCTGGCCATGGCCGACCAGGTCCTCGTCCTGGCAGTGGCTCATGAAGACCTTGCCGAACATCTTGCCGTAGTCCATGCAGCGACGGAGCATGCCCGCGCCCTGCACGCCGCGACCGTCATCGGTGAAGGCGACGGCGCCGTGGGCGACCATATCGCCCATCTCGGACATGGCCTCGCCCTTAAGACCGCGGGTCATGGCGCCCGACGGATAGACGCGGCAGTGGCCGACCTCGGCAGCGCGGGACTTGACGAACTCCACGACAGTGCCGTTATCGGTGACGGGATCGGTGTTGGGCATGGCGCACACGCCGGTAAAGCCGCCCTTGGCAGCTGCGCGGGTGCCGCTCTCGATGTCCTCTTTGACCTCATAGCCGGGCTCGCGCAGGTGGACGTGCATGTCCACCAGGCCGGGGACGAGGTACTTGCCGGAAAGGTCGCGGACCTCCGCTCCCTCGACGGCGAGATTTTCGCCAACCTCGGCGATCTTGTCGCCGTCAATCAGGACGTCAACGACACCGTCAAGCTCGACGGACGGGTCGACGACGTGGGCGTTCTTAAGAAGCAAGGCCATTATCGGCACCTCCAAGCAGCAGATACAGGATAGCCATACGCACGCAGATACCGGCGTAGACCTGCTCCAGGATGACGGAGCGTTGCGGGTGGTCGGCCATATAGGAGTCGAACTCGACACCGCGGTTGATGGGGCCCGGGTGGCAGATGATCGCGTCGGGCTTCATGAGCTTCTCGCGGTCCTTGGTCAAGCCGAAGAGCTTGTGGTACTCGCGAATGGTCGGGAACGGGGCACCCTCGAGGCGCTCCTGCTGCACGCGCAGCATGTAGACGACGTCCAGCTCGGGCAGGACGGAATCGAGGTCGCTCGTCACGTGGTCGCAGCCCAGGACCTCGGGCGCCGGCGGCAGCAGCGTGCCGGGGGCGACGGCGTAGGTCTCGCAGCCCATGATCTTAAGGGCGGGGATTAGCGAGCCGCACACACGGGAGTGCGCGATATCGCCGACGACGGCGACCTTCAGGCCGTGGAAGTCACCCTTGTGCTCCCAGATGGTGTACAGATCGAGCAGGGCCTGCGTGGGGTGGTTGTGCTTACCGTCACCGGCGCAGATGACGCTCGCGGGCGAGTTCTGCGTGACGATGTAGGGAGCGCCGGCGTGCTTGTCACGAACGACGATGCAGTCGATCTTGTAGGCGTTGAGGGTCTCGACGGTGTCGACGAGGCTCTCGCCCTTGACCGTGGAGGTCGAGGAGCCGCCGAAGTTGAGGCTGTCGGCGGACAGGCGCTTCTCGGCAAGCTCGAAGGAGCTGCGGGTACGCGTCGAGGGCTCGTTGAACATGTTGACGACGGTCTTACCCTTGAGCGTGGGGACCTTCTTGATGGCACGCTCGTTGACCTCGGAGAACGCCTTAGCGGTCTCGAGGATGAGCTTGATGTCCTCTTCGGAGTACTCGGTAATGTCGATCAGGTGCTTATGGTTGAACGCCACGGTACTACTCACCTCCCAGCGGCGCGGAGCCCACATGGGAACCCGGCGCGACGTCGTTGATCTCGACAGCGGTGCGGCCGTCGACTTCCTTCATATATAGGTGCACGTTCTCCTCGTGCGACGAGGGAACGTTCTTGCCGACGAAATCGGGCGAGATGGGGAGCTCGCGGTGGCCGCGGTCCACCAGGACTGCAAGCTCGATGCGGCTCGGACGGCCCAGATCCATGACGGCGTCGAGAGCGGCGCGGATGGTGCGACCCGTGTACAGAATGTCATCCACGAGTACGACGCGCTTGCCATCGACACTGAAGGGAATGTTGGTAGCGTGGATCGCGGGAGCGAAATTGGTCGAGTAGTCATCGCGGTAGAAGCTGATGTCGAGGCTGCCGAGCGGAACGTCGACGCCCTCGATCTCCTTGATCTCCTCGGCGAGCTTCTTTGCCAGAAGGTCGCCGCGCGTGACGATGCCGACCAGAGCGAGGTCTTCACAGCCCTCGTTGCGCTCGAGAATCTCGTGCGCGATGCGGGTCATCGCTCGATTGACGGCGGTCTCGTCCATGATGACCGCCTTGGGGGAAGTCGTGCCCATCGATCTCCTTCCTCACATGTCTTGACTGCTGACACAGTCAAAAAAATAGATGCCCGACCGCTCAAAGCGGAACCAGACACCCACAGGAAGGCTGCTCGATCGGCAGCTATGTAATTCCATGTGGGTATCTCGTACCCCTTTAATGGTCAATGGATAGTGTAGCCAACCTCGAGCTCAAATGCGAGCATAAATACAAGGCAATCCGTAAACGGAGTCAATCGCTCCATAAACCTATATATATTTGTGGGACGAGCTTGAAAACCTCGGTTCGAGCTGGCATAATCCCCTCTGCTGCACGCAAATCGGATCTACGTCCAGGGCCGAGGCGTCGGCACTATCGCCAAAAGAGAAATATCTCTGTGTAGATTGCGCACAGAGAGCTGCTTCTGTGCTATAGTTCAGGCTTGTTTGTTAACGCGACATGTTCGTTTGTCGCCCAAGGAGGGTCAGTTATGTCCAAAGTTTGCGAAGTTTGCGGTAAGCACCCCGTTGCCGGTCGCTCCATCAGCCACTCTCACCGCGTCACCAACCGTAAGTTCCGCCCCAACATCCAGCGCGTCTACGTCGTCGTCGATGGTCACCGTCGCAAGATGAACGTTTGCTCCACCTGCCTCAAGTCCGGCAAGGTTGCGCGCTCCTAAATAAGGTCTTACCAACAAGTACCTCGGACTCTCCGGGTCAAAGACCTCGCGTTCACATAGAACTTACCAAAGGCGTCCTCCCCTACGGGGGCGCCTTTTTGCACTCATTGGGGACAGACTTACATGAGTGCTTTCACGCATTGGGGACAGACATGAAGCACGCATGCGACGCACTGACTGGCTCCGGCCACTGCCTCACGCAGCATCCTTCCAGCCTGCAGTTGCCTTGGTCACGCTTGTAGCGCCGATGCCGGTGATACGGGCAATTTGCTTGACCGTGAGATGCGCCCGCCTAAGCCTCAGCAGACACGCATCGCGTTCGGGGCGTGGCAGGGCTTTGAGCAGTGCAGGATCTATGCTCGGCAGAACTTCGCACGCAACGGAAAGGGCCTCCTCATCGGGGATCCGCCGGCGTGGAAGAACCTCCATTGACCAGATGCGCCCGGCAACTTCCTCGAGATGCTCGCAATAGCAACGGGAGCCACCGACAATATCGAGCATAGGGGCCGCATCACAGATGTCAAAGGGATCATAGCCCAGCTGATACGCCTTATAGCTTGACCAGCGGTACGCATCGAGCGAGTCAAGCGCACCCTTCACGGGATTGAGATGAATATAGTCGAGCAGCTGCACCGCCTGCGTGTCCGACTCAACCGCGACCCGCGAATAGCGATTGTCAAACAGATGTCCCGTTCTCCCCGTTTTTCCATTGAAATACTTAGCATATGCCGTCAGCGCGCACTGCATTGCCTTTGAAAGGTTGTCAAATGGGTCATCAACCATCAAATGGAAGTGATTGTCCATAAGGCACCAAGCCAACACCGCCACTTCATGGCGCGCAAACCTGTCCGAGATATCCGATAAGAAACGATAACGGTCGGAGTCATCTTCAAAAATAATCTGTTTGGAGTTGCCGCGGTCAAAGACGTGGTAATAGCCGGTGATCGAAACGGGGCGGGCGCATCGGGGCATAATCTCTCCTTTCAAAACTGTTCAGGCAACACCTAAAAGGAGAGAAGGAACGCGAAATGCTGAGCCTGTGATCTATTTATATCCAATGAGCGGCAAAAACAGGCCCAGAACGGCAAAATGGCAAATCGATGTCTGTCCCCAATGAGTGGAAGCACTCATGTAAGTCTGTCCCCAATGAGCGGGGCGATGCATTGGGCATAGTTTTAGTTGAAACGGTTCATTTGATTGAAGCGTTTTAGTTTGTCTTTTACGGGAATCTGACCGTTCACCGAATTATTTCTTGCTATCATGCATCTTGTAGGGTAAATCTCCGATCGCAAGGAGACACAAATGGTGAAAAAGTCACCGGAAAACACTACTCCCGCAATTGTGGACAACGTAGAGGCGCTTGAGGCTAAGCTCGCTCAGATGCGAGAGGCCCAGGCGCTTTTTGCTACGTACACGCAGGAGCAGGTCGACAAGATCTTCTATGAGGCCGCCATGGCCGCCAACAAGGCTCGTATCCCGTTGGCGAAGATGGCCATCGAGGAGACCGGCCGCGGCGTTCTTGAGGACAAGGTCATCAAGAACCACTACGCCGCAGAGTACATCTACAACGCTTACAAGAACACCAAGACCTGTGGTGTCCTGGAGCGCGACGAGGCTTACGGCATCACCAAGATCGCCGAGCCCATCGGCATCGTGGGCGCCGTCATCCCGACGACCAACCCCACCTCCACCGCGATCTTCAAGACGCTGATCAGCCTGAAGACCCGCAACGCCATCATCATCTCCCCGCACCCGGCAGCCGCAAAATGCACCATCGCCGCCGCCAAGCTCGTGCTTGACGCCGCCGTCAAGGCCGGCGCCCCCGAGGGCATCATCGGCTGGGTCGATGTCCCCTCCATCGAGCTGACCAACATGGTCATGCGCGACGTCGACATCATCCTCGCCACCGGTGGCCCGGGCATGGTCAAGGCCGCTTACTCCTCGGGCAAGCCCGCCCTGGGCGTTGGCGCCGGTAACACCCCGGTCGTCATCGACGACACCGCCGACGTGCTGCTCGCCGTCAACTCCATCATCCACTCCAAGACCTTCGACAACGGCATGATCTGCGCTTCCGAGCAGTCCGTGACCGTCATCGACACCATCTATGACCAGGTCAAGGCCGAGTTCCAGAAGCGCGGCTGCTACTTCGTCAAGCAGGGTGCCGAGATGGAGGCCCTGCGTGCCGCCATGTTCAAGAACGGCGCCCTCGATCACCGCATCCCCGGCATGGCTGCCGCCAAGATCGCCGAGCTCGCCGGCATCGAGGTTCCCGCCAAGACCAAGATCCTGATCGCCGAGGTCACCTCCACCGACCCCGCCAAGGAGGAGTTCTCCCACGAGAAGCTCTCCCCGGTCCTGGCCATGTACCACGCCAAGGACTTCCAGGAGGCCGTCGACAAGGCCGAGCACCTGGTGCTCGCCGGTGGCCCGGGCCACACCGCCTCTCTGTACGTGCACCCCGCCCAGGCCGAGAAGATCAGCCTGTTCGAGCACGTCATGAAGGCCTGCCGTATCGTCATCAACACCCCGTCCTCGCACGGCGGCATCGGTGACCTGTACAACTTTGGCATGAAGCCGTCTCTGACCCTGGGCTGCGGCTCCTGGGGCGGCAACTCCGTCTCCGAGAACGTTGGGGTGAAGCACTTGATCAACGTTAAGACTGTGGCCGAGCGCCGTGAGAACATGCTGTGGTTCCGCGCTCCCGAGAAGGTCTACTTCAAGAAGGGTTCCACGCCCGTCGCCCTCGACGAGCTGGGCAACGTCATGGGCAAGAAGCGCGCCTTCATCGTTACCGACCAGTTCCTCTTCAAGAATGGCAACACCCGCGCCATCGAGGCCAAGCTCGACGAGATGGGCATCGCCCACGACTGCTTCTACGACGTCGAGCCCGATCCGTCGCTGCAGTGCGCACGTCGCGGCGCCAAGCAGATGGCTCTCTTTGAGCCGGACGTCATCATCGCCGTCGGCGGTGGCTCCGCTATGGACGCCGGCAAGATCATGTGGATGATGTACGAGCACCCCGAGTGCAAGTTTGAGGACATGGCCATGGACTTCATGGACATCCGCAAGCGTATCTTCACCTTCCCCGAGATGGGCAAGAAGGCCTACTTCGTCGCCGTCCCGACCTCCTCGGGTACCGGCTCCGAGTGCACGCCGTTCGCCATCATCACCGACAAGGAGACCGGCATCAAGTGGCCGCTCGCCGACTACGCGCTGCTCCCCAACATGGCTATCGTCGACGCCGACAACTGCATGACCGCCCCGCGCGGCCTGACCGCTGCCTCCGGCATCGACGTCATGACCCACGCCATCGAGTCCTACGTCTCCATCATGGCTTCCGACTACACCAAGGGCCTCTCCGAGCGCGCTGCCAAGCTCGTCTTTGAGAACCTGCCCTCCAGCTTCACGAACGGCGCCAAGGACCCGCACGCCCGCGAGGAGATGCACAACGCCTCCTGCATGGCCGGTATGGCCTTCGCCAACGCCTTCCTGGGCCTCAACCACTCCATGGCTCACAAGCTCGGCGCTTTCCATCACCTGCCCCACGGCATCGCTAACGCCGTCATCCTGACCCGCGTCATGCGCTACAACGCCGCCGAGGCTCCCGTCAAGATGGGTACCTTCTCCCAGTATCCTTACCCCAACGCGCTGCACAACTACGCCGAGATGGCCAAGTACTGCGGCATCGAGGGCAAGGACGACAAGGAGGTCTTCGAGAACTTCATCACGAAGCTCGAGGAGCTCAAGGACTTCATCGGTGTCAAGAAGACCATCGCCGACTACGGTGTTGACGAGCAGTACTTCCTCGACACCCTCGACGAGATGACCGAGCAGGCATTCAACGACCAGTGCACCGGCGCTAACCCGCGCTACCCGCTCATGAGCGAGATCAAGGAGCTCTACCTGGACGCCTACTACGGCCGCGAGCCCCAGGACTACGCCGTCTGCTAGTTTTTAGCACGGTTTTTTGCGGCGGGGGTGCACGGGTGTTTCACACACCCCCGCCGTCGCTTCTATCGCATCGTTGAAAGGATGCAACCATGCTGCTACCCGATTCCAAGACCGAGCTCGTCCGCCGTGGCAACAAGGTCGTTTACGACCTGGGCGACAAGATCGTCAAGGTCTTTAACGAGACCAAGCCTGTCTCCGACGTGTTCAACGAGGCTTTGAATCTTGCCCGCATCAATGAGTGCGGCATCCGCAGCCCCAAGGCTCTCGAGGTTTCCCAGCTCGAGAACGCCAACGGCTGGGCGCTCGTGACCGAGAAGGTTCCGGGCACCACCCTTGCCGAGAAGATGACTGCCGAGCCCCAGCGCTTTGGTGAGTACCTCGAGATGTTCGTCGACCTCCAGATCGAGATCCACGGCTACACCTCCCCGCTGCTCAACCGTCAGCGCGACAAGTTCGCCCGCATGATCGACAGCCTTGATCAGCTCAATGCCACCACGCGCTACAACCTTCAGGAGCGTCTGGACGGCATGACCAAGGAGTTCAAGGTCTGCCACGGCGACTTCAACCCCTCCAACGTCATCGTCGGCGACGACGGCCAGCTCTATGTGTGCGACTGGGCACACGCCACCCAGGGCTCCCCTGCCGCCGACGTTGCAACCACCTACCTGCTCTTTGCCCTCAACAGCAAGGATCAGGCCGAGGCCTACCTGGAGCTCTACTGCGACCGCGCCGACATGCCCATGCAGGTCGTACGTCAGTGGACGAGCATCGTCGCCGCTTCCGAGCTTGCTCGTAAGCGCAACGTGAACGATGAGTTCCTTAAGAACTGGATCGACGTCGTCGATTATCAGTAATATCTGAGCGATTTATTTCGCATCGGAGGCACAAAGGGAAACCCCGCAGCTCATATGGGCTGTGGGGTTTCCCTTTTAGCGATTGAGCATGTCGGCCACATAAAAGGACGGCCCCACTTCTCCCCCATCCGGAGAAATGTGGGGCCGTCCCGTAATACAGCTATTGGCAATGCCGCCGATTAACGACGGGCTGCCTTCACAAGCTCGGCGACCTTGGCGGCAACCTCGTCGATCGCCACATCCTCGCGCTCGCCCGTGGCGCGGTCCTTGAGCTCGACGGTACCGTTCTTAAGGCCACGCTTGCCCAGAACGACCTGATACGGGAAGCCCATGAGGTCGTTATCGGCAAACTTAAAGCCGGGACGCTCGTCGCGATCATCGACGACAACCTCGATACCCTCGGCGCACAAACCGTCGACGATCTGCTCACAGACGGTAGCGCATTCCTCCTTCTTGGGATCGAGCGGAATCACCACGACCTCGTAGGGGGCGACGGAAACAGGCCAGACGATACCGTGCTCGTCGTTGTGCTGCTCCACGACGGCAGCGAGCGAGCGGGACACGCCCACGCCGTAGCAACCCATGATGAGCGGCTTCTCCTTGCCGTCCTCGTCCATAAAGGTGGCGCCCATGGCCTCGGAGTACTTGGTGCCCAGCTGGAATACCTGGGAGACCTCGATGCCGCGGGCAGCGGAGAGCGGCTTTCCGCAGTGCGGGCAGGGATCGCCGGCGACGACGGTGACCAGGTCGGCCCACTCGTCGACGGTAAAGTCGCGCTCGGGGCAGGCACCGGTAAAGTGATAATCGACCTCGTTGGCACCGCAGGCCCACTGTTTGGACTCGCGCAGGCTCTCGTCGCAGACCAGACGAATGCCATCGGGCAGGTTAACCGGTCCGATAAAGCCCTTGTGCAGACCGTAGGTCTGAAGCTCCTCGTCGGTCATCATGCGGTAGCCCTTGCCAAAGACGTGCTCGGCCTTGCAGTCGTTGAGCTCATGATCGCCCGGGACGATGGCCACGACGGGCTTACCCTCGGCGTCGATGAGCGCCAGCGACTTACGCGTGCCGTTCTCGGGGAACCCAAAGAACTTAGCAACAGCCTCAATGGTGCCCATGCCCGGAGTCTCAACCTTGGTGAGCGTACCGTCACCAGGACCCTCGGTCACGACGACCTTGGTGCTTGCAGCCTCGTCATCGGCAGCGAAGCCGCAATCGTCGCAGTAGACGAGCGAAGCCTCGCCGGCGTCAGCCAAAGCCATGTACTCGACGGAGGTATCGCCACCGATCTCGCCAGAATCGGCGACGACGGGCAGAGCCTTGATGTAGCAGCGCTCGCAGATATTGGCGTACGCCTGCTTCATCTTGTCGTACTCCTCCTGCAGGCTCTCCTGCGTGGCGGAGAAGCTGTAGGCGTCCTTCATGATGAACTCGCGGCCGCGCATCAGGCCAAAGCGGGGACGGAACTCGTCGCGGAACTTGTCCTGAATGTGATACAGGTTGACGGGCAGCTGCTTATAGGAGCGTAGCTCGTTGCGCACCAGGGCCGTGACGGTCTCCTCGTGCGTGGGGCCCAGGACGAACTCGCGACCATGACGGTCGTCAAAGCGCACAAGCTCCTTGCCATAGGCGTCGATGCGGCCGGACTCGCGCCACAACTCGGCGTCGACCATGATAGGCATCATAAGCTCCTGGGCGCCGGCAGCGTCCATCTCGTCGCGCACGATGTTCTCGATCTTACGGATCGAGCGCCAGGCAAGCGGCAGGTAGGAATACAGGCCGGCGGCCTCCTTGCGGATCATGCCGGCACGGAGCAGCAGGCGGTGACTGGCGAGCTCAGCGTCCGCCGGATCCTCTTTAAGCGTCGGCGCATAGAGCTTAGACATATACATTGCTCGGGTCATTTATTTCTCCTCAATAAGCTTGTCGACCTCTGCCATAAGCGCGTCGACAATTTGGTCCTCAGCTACTTTACCAATGATCTGGCCATGCGAAAAGAGCAAGGCCTGACCACGTCCGCAAGCAACGCCCAGGTCGGCATCAGAAGCCTCGCCGGGGCCATTAACGGCACATCCCATAACGGCAATCGAAAGCGGCGCGGTATAGTTCTTAAGCCGCTCGGTTACTTCCTCGGCAATGGGAATAAGGTTAACCTGGCAGCGGGCGCACGTGGGGCACGAGACAATCTCGGGGCCACGGCGACGCAGGCCCAACGACTGCAGAATACCCCAGGCAACCGGCGGCTCCTCAACCGGATCGGCTGTGAGCGACACACGCATGGTGTCGCCAATGCCTTCGGAAAGCAAGATACCCAAGCCTACAGAGCTCTTGATGGTGCCCTGGAGCTTGGTCCCCGCCTCCGTCACGCCCAGGTGAAGCGGAACGTGGGGAATCTCACGCGACAGGGCTCGATAGGTATCGAGCGTCGTTTGCACGCTATGGGCCTTGGCCGAAAGCACAATGTTCGTAAAGCCGCGGTCCTCAAAGTGCTTGACGAAGCGCTCGCTCGACATCACGAGCTTTTCGGGCTGCGTGAGGTCGTCGCGCTCGGCGATATCCTGCTCAAGCGAACCAGCGTTGACACCGATGCGAATTGCGCAGCCCGCAGCACCCGCGGCATCGATGACAGCATCGACCTTGGCCCAATCGCCGATATTACCGGGATTGATGCGGAGCTTGGCGGCACCGGCCTCCACAGCGCCAATGGCCAGCTTGTGGTTAAAGTGGATATCGGCAACGATTGGCACCGGAGACTCGGCACAGATGGTGCGGAAACCCTCAAGCGCGGCCTCGGTGGGCACGCTCACACGCACGATATCGCAGCCAGCCTGCGCCAACGCGCACACTTGCGCAAGCGTTGCCTGGGCATCAGCGGTATCGGTGCAGGTCATGGATTGGACCACCACCGGCGCACCGCCACCGATCTGCACACCGCCCACATGCACGGGGCGCGTCAACTCGCGAGGCAAAGGATGGGATAAAGACAATCCAAACACTCCCCTACAGAATAAATCGAAGGATGTCGGAACGAAGCATATAGACAAACAGCAGCGCAAAGAGCGCGATGCCCACATAGCTCACAATCGTCTGGACCTTGAGAGGTAGCTCGCGGCCCGCAATCTTTTGAATGATCTCGATGACCAGCTTGCCGCCATCGAGTGGTGGGATGGGCAGCAGGTTCATAAAGCCAAGCGAGAACGAAATGAGGGCGGCAAACGAAAGGAATGTGGCAGGACCGGCAGCAGCAGCCTGTGAGGACATAACGCTAATACCCACGATCGAAGAAGACTGATCGAGAATCTCCATCGTATGCTGCGGCTGGAGCAGGCGCATCACGCCCTCCGCGGTCTGCACAACATAGGAGAATGACAGACGCGCCGAGGTGATGGGGTCCAAACGGACTACCTGCGTAGAGGCATACACACCTAGGCGCTCGTCCTCTTTGAGCGCAACCGTGGTCGAATGCTGCTTGCCGTCACGCTCGTACTCGATGGCGATATCGTCCTTACCGGCGGCCTTGCCGATGGCATCGTAAACGTTCATCCATGTGGAGCACGATACACCGTCAACCGAAAGGATCGCATCACCAGCCTCGATACCCGCCTTGGCGGCAATAGACCCCTCGTCAACCTGACCGATCACGTTGGTATCGATCGGCACGGTGACGCCCGCAATGGAATAGATGCTCATAAGCAGCAAAAAACCCGTCAGGATATTGACGAGAATGCCCGCGAGCAGCATAAAGGCGCGCTTGAGAAAGCCCTGGCCAAGATAAGTGTGCGAGCGCTCTTGCGCCAAGAAATCAGCCTCGCCGCACGGCAGCTCCCACACATCGCCCTCGGCAGTCGCATGCTCTCGATCGAACCGGCGGCCGTCAAAGGTGGTGTAACCCGCCGCGTCTCGCGGCAGCGTCTGATACTTGGTGGGATAGTAGCTCGGCGAGGGTTTCTCCCCTTCCTCATACCAGGGAGCGATGGAGCCCCAGCCCAGCAACAGAGCACAAGCCTCGAGCACATCCTCCTCGGAAAGCTCGAGCTCGACAGCAAGGTCGGCCACGGTCACGCGACCATGACGGTAGATAGCCGCGAGCACGCGATCGGCGCAGGAGACATCGGTCGGATCCATACCGCAGATGGCAGCGTAGCCACCCAGCAGCAGCGGGGTCACGCCAAACTTGGTTCCAATGCGACGCGACGTGTAATGGATGTCAAAGCGGCACGGCAGGCCCAAAAAGAACTCGGTCACACGGACGCCGCAGGCACGCGCCGCCAAAAAGTGGCCGCCCTCGTGCAAAAACACGAGGACGGAAAGCATCAGCAGGCCCCAAAAGACCGATGAGAGAACGCTCAGAACAGTATCCATAAAACGAAAAAGCAATCCTTATGGGTTAGGAACGGGTTGCGGCGAGTACCTGCGCAGCCTTTTCACGCGCCCACGCATCGATGTCGCGAAGCTGCTCAAACGAGTCGACCGCCTGCATATCGTGGGCATCCATGCAGGATTCCACAATGCGATCGATATCGGTAAAACTGCAGCCATCGTGCAGGAAGGCATCGACGGCGACCTCGTTGGCGGCATTGAGCACGCACGGCATGGTGCCACCCGTCTTGCCGGCACGCTCGGCCAGTGCCAGACAGCGGAAGGTATCCATGTCGGCAGCATCAAACGCGAGCTGCCCCAGCTCGCGGAAATCGATACGAGGCGCCGGGGTATCCCAACGCTCGGGATACGAGAACGCGAACTGGATGGGAATACGCATGTCGGAAGCACCGAGATGCGCCATCACGGAGCCGTCGGCAAACTCGACCATAGAGTGAATCTTGGACTGACGCTGCACGACCACGTTAATGAAATCGAGGTCGCAGTTAAACAGATGCATGGCCTCAATGCGCTCCAGGCCCTTGTTCATGAGGGTGGCGGAGTCGATGGTGATCTTGGCGCCCATGGCCCACGTGGGATGTGCGAGGGCATCGGCACGCGTCACGCGATTGAGCTCGTCGCGGGTGCGGCCAAAGAACGGACCGCCCGAGCAGGTGAGCCAAATACAATGAGCCTCGCGTGGGTTCTCCCCCAGATAGCACTGGTAGATGGCGGAGTGCTCAGAGTCGACTGGAATAAGCTGGCCCGGTTGCGCCAACGGCATAAGCAAGTCGCCGCCGACGACGAGGGACTCCTTGTTGGCAAGGGCAAGACGCTTATTCGAGGTCAAGGCCGCATGGCTCGCCTCGAGACCGGCGGCGCCCACAATAGCGACGAGCACGCAGTCGACATCGTCGCGACACGCGAGCTCGCAAACCGCCTGCGCGCCAACGCCGAGCTTCGTTCCCTCGGGCAACTCCTGCAGCACGGCGTCATCGCCATGAGCGACATCGGCCACGGCAACCGCCGGAACCGAGAACTCGCGGGCAGCGGCAACGAGCTCGGAGGTACTGGAGTTAACGGACAGCGCCGTCACCTGCAGGCGATCGGCATGCTGGCGGCACACATCGAGCGCCTGGGTGCCGATAGAGCCCGTACAACCCAGGATGGCAACACGGAGACGTCCATCGGGGCCATACGTCGTCTGGAAGGACATTACAGCACGCCTCCGATCATCAAAAGCAGCTGCGCGGTAATGCAGCCAAAGATAAGCGAATCGCTACGATCGAGCATGCCGCCATGGCCCGGGATAAGGTTGCCGGAATCCTTGACGCCCACACCGCGCTTGATGCGCGACTCGATGAGGTCGCCGATAACGCCCAGGACGGACACGACCACGCCGCACAGCAGCGCATAGGGCAGGCTGAGCTTGTAGAAGTGCGTCGCCCACAGGATGAGCCAAATCAAAACCGAGCCAAGAATGCCGCCAACAAACCCCTCCCAGCTCTTTTTGGGAGAGATCTTGGGGACCATCTTGTGTTTACCGATACGGCTGCCCACGATGTAGGCAAACGAATCGGAGACCCAAAGGGACGCACAAACGCCCACCGAAAGCAGGGCGCCGGCAAAACCGGGCACGGCATCGCGCAGCAGCACGATAGCCGACAGCATAAAGCCAGTGTAGATGGGACCCATGAGCGTCACGGCCACATCAGAGATGCGGGTACGCGGCGACCAGACATACCAAATGCCCACAGCGAGCATCAGGGCAAAAAGCAGGGCATTCAGCAACATCGAATCGCCCAACGCCGACAGCGGAAAGAGTACGGCGGCAGCGATACCCATGCGCTCGTTAGCCATCTTGCCATCGAGCCTCGTCATACGGAAAAACTCATAGCAGCACAGACCGCTCATGACAGAAACAAAGATGGCCGTGGGCACAATACCCAAAACCAAGCACAAGATAAAGACAACGGCGTAGACGATACCGGCGGCGGCACGGGTAATAAAGCCCGCCAGCCACGAACCGGTGCCGCTCTTCGCTGCAGGCGCTCCCGAAGTGGCAGCTTTGCGCGCAGGCGTCTTGGGAGAAGATGCCTTGGGACGATTGGACACGATTAAGCCTCCTCGGTCTTGCTCAGTCCACCAAACCTACGGTCACGGCCCTGATAGGCCAAAATGGCGTCGACAAGGCCCCAACGATCAAAATCGGGCCAATAGGTATCGGTGACGTAGAACTCGGAATAAGCCACCTGCCACAGCAGATAGTTCGAAAGGCGCAGCTCACCAGAGGTGCGAATCACAAGCTCAGGATCGGGAAGACCGGCAGTATAGAGGTGAGAAGCCACCATGTCGTCATCAATTGCGGCAGGGTCGATCTTACCGGCGGCAACGTCGAGTGCGATCTGACGGACAGCGCGAGTAATCTCGGCACGCGCGCCGTAGTTGACGGCAAGCGCCAGCGTCATACCGGTGTGATCGGCGCACTCGGCAAGACCGCGTTCAAAAACGTCGCGGGTCTTCTTGGGCAGCGCGGAAATATCACCCAAAAAGACAACGCGCACGTTTTCGCGCTTCAGAAGCGGCAACTCGTCGATGAACGTCTTGGCAAACAGGTGCATCAAGACGTTGACCTCATGCTGCGGGCGGTTCCAGTTTTCGGTAGAAAACGCATAGGCCGAAAGCACGTCGACGCCCAGGCGCACGCAGGCGGTAATGATCTCGCGCAGCGAGACGATACCCGCCTTGTGGCCCTCAGTGCGTGCAAGACCGCGCGATGTGGCCCAACGACCATTGCCGTCCATGATGCATGAGATATGGTGCGGAATGTTATTGAGGTCAAGGTCTGAAAAACCGACGCCCGCAGGGGCGTCGGCAAAGTACTCGACCAGTTTATGCTCGTCGTATTGCACCTTAGATCTCCATGACCTCGGCTTCTTTTTCCTTCAGAAGCTCCTCGACCTTGGCGACATACTCATCAGTGTGCTTCTGGACCTTGGCCTGCTCGCGACGGACATCGTCCTCGGTGAGCTCCTCATCGCGCTCGAGCTTGTTGTTGAAGTCGCGACGGATGTTACGGATAGACACCTTGGCCTGCTCGGCGTACTCGCGGCACTCCTTGACGAGCTCGCGACGGCGCTCCTCAGTGGGAGCCGGGAACGGAAGACGAACGACGGTGCCATCGGAGTTGGGGGTAATACCCAGATCGGAAGCGCCGATGGCCTTGACGATAGCGTTGATGAGCGCCTTGTCCCACGGCTCGATGAGCAGCATGTGGGCCTCGGGGGTCTTGACGGCGGCAACCTGCGTGACCGGCGTGGGAACACCGTAATAATCAACGGTGATGTCAGACAGAATGTTAGCGTTGGCTCGGCCGGTACGGACCTTGGAGAAGTTATGCTTGAGGGACTCGAGCGACTTGTCCATGTGGGCGGTGATGTTCTCTGCCATGCTTAATCCTCCTGATAGACGAGCGTGCCGACGGGCTCACCCGAAAGCGCGCGCTTGACGGTGTCCTCGCCATCGATGTTGAGGACCAAAATCGGCATACGGTTATCCTGGCACAGTGCCGTAGCGGTGGAATCCATAACCTGCAGACCGCGGACGAGAACCTCGTGATAGGTAATCTTGTCAAAACGGACGGCATCAGCGCACTTGACGGGATCCTTATCGTAGATGCCGTCAACCTTGGTGGCCTTGATCAGAATCTCGGCGCCGATCTCGCACGCACGAAGAGCCGCGGCGGTGTCGGTCGTAAAGTACGGATTGCCCGAACCGGCGGCAAAAATAACGACGTTGCCCTTGGAAAGGTGGTTGATGGCGCGACGGCGAATATAGGGCTCGCAGATCTCGTTCATCTGGATAGCGCTCATCACGCGGCAGGGAACATCGTTATGCTCGAAGGCATCCTGCAGGGCGAGCGCGTTCATAACGGTTGCCAGCATGCCCATGTAGTCGGCCTGAGCACGCTCCATGCCACCGGCAGCGCCGGCCATGCCGCGGAAAATATTGCCGCCGCCGACAACGACGCCGACCTCATGGCCAACGGCTAGCAGCTCCTTGACCTGCTTGGCAAGATGGTCGGTAACCTTGGGGTCGATGCCATATTGGCCGTCGCCCATCAGTGCTTCGCCGGAAAGCTTAAGAAGCACGCGTTTATATCGGATGTCGGACAAAGCGATCCTCCTTTAATTAGACTCTCAATATGATATCAAAGGCTCTGATAAGAGCCATGAAAAAGCAGGCTGTGAGTAAAACCCACAGCCTGCTCATTACCAGCTACAAGAGCTTATTTACTCGCCACGGACCAGACGGTCAAAGGCAACGACGGTAATGGTGTCGCCGAGCTCCTTGGAGACCTGCTCAGCGTACTTCTTGATGGTGAGGGAGCTGTCCTTGATGAACTCCTGCTCGGTGAGCACGGACTGCTTGTAGAACTTCTCCAGACGGCCGACAGCCATCTTCTCCTGAATGGCCTCGGGCTTGCCGGACTCGGCAGCCTGAGCCATGTAGATCTGCTTCTCGTGCTCGACGGTCTCGGCCGGAACCTGATCGCGGGTAGCGCAGATCGGGGCGACGGCGGCAACCTGAAGGGCAACGTCGTGAGCGAAGGTCTTGAAGGACTCAGCCTGAGCGGTCTCGGTCTTCTCGAAAGCGAACTCGACGAGGACGCCGATCTTACCACCCATGTGGATGTAAGAAGCGAGCGCACCGTTCTCAGCCTTGCGGGCAGCGAAGCGGGAAATCTTCATGTTCTCGCCCATGATGTGAATCATCTCGGTGAGCTCGGAGGAAACGGTCTCCTCGCCCATCGGCTTCTCGAGCAGAGCGTCGACGTCAGCAGGCTCGGTGGTAGCGACAACCTCAGCGACCTTGGAAGCAAAGCCGGTGAACTTGGCGTTGGAGCCAACGAAGTCGGTCTCGCAGGAGAGCTCGAGCAGAGCGCCGGTCTTGCCATCCTCGGAGACGAACGCGGCGACAGCGCCCTCGTTGGTCTCACGGCCAGCCTTCTTGGCAGCCTTGGCAAGGCCGTTCTTACGCAGAACGTCGACAGCGGCGTCCATGTCGCCGTCAGCCTCGACGAGAGCCTTCTTGCACTCCATCATCGGGGAGTCGGTCATCTCGCGGAGCTGCTTGACCATAGCGGCGGTAATCTGGGCCATTGTGGTTCCTTTCAAAGAGATGAAAAAGAATTAACTAAGACTGATTTACTCGGCCTTGGGCTCAGCGGCCATCTCGGCCTCGGAGACCTGCTCCTTGCCGGAGCCAGCGAGGCAGGCGTCAGCCATGAGCTCGCACATAAGGGTGACAGCGGAGATGGCGTCATCGTTGCAGGGGATGCCGTACTCGACCTCGTCGGGATCGGAGTTGGTGTCGATCAGGGCGACGACGGGGATGTTCAGGCGCTGAGCCTCCTTGATGGCGTTCTCCTCGCGCTTGGTGTCGATGACGAAGAGAGCCTGGGGCAGACCCTTCATGTCGCGGGCGCCACCGAGGTTGGTCTGGAGCTTGGTGAGCTCCTTGCCGAGCACAGCCTGCTCCTTCTTGGGCAGAACAGCCATGCGGCCGTCCTCGACCATGGCCTCGAGCTCCTCCATGCGGTTGATGCGGGAGCGGATGGTGACGAAGTTGGTCAGCATACCGCCGAGCCAACGCTGGTTGATGTAAGGCATGTTGGCGCGCTCAGCAGCGTTCTTGACGGCCTCCTGAGCCTGCTTCTTGGTGCCGACGAACAGCACGTTGCCACCCTTGGCGACGTTCTTGACGAAGGTGTAGGCCTGGTCGGCGTCGAGGATGGTCTGCTTGAGGTCGAGGATGTAGATGCCGTTGCGCTCACCGAAGATGAACGGCTTCATCTTGGGGTTCCAGCGACGGGTCTGGTGACCGAAGTGGCAGCCGGCCTCGAGCAGGGTGCGGATATTAATCTTGGTAGCCATGTTAAACCTCCTGTGGTTTGCCTCCGCGCGGGGTCATCCTCCAAAACCAACCCGGACATGTGCTACCAAAGCCCGGGCACCACGGTATGAAGTAGCCGCGCGTGCGTGATAAAAACATGTTGCCGTGAAGCAACCCGATGAATGATAGCAGGAATGCCTCTTCCTGCCAACCCGCAATCAAAACCACACACCTGAGTGCGGCGCGGGACGTCCCAGCCACTATTCGCCGCGGGGATGGGCTTGAGCCACAGCCCGCTTAAGCCGATCGGGTGTGAGATGCGTGTAGATCTGCGTCGTGGACAGGCTCGCATGACCTAGCAGCTCTTGAACCGAGCGCAGGTCCGCACCGCCCTCGAGCAAATCGGTCGCAAAGGTATGGCGCATCGCATGCGGGGCAATGTCGGCCGGAATGCCGGCGAGCGTCGCCAGCGTATGGAACCGCCGCCTGAGCATCGCGGCGCTCATGCGATTGCCGCGCGCCGATATAAGCAGCGGATGCGGCCCGGTAGCGGGGTCACGGCGCTTTGCCTGAGCGAGCAACTCCGGCCTCCCCTCCTCAATATAGAGACGCGTCGCCTCGAGTGCGCGACGATACAGAGGGACGATACGCTCCTTGCTCCCCTTGCCCCAAAGTCGCAGCGTTCGCTCGGACCATGAGATGGATTCCACATTGAGCGCCGCAAGCTCTGAGATGCGGGCACCCGAGGCATAGAGCAACTCGAGTATCGCCGCATCGCGCAGTCCCGCGGGTGTTGAGGTATCAGGCGTCTTGAGCAGCGCCTCGACCTGCTGGGTCGTAAGGACGCCCGGCAGGTCACGCGGCAGCTTGGGCGACGCGATCGCCGAGACCGCATCGCCCTCGACAATCCCCTCGGCAGCCATCCAGCGATAGAGAGATCGAATAGCCGACAGGTGCGCCGCAAGCGTTCGGGGAGCCACCTGCTCACGCGAAAGCTCGGCAAGATAGCGACGAATGGTGCGCACGTCGGCAGCGAAAGCATCAATATCCTCGCGCTCGCACCAGGCAGCAAAGCGCTCTAGCCTCGAGCCATAGGCCGTCACCGTGTTGGGAGAAAGCCCCTCGACGCGTGCGATATAGGCGATAAAAGAGTCGACGGTGTCGTACAGGTCAAAGGCTATGACCGGTCGCCTCCAAACAAGTCGGAACGCGTGGCCAAGTAGGCATCGAGGGCCTCGAGCGCACGGTCCGCATAGGCCTGATAGCGGTCGCGCTTGCTGCGGCGCTTACCGTCCTCGAGTGGCGGCACCAGGCCAAAGTTGACATGCATAGGCTGATAGCCCACGGTGGCAGGATCGGTCGCATAGCCCACGAGCGCACCCAGGGCGCCCACACGCGGCAACTCGACGCCCGCGGCACCGATAGCCTCGGCATAGGTGTTGAGCGCCGCGAGCAGACCTGTCGCCACGGCTTCCATGTACCCCTCGGTGCCGGTGATCTGACCGGCCAGGCGCACGCCGGTACCGGGCACGGCAAAGGTGCTATCGAGCACGTGAGGGGCGTCGACAAAGGTATTGCGGTGCATGACACCGTAGCGGAAGAACTCAGCGTTCTCCAGGCCCGGCACCATATGGAAGACGCGCTTCTGCTCGCCAAAGGTCAAGTTGGTCTGGAAGCCCACCAGGTTATAGGCGGTCTTCTCCTTGTTCTCGGCACGCAGCTGAATCGCCGCCCAGGGGCGACGTCCGGTACGCGGGTCGGTGAGGCCGACGGGCTTCATGGCGCCAAAGCGAATGGCGTCCTTGCCGGTGCGCGCAACTTCCTCGGCAGGCTGGCAGGCGTGGAACAGATCGCCGCCCTCAAAGTCTTTGAGCACCACGCGGTCGGCCGTGGTAAGCGCCTCGATAAAGGCCTCGTACTCCTCCTTGTTGAGCGGAGCGTTGAGATAGTCGCCGCTCCCCTGCTCCTCGTAGCGCGACTGCGAGAACAGCACGTCCATATCGAGCGTGGAGGCATCGACGATCGGCGCCGCCGCATCAAAGAATGCCAGGGCATCGCCACCGACGAGCTTCATAACCTCTTCGCTCAGCGCCGGTGAACACAGCGGGCCCGCGGCAATGACCACGTGACCCTCGGGAATCTGTGTGACCTCACCGTGCACGACCTCGATATTGGGACGAGCGGCAACCTCGGCCTCGACAAGCTCGGAAAACTTGACGCGGTCGACCGCCAAGGCGCCACCGGCGGGAACAGCCGCGCGATGGGCGCAATCGAGCAGGACTGAACCCATGCGCTCAAGCTCGGCCTTCAGCAAACCAGCCGCGGAATCCGGACGGGTCGACTTAAACGAATTCGAGCAGACGAGCTCTGCCAGGTGATCGGTATGGTGAGCCGGGGAGCTCACCTGGGGGCGCATCTCGCACAGCTTTACGGCAAAACCGCGATCTGCCAGCTGGATCGCGCACTCCGAACCCGCCAGACCGCCACCGATAACTGTCACCTGATCGAACTGCATCTGCAAACACCTTTCTAATTGACACGTTTTCCATTGTGACCGAAGGGTGTCTGGGCGTGAAGGGCAAACTTGGAGGGCGCATACCTTCCATCCATCATGCGCTCGATAAGACCCTCGAGTTCAAGCGAACCCAAGAGTTTGAGTACGCCGACAGCATCGAGCGAGACGAGCGCCGCGATGTCGTCGACCTTGAGCGGAGAGGCGATGAGCGCATGCATCACGGTCTGCTGCGTTGGATCCAGGTCGGCAATGCCGGGAGCATCGGGGCGCGAGTAGCGCAGGGTTCCGTAGATGCGTGAGATAGCCATCTCGATAGATTCCTCGTCGACGATGCAGCAGGCACCGTTCGCAATGAGGTAATTCGTGCCACGCGACTCGGGCGATAGGATCGACCCCGGCACGGCAAGAAGTTCGCGCCCCAAATCCATAGCAGCCTCGGCTGTGGAAAACGTCCCAGAAGGCATACCCGCCTCGGATACAAAGAGGGCTTGCGACAGGGCCGCGATTACGCGATTGCGGCGCGGAAAGGCGAACTTGCGCGGACCCATGCCCCACGGAGAGATCGACACGACCGCGCCACCCGTATCAAGCGTGCGCGTAATCAGCCCCGCGCTCGAACGCGGGTAGACCACGTCGGCGCCCGTCCCCAGCACCACAACGTGTTTGCCGCCGGCGTTGACCGCAGCCCAACCTGAGGCCTGGTCACAACCGACCGCACCGCCCGAAACTACCGTCACTCCCGCCTCAACCGCCACCTTCGCCGCAAGCTCTGCCACGGCAAGACCATACGGCGAGGCCTTTCGCGCACCGATGATGGAGAGCGCGGGCGTCGAAAGCGCCTCGGGGTTGCCGCGCACATAGAGCGTCTGAGGTACATCAGAAAGCTCCAAAACGGTCTCGGGATACAACGCGTCACCTGGATGCAGCTCGAAGGTCCCCTCAGCCATCATTGGTCCCTCCTTCCCTGGTACATCGCCGCCTCGAGCACGTGGTCCTGCGTCACCTGCTCGCTCTCGGCGACATCTGCGATCGTGCGCGCAATGCGAACAAGGCGCACGATGCCACGCCCTGTGAGATGCGTGCGCTTCGACAGGCCGAGCACACACTTCTCCGCCGCATCATCGAGCTCAAAGGTCGAAACGACGCCGTCAATGGACCGTGTCTCGTCATCCTCGGCCTCGGCATCCGCATCGTCCATGCGGGATTCGCGCCAAGCGCGAAAGGCGCGACCGCGCACAACGTAGTCACGTAACTCGGCCGACGACATGCCCTCCGCACCCTCGATAATCACTTGAGGGTCGGGACGGGTCACATCGATCATCATGTCGATACGGTCGGCCAAAGGACCGCGCAGTTTAGACCGATAGCGCTCGACCATCGCCGCCGAGCAGCGACACGGCACCTCGCGATCGCCCAAAAAGCCGCAGGGGCAGGGATTGCTCGCAGCCAGCAGCTGAAAGCGCGACGGGAAGGTAAAAGCCCCGTCGACGCGTACGATCCTCACGTAGCCGCGCTCGATGGGCTGACGCAGCGTCTGCAGCACGCCAGTGGGAAACTCGGCAAGCTCGTCCAAAAAGAGCACGCCGCCATGAGCAAGGCTGATCTCACCCGGGTGCACCGGGCGCCCGCCGCCGATAAGGCCTGCGGTCGAAATACTGTGGTGGGGACTGCGGAAGGGGCGGTGCCCCGCCAACAAGCCATCAATGTTCTCACCCAAAACCGAATGGATGCACAGTGCCTCCTGCTGATCCTCAACGGAAAGCTCGGGCAGGATGTCGGTCATACGGCGTGCGAGCATCGTCTTGCCCGATCCCGGAGACCCGATCATGAGCAAGCCGAGTTCTCCTGCCGCCGCAAGCGCCATGCCGCGTTTAGCGACTTCCTGCCCCAGCACGTCGGCATAGTCGAGCTCAGGCTCAAAGGTCGCCTCGACGCCCTCGGAATCCAAGTAGTGCCGCGCGGCATCGCCCATACCATGAGCAAGCTGAGACAAATGATCGATGAATCCGCAATCCACGCCCGCGAGTGGCACATGCTGGTCTGACCTGCCGGCGATAAAGGACAGCCCCAAATCACGCGCCAATAACTGAAACGCCACCTCGCCCTTGACAGGAAGCACCGTACCGTCCAAGCCAAGCTCACCAGCGATAAGACAACGATCGAGGTTGTCGCGGGGAATCTGCCCATCGGCCGCCAATACCGCGATGGCGATGGGCAGATCAAAGCCGCTACCGGTCTTGCGGATATCGCCGGGCGCCAGATTGACCGTAATGCCCGAGCGCGGGATCTCGAACCCGGCGGAGCGCATCGCGCAGCGAATACGACCGCGCGACTCCATCACCTCCATACTCGGTATGCCGAGCATCTGGATGCCCGGAACGCCGCCGGCAAGCGAGACCTCGACCGTGACGGGAATCGCCTCGACGCCGCGGATGCAGGCCGCGTGAACGGCAAACGTCTCGAACGACATCACGACACCTGCCAATCGAACGCGTTGTACTGGTGCTCGATCTCGGCGATATGCCCGCCGCGAATGGTAACGCCCACGGCATCGAAGCGAATCGCCTTGAGCGGATAATGCTCCATGAGATAGCAACTTGCGATGCGGCGGTAGCGACGTTGCTTTTGGGCGTCCACGGCCTCCTCGGGAAAGACCCGCGTGCTGCAATCCAGCGCAACGCGTCTGGTCTTGACCTCGGCCATCACCACGACATCGTCGAGCTTATCGAGCAGCACCAGGTCGGCCTCGCCCTCGGTGCAACGATAACCCTGCTCCAGCAAGGTGTAGCCGCGCTCGTTAAAGTAGTCGATGGTGATCAGCTCGCCCAGCATGCCCAGCTCGCGAGGACTGAGTCCCTTGATAAACTCGGGCGTCATCGCCCCGCAGTCGAGCTTGCCGTTTTCCCAACACTCCTTGAGCTGCTGCGTCTTACTCTTTTTGCTTGCGGCACTCATGGGGTCTCCTTTCCCGCACACTGCATTGCCCCGATGATGAGAGCACCTTTCATGCGGGTAAGTACCGGAAGCAAACCAAAAGCTGACCAAATGCCGTCAAAAAACGGGCCGTACGCAGCAATGGTGTTGCATACGGCCCGCTACCAGCAGGTTTATAAAACCCCAGAGGTCCCTGTCTCCACAATTGACCTAGAAAAGGCGCTCAGTCTGCAGAAAGTTTCCGCAAAAGCTCACGCGGTGCAGCGGACAAAGTCCATGTTTGCGAATGGCCTCGATGTGCTCGGGGCTCGCATAGCCCTTCGACTCGGCCAGATGGTACTCGGGGTACTCGGCGTCGTACTCGACCATCATCTCGTCACGCGTGACCTTGGCCATGATGGACGCCGCGGCGATGCAGGCGATCTTGGCATCGCCCTTCACCACATCGCGCTCGTTGGGAACGGCGCCCAAGGGGTTACCGTCCATGAGGACGCAGTCGGGCTCGAGCCCCGTATCGGCCACGGCGCCCACAACGGCAGCGCGGATTGCGCGGGCCATGCCCATCTCATCGATATCCTTAGGCGCGATATGGCAAAAACCGATCGCCGTCGCCACCTCGGCAATCTTCACTGAGAGCAACTCGCGGCGCGCGGGCGTGAGCTTTTTGGAATCGTTGATACCCCAGACGCGCGGTTCCATGGGAAGGCAGACGGCGCATACCGTCAAAGGACCGGCCACCGATCCGCGACCCACCTCGTCGACACCAACGACCACCCCATCGCCGCCAAGCTCATGCATAAGCTCGTACATGTCATTGACGCGCTCGCGCTCGGCAAGCTCCTTGGCATGGCGCTTAAGAGCACGCTCGCAAGCCTTGATCACCTGCTGGCGCGGGTCCTCGCGATAATGCTCCACGAGGGCAGGAATCTCCTCAAACGTAGCGCTCGCCAACTCACCGGCAACCTGCGATGCCGAAACCGAGCTCGTCATGTTGGCCATACCAGGCCCTCCTTGCATGCAAATCAGATAAAAAGAAGGGCCACCCGAAGGTGACCCTTACGTCCAAACGAGTGGACAGACGCTGCAATCTTCTTAGCGCTTCTCGGGGATGCGAGCAGCCTTGCCCACCTTGTCGCGGAGGTAGTACAGCTTGGCGCGACGGACGCGACCATGACGAACGACCTCGAGCTTGGCGATCTTCGGGCTGTGAAGCGGGAAGGTACGCTCAACACCGACACCGAAGGACATCTTGCGGACGGTGAAGGTCTCGCGGGCACCGGCGCCGGCCATGCGGATGACGTCGCCCTGGAAGACCTGGATGCGCTCGCGGTCGCCTTCCTTAATGCGGTAGTGAACCTTGACGTTGTCGGCGACGCGAACCTGAGGAATGTCCTCGCGGATCTGCTGACGCTCGATTGCGCGGATGTAATCCATGTGCAATTCCTTACTCTTCTAGAGGTGCCGTACCACCTTGGCCGGCACGTAGTTGAACAAACGTATTCGAGTATACACGCGCGGGTTTCTGCTGCAAGAACAATTTTTTACGCAGACAAAAAGACAAAACCCGCACATGATAACCGCCCGTCTCACGAATGAGACGGGCGGCATGAAGGGGGCTACGCTAGGCGTCTAAACCCAAAACGTTAGGCGGAACGCTTGGCCTCGAGCTTGGCTTGAGCGGCAGCCAGGCGTGCGAGGGGCACGCGGTAGGGCGAGCAGGACACGTAGTCCACGTCGGCCACGTTAAACAGGCCCTTGATGGACTTGGGGTCGCCGCCGTGCTCGCCGCACACGCCAAAGTGCATGTCGGGGTTGGTGGCTCGGCCCTTCTCGACGGCCATGCGCACCAGCTCGAGCACCGCCGTATCGATGGTCTCGAAGGGATTGTCCTTCAAGATCTTCTTATGCATGTACAGCGGGATGAACTTAGCCTCGGCGTCGTCACGCGAGAAACCGAAGGTCGTCTGGGTGAGGTCGTTGGTGCCAAAGCAGAAGAAGTCTGCGTGATGGGCGATCTCGTCAGCGACCATGCAGGCGCGCGGCAGCTCGAGCATCGTGCCCACGGGAATATTGAGCTCGACGCCTTCTTCGACGGAAACCTCGGCGATCACGCGCTCGATAACCTCGCGGGTCTGAACATGCTCGGCCGTAATGGAAACGA
The DNA here is from genome assembly GCA_905208345.1 of uncultured Collinsella sp. GTDB lineage: Bacteria > Actinomycetota > Coriobacteriia > Coriobacteriales > Coriobacteriaceae > Collinsella. The sequence goes on from CAJLOU010000001.1 coordinate 41,478, forward strand.
GCGGGACCATAATCTCGGGGCGCGGGTCGACGCCCTCCTTGATAAGGCGGGCGGCAGCCGTGGCGACGGCGCGGACCTGCATGAGCGGCAGATCGCTAAAGACGACGGACAGGCGCACGCCGCGTAGGCCGAGCATGGGGTTCGACTCGACCATGCCGTCGATACGACGCAGGCGGGTGCGCAGGACGGCAAGCTCTTCCTCGCTGGCGCCAGCGGCTTCCTTCTTGGTGATGGCAACCTCGAGCTCGCGAGGATTATCCAGGAACTCATGAAGCGGCGGATCGAGCAGGCGGACGACCACATCGCAACCGGACATGGTCTTGAACATCGCCAGGAAGTCCTCGGTCTGAACCTTGAGCAGGTCGGCCAGGGCCTGCTGCTTCACGGCCTCATCGTCAGACAGGATAAAGCTCTGGATGATGTTCTTGCGGTCACCCAGGAACATGTGCTCGGTGCGGCACAGGCCAATGGCCTCGGCGCCAAACTCGAGGGCGAGCTCGGCATCCTCAGGATTGTCGGCGTTGACGCGCACATGGTTGGCATGGCCACAGGTCTCGTCCAGGCGAATCTCGTCGGCCCAGGACAGGATGGTGTCCAGGTCGCCGGTAAGCTCGGCGGAGACCAGGTCGACGGGACCATCGACGACGATGCCCTGGGTGCCGTCGATGGAGATGACATCGCCCTCGTGCAATACGCGGTCGCTGCCCTCGATGCGCAAGACCTTCTCGGCGGCGTCGATGTGGAAGCGCTCAACGCCGCAGACGCAGGGCGTACCCATGCCGCGGGCGATAACGGCGGCATGGCTCGTCTTGCCACCGTGGCTGGTCAGGATGCCCTCGGCGGCGACCATGCCCTTCAGGTCGTCGGGGTTGGTCTCCCAACGAACCAGAATGACCTTGTGACCCTCGGCGGAACGCGCGACAGCGTCGTCGCTCGAGAACACGACCTCGCCCACGGCGGCACCGGGGCTGGCATTAAGACCAGTCGCGAGAGGCTTGTACTTCTTAGAGGAGTCGAACTGCGGGTGCAGGAGTTGGTCGAGCTGAGCGGGGTCGATGCGGCTCACGGCCTCCTCGCGGGTGATCAGACCCTCCTCGACCATCTCGATGGCAATGCGCAGGGCAGCGGTGGCGGTGCGCTTGCCCACGCGGGTCTGAAGCATCCAGAGTTTGCCCTGCTCGATGGTGAACTCGATATCGCACATATCGCGATAGTGATCCTCGAGCGTCAGGAAGACGCGCTCGAGCTCCTCACCTGCGGACTCGAGGCCCGGGGTGGTCTTGAGATCGGCAATGGGCTCGGTGTTGCGGATGCCGGCGACGACGTCCTCGCCCTGGGCGTTAACCAGAAAGTCACCGTAGAACTCCTTGGTACCGTCGGCCGGGTTACGCGTGAAGGCGACGCCGGTCGCGGAGGTCTCGCCCTTGTTGCCAAAGGCCATGGCCTGAACATTGACGGCGGTGCCGAGCTCGTCGGAAATGCCATGCTGCTTGCGGTAGATGCAGGCGCGCTCGTTCATCCAGCTGCCAAAGACGGCTTGGATGGCAAGGCGCAGCTGGAGCTCCGGATCATGCGGGAAAACGGGCTTGCCGGCGGCAACCTCGAGCTCGGGATACAGGGCGGCCTCGACGTTGTCGGAGAAGATGCCCTTAAAGGTCTCGACGAGCTCCTGCAGGTCCTCGGCCGAAAGCTCGGAATCGACGCGGACGCCGGCGACCAGACGGGCCTGGGTCAGGGCGTTCTCGAACAGATCGGCATCGACACCCATGACGACATTGGAGAACATCTGGATAAAGCGGCGGTAGCTGTCCCAAGCAAAGCGCGGGTTCTGGGTCTGCGCGATGAGGCCCTGGACGGAATCGTCGTTGAGGCCCAGGTTGAGGACCGTGTCCATCATGCCGGGCATGGAGAACGGAGCACCCGAACGCACCGACACAAGCAGCGGGTCGGTGGCATCGCCGAGTTTCTTGCCGCAGCGGGCCTCGAGGTTGGTCTCGGCGGCAACGATCTCATCGAGCGCGCCCTCGGGCCACACATTGCCGGCACCGGAGTACTCGACACAGGTCTGACAGGTAATGGTAAAGCCACCGGGGACCGGCAGGCCGATACGGCTCATCTCGGCAAGGTTTGCACCCTTGCCGCCGAGCACGAAGTTCATGGACTTGTCGCCCTCAGTGACACAAGTGCCTTGGGCGTCGGTTCCAAAACGGTAAACCCTCTTGCAATCGCTCACGATACTTCCCCTTCCATGCGCTCTCGCGCACGACCGTGGTAACGAATCGACCCGCCGGATGCGGGCCGTGAGGGAACTATACGGCGGGTTTTAGCCAGGCTTGAGCAGAGGATGCGCGGTTTGGTAAACGTGATAAAACCGGCGGTAAACGGTAGGTAAAGGTGGTTACCTTATGAAGATACCAGTACAACGTAGTCGCAGGTCAAAAGCGGTATAAACTGCTAAAGCGCTTTAGCAAAAAGCTGTAATTATTGGAATGGAATCTCTTAAACTACGCAATAGCCAAGAAAGACAAAATCTATCAGAAGTATTTGTCCCAGGGATTTTGGTCAGAGTAGCTAATTTGGGACGGGGCTATTTTAGCCACCCCGGCAGATAGCGCGAATGCTTTGGCGGAGTAACGGCCGGGGTAGCTAAAAAAGCCCCATTACAGTTTGAGTCGTCCGAAAGGGCGGCTCCTTACTAGTTCTGGTAATACGATTGAGCCGTACCGATGGTCGCTGGCCGACCGCGACCGCGACGCGGCCTCCACCCGAGACCCCCATCTCGACACATAGCCCGTCATCCGACGAAAGCGCGCAGGTCGTCCTGTATAGGCGCATGGTGTCCCCCTCCGCCGCAAGAGGGAAACGAAAAAGCCCCTCTTTGCCACTACGGACAAAAGGGGCCTCCCAGGGGAAACGTGTTACAAAGCCTTCTTTGCAGGACGATGAAGATCAGAAACCCAACGTCGTACGCGTAGGGACTTACCCAACACCCACGCCATTTCGATCTTCTGGGCCTTCAACGCCACGTCCCGATAAGCATCCGGGCATCGGAATGACCTCGTCGCAAGCCGCAAGCATCTCTTCGTCATGAGTGACAACAATTACAATATGGTCTCTCTTAACCTCATAAAGCAATTTAATTAGCGCGCTCCGGCTCTTCGCATCAAGCGCTGAAGTTGACTCAAGAAACAACATGACGTCCGGCGATTTCAACATCTGCCGCACAATTGCGATGTTCTGCTTCTCCCCGCCGGACACCCCTCCTTTCTTGCTGCCAAGCATCGCTGCCGCCCCGTTCTCCGCAGCGGCAATCATTTTGTCTAACCCCAATATGGCAAGCATCCGATTCAGTTTGTCGGCCTCGAAATCATCAGAAAGCAGCGTAAGATTATCGAGGATCGTCCCCCCAACAATAGGGGGCTCTTGCTCCGTAATGCCAACTCGGCACCGCCGCAATGCGTATCGGTCGATGCGACGCTGTGATACCCCGTTGTAGAGGACGGCCCCTTCCGTGTTATCTGGATATAGACCCAATATCACTGACAGCAGCGAGCTCTTCCCCGAGCCATTTCTTCTTGCTTACTGTTTTTCTTATATTGTAACGATTTTCGATAAGAGGAAAGATTACTCCATGACGCGCAAGCCCGAACTCTAAGCGTTTCCCATCAGCATTGCCCATTTTTCGGATCGAAATCCAAATCCAGCTTCCTATCGCATGCTGAAATCAAATCCTGATCATGGCTTACAACAAGAATTAGCTGATCGAAGGGATTTCGATGAATATACTCCGTGAACTCCCGACGGCTTTCTTCATCTAAATCGTTCGTTGGTTCATCGAACACAAGCACTTCCGGCTGCCTGCGAAGTGCTGCGAATATCCTTAGCTTTCGATACTCTCCACCAGAAAGGTCTCTACAATTCTTGCCTTTTAACGATTCGACGGTTCGATAGAAACTCGGCACAAGCTCTCGGAGGTTTTCGCTCGATCCCCGAATCGACGTCCTCTCAAGGTAATTCTCCACCGTTTCGTTCGGAATAAAGAGCTTTTGCGGGCACACCGCAAACAGGTCCCGTCGGATCGTCTCCATATCGAGCTCTTCATATGGCACCGACCCCAAAGCCCGATGTCCCCCAGCAGAATATAGTCCAAGGAGCACCTTCAGAAACGTGCTTTTTCCGCATCCGTTCGGCCCGGTAATGGCATAGGTTTTTCCTTCCTCCACCTCCACGGAGAGGTCGCGGTATAAGTAGGGCTTTCCCGCGTATCGGTACGCGATGTTGGACAACGATATGCTCTCCACGTGCCCAACCGTGAGGGTGCCGCGGTCCTCGGCGTCCTCCGTCAGAGCCCCCAATCGGTCGAACGAGGCCCTTGCGTCCTGATACGATTTGAAATAATTCAAAAAATACTTGAAGCATCCGAACGCCATCGAGTAATACGAGTTCACCATTGTGAACTCGCCTAAGCTCATTCTTCCGCTCAATATTTCCATCCCGGAGATCACGAGCAGTGCCCCCCGAAACACAGACGAGATCAGGCCGTCGCTTGATGTGGCCAGATTCGAGACCCTACTTGCTTTCATGTAAATCGGGTAGTACCCCTCGAATACCCCTTTGAGCGTCCGAGCGCTCTGGTTATTTGCGCCATCGCACTTAATGTCAAACAACTGCGACAGCTCGCCGCTCACGGACGCGAAAAGCTTACTCAAACCCTCCTTGTTCGCAAGCGAACTGTTGTACAACGGCTTTTTCAACGCCCTGAATAAAATGAAGTACGCAACAAGCGAACATGCACTTAACACCAGGAACACCGGATTAATCGAAAACAGGATGATGCATATCAACACAACCAGAACGATGTTAAGCCCGATCGTCAGGAAGTTGTTCACGACAAACGATGACACCGCATTCGAATCCGCATACACCCTCTGCGTTGTATAGGATGGATCCGCCTGCTCCCCCTTTTCCAGGGGCCCCCGTTCAAACGACTCACACGTGGTCCCCATCAGTCTCGTCGTCATCTCCAAGATGACGCGCGATACGTTCACACCCATCGCATACGACATGAAGGAGGCCGATATCCCTATGCCCGCAACAAAGGCCGCAAACCACACGACGCGAGATGGATCCCTATTCGTCACGAGAAAGTCTACAAACCCACCGTTTAAGGCGGGCATGACGCACGAGAGAGCAAAATTCACCAGCATGAGAATCACGA
>CAJLOU010000002.1 GCA_905208345.1 uncultured Collinsella sp.
GCGGACATCCCGCTGCACCGGGCGACATTGTGTGGCGCGACGGCAGCGTGGTCGGACGCCATAACGGCGCGTTGCGCTATACCATCGGCCAGCGCAAGGGCTTGGGCGTCGCGATGGCGCATCCCGTGTATGTGACGGGCGTCGATGCCGCCAACAACACCGTGCATCTGGGCGAGGCCGAGGACCTAACGGCCACAGCACTCACGGCCGATGAGTGGATCTGGAGCGCGCCGGATACGCGCATGGAGGCGGAGCTCGACGCCGGCGGCATTCGCGTAGGTGCCAAGTACCGCTACCGTCAGAAAGACCAGGCAGCGACCCTTACGCGTGACGAAGACGGGCAAATGCTGCTAACTTTTGACGAGCCGCAACGAGCCATCGCCCCCGGCCAAGCCGTCGTCGTCTATCGCGGCGACGTCGTCCTGGGCGGCGGCACCGTGACCGGCGCACTTAAGTAGCCGCGGGTTTATCGCCGCACGTGTCGAAGTACCTCAACAGCGGCACTAACCTCGATTATGCGACGCTCGAGGCCGCGGCGAATGGCCTCGAGTCGACCCTCCGCCGTCACCCATTCGCTCTGCGAAAGAATTTCGATCGCCTCATCAACAAATCCGTAGAGCCGCGATGGATCGAACCAATCGAGCGAGTCCGCAAGCGCCAGCTGGACGGAAGGGTCGGACCCAAACGGCTTAGCGGAAAACCCAAACTCCCCAGCTGCGAGCACGGCAGTTGGTACGTTGTACCACAGGCAATTGCCGCTATCGAACAGCGGAGCAGGCCTTATCTCCAGGGTATCGACATTGCGGATGATGCCGAAGTTTCGCCAATGGCGGTCGCTGTTGGCCAAAAGGGCATCGCAGACAATCACCTGCGACATAGACCTTCTCACAGCGGCCTCATCGGCACCATGCTTGCCAAGGTAGCGACAGTATCGATCGTATGTCGAGTTTCCCCGCTGGCTAGCAAGTGCGCCCTTAACGTAAACAGCCGGAACGTATTCCTCGCGGCCATCAAGAAAGTCGTCGCACAGGCACACAGGGCCATCGAACATCCACTCAACCGTATAAGGAACAAACTCGCCCTCCGACAGCAAGCGACGATGTAGAGCCGTTGCAACCGCCTCGTTAAAGGGACGCTGATCGTCCATCCCGCAACCTTTAGCCAAAACGCGAATGCCGTTTCGGATCATCCACGATTTAGGGAGCTCGCCCTCGGATGTGTTGTCGGGATTTTTAAGACCGATGCCTTCCAGCCAACCCGAACGCCCCTCGGGCGCCGATCGCTCAAAATCATTCTCGAAGTAATTGAGGTTTCGCCATTCGAGCCCGTCGCATTCTGCCGGCCGCAGCCAATAACAATCCGAAAGTGATAGACCCAGGCACTGAACCGGCACCTCAACGCCGTTAGCAATCCCCAGCTCGCGGTAGCGCGAAATAAGCCCAGGGCGAACATCGGGCACCGACCGATGGCTCCACCACACGTTGAGCTCCCGTTTATTCACCGTAGGAGAAGAGCTCAAGCACGTGCCAAACGGCATCCTCTGCGCATCGAGTACCTCGGCGATTTCGAAGGGAAACTCACGCGTCGGATCAAATGAGACACGCGCAACCTCGTAATCGGCGGACATCAGCGTAAACTTGCGCCCCACATCGGCCGCAGGACGGCGTCCACGTTTGCGGACCTTTTGATAAGCGACCGCGGAATTGTACTCGACCATCTTCCGTCCGCCCACAATATCGCACGCGAGCGTTCCCGATGCGGCAAGTTGAGATATGCGGGCTTTCGTAACGCCCAGCAGGCGGGCAGCATCACCCATAGACAAGTACTCAGACGTATCCATACACCGCATCACCTCGTTAAGTAATTTAAACGTTTAGTTAATAGATTACATGCATCATAATACTAAACAACCCAAAGCGAAAAAAGGCCCGAGAAATCGGGCCTTAGCGATTGGTCAGCCGAGTCGCAAGCTACTCCCCTAGCGCTGAACGTAGGCGCGAACCAGCTCGTAGGTATTGCGCACGCCGTCGATGTGGCTGCGCTCGTAGTTGTGGCTCGCGTACACGCCGGGGCCGATCAGACCATGGCGAATGTCGTAGCCGGCCGAGAGCGTGGCCTCGACGTCGGAGCCATAGTGCGGGTACACATCGATGGCGTAATCGAGCTCCAGCTCGCGCGCGATATTGGACAGCGTGGTTACCAGGTCGTAGTTGTACGGACCGCCCGAATCCTTGGCGCAAATCGAAACCATGCGCTCGGTGCAGCCCAGGTCGTCGCCCACGCAGCCCATGTCCACGCTGATCATCTCGCGCGTGTCGGCCGGCACAAAGGCACCGCCGTGGCCGACCTCCTCGTACACCGTAAAGAGCAGCGACACCTTGCGCGAAAGCGTCACCTCGCCTTCGGCGACGGCGCGGGCCAAACCCAACAGAATCGACGCGGACAGCTTGTCGTCAAGGAAGCGACTCTTGATGTAGCCGCTCTCCGTCACCGTGGTGCGCGGATCCATAGCGATGATGTCGCCGGTTTGAATACCCAGCTCGAGCACATCGTCCTTGCTGTCAACGTTCTCGTCGAGCAGGATTTCCATGTTCTTCTCGATGGTCTTGACCGGCTCATCGGCCACATGCGCCGAAGGCTCGGTATTGAGGACCACGCCCGTGTAGACATTGCCGTCGCGCGTATAAACGGTGCAGTTCTCGCCATCGGCCGTAGACCACTGATGCCCGCCGAGGGTCGTGGGGCGCAGGCGACCATTGTCCTTAATGGAGCGTACCATGGCGCCCAGGGTATCGACATGGCTCGCCAACACGAGCGGCTCACCCTCGCCGCCAAGCTCAACGAGCACATTGCCCTTATTGGAGCGCTCGGGCCCAAAGCCCATATCGCGCAACGTCTCCATCAGATAATCAGTCGCCGCACGGGTATAGCCCGTAGGCGAAGCAATAGAAGTCAGCGTCTTAAGCTGTCCCGCGATATAGGAGAGCGTCTCCTCTAGAGAAGCATCGATTACAGGAGCCATGTGCATCCTTCCAAGCAAAACTAAGACCGAGTCCCGATTTTAACCGTTCTGCACGCGCAAGGCTCTGGGAGCCGAGCCACCTCCAGACGTCCTCCCGCCGATTTTACGCACGCGCACGGCTTACAATCCCAATCTTGCATAAATCCTATCGGTATCTGCATAGAAATGAGGAATCTTTTTGCTTCGTCTCAGGGTACCCCACCTTGGGCCGTGCAAAAAACGGAGTATTCAGCACCGTGGGCCCCAACGACCCCATCGCGAACGACAAAACGACACGGTTACAGCAGTGTTGCAGGTCGTCGCAAAGCAAAAACTCAGTAACAACCCCCTCCACTCATCGATAGCCCGCCCACAATGGCTGTCGATGGGCGCCTGCGGGCCACTACGGGCCATTCAAAACGTTATGCATTTTTAAGAGCTTGCTGAATACTCCCAAAAATGCACGCTGGGAAGTGCACCACCTATCCGCAGCTGGCAGTATGCCTTGGTTTTACCCGTCTCGGGGCATCGACGCAGCACAAAAAGCCCCGCAGTGCGTAGCGCGGCGGGGCCAGCGGCAAGTCAAAAGACCATACGCCTACAGGCGAAAGAACACCAAACGAGGCTAGGCAGCCGGGCAGATCTTCTTGAAGAGCTCGATGACGTCGTCGAGCGTCGCCTCGCGCGGGTTACCCGGGAAGCAGGCGTCGGCCATGGCGTCCTTGGCCAGGACCTCGATCTCGTCAGCCTTCATGGCCTCGCAGACGTGCGGGATGTTCACGTCGGCAGAAAGCTGCTTAACGGCGGCGATAGCGGCGTCAGCAGCCTCGTCGGTGCTCATACCCGTGGTGTCAACGCCCATGGCAACGGCAACCTTGGCCAGGCGCTCGGCGCAAACCGGCTTGTTGAACTCCATGGCGATCGGCAGCAGCATGGCGCAAGCGACGCCGTGCGGGGTGTCGTAGTGAGCGGACAGGGTGTGAGCCATGGCGTGGTCGATGCCCAGGCCGACGTTGGAGAAGCCCATGCCGGCGACATACTGGCCAAGAGCCATGCCCTCGCGGCCGGAGCCGGGCTGACCGGACTTGGCCTCGGCGACAGAGTCACGCAGGTTCTCGCTGATCAGCTTAATGGCCTCAAAGTGGAACATGTCGGAGAGCTCCCAAGCGCCCTTGGTGGTGTAGCCCTCGATGGCGTGGGTCAGAGCGTCCATGCCAGTGGAAGCGGTCAGGCCGGCGGGCATGGAAGCCATCATGTCGGGATCGACGACGGCGACCTCGGGGGCGTCGTTGGTGTCAACGCACACGAACTTGCGGACCTTCTCGGGGTCAGTGATGACGTAGTTGATGGTCACCTCGGCGGCGGTACCGGCGGTCGTCGGCACAGCGATGGTGAACACGGCATGGTTCTTAGTGGGAGCAACGCCCTCGAGGCTGCGGACATCGGCGAACTCGGGGTTGTTGATGATGATGCCGATAGCCTTGGCGGTATCCATGGAGGAGCCACCACCGATAGTCACGATAGCGTCAGCCTCGGCGGCCTTGAAGGCCTCGACGCCGTCCTTGACGTTCTGGATGGTGGGGTTGGGCTTGATCTCGGAGTAGAGGCTCCAAGCGATGCCGGCGGCGTCGAGCTCGTCGGTCACCTTAGCGGTAACGCCAAACTTAACCAGATCGGGGTCGGAGCAGACGAAGATCTTCTTGTAGCCGCGACGCTGGAGCTCGCCGGGGATCTCCTTGATGGCGCCGGAACCATGATAAGAGATGGTATTGAGAACGAAACGATTAGCCATTGATAGCCTCCCATCGTGTGCGGGGCATCCATTACGCCCCGCGCTATAAGTCCCATCCTAACGCTTTTGAAACAAAAAACACGTGAGAACGTCAAAGGTGTTAAAGCGTTTCAACGGAATAACGGAGCCCTAGTCCTTCCCTCCCGACAGCAGCGAAGGCTAGATTATAGGAGCAATCGCCCAAAGAATACGACCGACTCAGCCTATAAATTGTTTCTGTTTTAGCAATATATGTTTGACAATACGTTTATAAAAAGATATTTTGTAATGAATAACATGCATGCAGCAGATAACGTCATTCATTTTGTTAGAAATTGCCCATGCGGTTATTGCAGCTGCATCTACTGCAACGTACAGCGTAATTCTCCGCACGAAGCAGAAGACGGTTCCAATTCGATTGAGGCGATGACACATGGTGGATAGTGGTCCTAAATCGAGCAAGACGGCTACAAACGAATATCAAATCTCAATTGAAGGTAACCCTTATCCGCATACTCTGGCTCTCATCAACCCAGCGGGAGACAACCTCAACATCAAAAAACATGGGTTCACGGGTCCACTAGGACAGCTATTGAGTCTTAAATATACCGTTTATGACGATGCAAATGAAAAACTCTTCACTGTCGTCGACGGTGGTTTTAGCAACATGCCCAGGGTTGCGCTCATCATCGAACACGAGGAAGTTGCGGTGTTTGATTATGGCCTAAACAGACTTGAGATGAAGTGCGTAACGAACATACCGAATTACACAATAAAAGGTAACTTCCTATTTGGTGATTACGATATATTCAGCCAACGGGAAGTGAAACTATCTTCAGTTATCGTCCTTCAATGTGATAAACAATCGTGCTTTAGCATACAGGTTTTGGATAAAGCCGAATTAGCCGCCGCAATTGGAATACCTACAGCCATTGCCCTTCTTAGGGCTCGGATTGAAGAGCATCTCGAATAAATCGCAAAAAGCAGTTCGTAACAACATTCAGGAGCTAGATAGTTTTTCTGGCTCCTGAATGTTGTTACGAACATGCACCTTAGCGCTTAAGACTCGCGGTCTGCCAGTCAGCTATGATGCGGGCCCATTTCCTGTGCAAGTCGCGCTCGCGGTCGATAAACATGATGGCAAACGCGATAAACAGCAGCACGCTCGCCACGACGATGGCGTGCAGGCCCATGCGCTCAATACACCAGTTGCCCAGCACAGCGCCAAACACAAAGGTAAAGATCACTCCAAAGTACAGCAGGCCGTTTTCCAGAAAGCCGCGCTTGTGGGTGATGATGTAGTCGTCCACGTTTTGCAGCGCATTGCGCAGGTTACCGATGCACATGGTCGTGGCGATGCCGTGACCGTGGATCTTGCGGAAGCTCTCGACCTGCATACCGCAGGCAAATGAGGTAAGGCAGTTGGCAAGCAGGTTGAAATCGCCGCCCGGGATAAAGCTCACGCCCAGCAAGATGACGGCTTCAAAGAACACCGTCACCTGGCGCCAGTGAATCACGCTGCCAAAACGCTCGTGTACCAGGTCGGCAAGCATAATGCCCACAGCAAACGACACCACAGGGAAGAAGTAGCGCCCCGCCAGCGCCCAATTGCCCTCCGAGATGCTCACGCCCACCAGCAAGATGTTGCCCGTCTGCGCGTTTGCGAAAACATGGTCGCGCCCAATGTACGAATACACATCCATAAAGCCACCGGCGAGCGCCAAGATGATGCCCAGCTCAATAGACTCCGATATCTGTTTGGCACGCTGCATCGTCGTGCATCCTCCTTGTTGACGACTCTCTCGTGCGTTGGCGGAAACATAGCCGCCGTTCATACTGTAACCCATTGACAACATGGTGTGCGCGCGAGACAGCTTCCCCAACGCGCAGACACACAGTCTGGAAACAAACGGCGCCCGCATCGGCACGCCGATCCGCCAGCCCATGTACTCCACCAGTCTTTTTAGCCCCGTCCCAAAAAGACTGGTTACAATTACGTGCAGCATACAAACAACGGGAGGAATCGTGGCAAAAAAGCCCCAGGACGCTCAGCACAACCAGCACGGCAAGCATGCCCAGCGCGGCCAGCAGCAAAAGCGCGGCGGCAAGGCCCAGGGCGGCCACGCCACTCATACTCCGGCTGCGCCCACCCGCCCCTGGCGTCCGGGCCGCGATAAGTTCCTCCCCGTCAGTCGCGCCGACATGGATGCGCGCGGCTGGGACCAGTGCGACTTTGTCTACATCTGCGGTGACGCCTACGTGGACCATCCCAGCTTTGGCATGGCTATCATCAGCCGCGTCCTCGACGCGCACGGCTACAAGGTGGGCATCATCTGCCAGCCCGACTGGACCGACCCCGCCAGCATCACCGTGCTCGGCGAGCCGCGTCTGGGCTTTCTCGTCAGTGCCGGCAACATGGATTCCATGGTCAACCACTATTCGGTGACCAAGCACCGCCGCCACACCGACGCCTATACCCCTGGTGGCGAGGAGGGGCGCCGTCCCAACCGAGCCGTCACGGTCTACGGCAACCTCATCCGCCAGACGTTCAAGGACGCCCCCATCATCATCGGCGGTATCGAGGCAAGCCTGCGCCGTCTAGCCCACTACGACTACTGGCAGGACAAACTCAAGCGCTCGGTGCTGCTCGACTCGGGCGCCGACATCCTCATCTACGGCATGGGCGAGCACGCGATTATCGAGATCGCCGACGCGCTCGACGCGGGACTGCCCGTCGATCAGATCACCTATATCAACGGCACCGTCTACCGCACGGGTTCGCTCGACGAGGTCTACGACTACGACCTGCTGCCCAGCTGGGACGACCTTGCCGCCGATAAGCTCAACTACGCGCGCAGCTTTAACGTGCAGCAGCAGAATATGGACCCCATCACCGGGCATCGCCTGGTAGAGCCCTACCCCAACAGCGTCTATGTGGTGCAGAACCCGCCGTCGGCGACGCTCACCACCGACGAGATGGACGAGGTGGCCGAGCTCCCCTACGCACGCGATTGGCATCCCGACTACGACGCGGCAGGCGGCGTGCCGGCCTTTGCCGAGATCAAGTTTTCCATTAGCTCCAACCGCGGCTGTTTTGGCGAGTGCTCGTTTTGCGCCCTCACCTTCCACCAGGGCCGCGTGTTGCAGATGCGCAGCCACGACTCGATCATGCGCGAGGCCGAGCTGCTCACGCGCGATCCCGAGTTTAAGGGCTACATCAACGACGTGGGCGGGCCGACGGCCAACTTTAGCCGCCCTGCCTGCGACAAACAGCTCAAGCACGGCGTGTGCAAGAACAAGCGCTGCCTGTGGCCGAGCGTGTGCAAGAACATGGTGGTCGACGAGAGCGGCTACACGCAGTTGCTGCGCGACCTGCGCCAGCTGCCGGGCGTCAAAAAGGTCTTCGTCCGCAGTGGCATCCGCTTTGACTACACCATGGCCGACGCCTCGGACGAGTTTTTGCGCGAGCTGCTGGAGCACCATGTCTCGGGCCAGCTGCGCGTAGCGCCCGAGCACGTGAGCGACGCGGTGCTGTCCGTGATGGGCAAGCCGAGCCGCGCCGTCTACGACGCGTTCTGCCGTAAATTTGAACGCCTGAACCGCGAATACGGACTCAAGCAGTATGTGGTGCCGTACCTAATCTCGAGCCATCCCGGCTCGACCATGAAGGAAGCTGTGGACCTTGCCGAGGCCGTGCGCGACATGGGCTACATGCCCGAACAGGTGCAGGACTTCTACCCCACGCCGTCCACCATGTCGACCTGCATGTACTACACCGGCGTGGACCCGCGCACCATGGAGCCGATCTATGTGGCGCGCGACCCGCACGAGAAGGCCATGCAGCGCGCACTCATCCAATATCGCAAGCCCGAGAACTACAAGCTCGTGCGCGAGGCGCTGGAAAAAGCTGGGCGTCGTGACCTGATCGGCTACACCAAGCACTGCCTGATCCGTCCCGTACCCCCGCGCCCGGGCGAGACATCTGCCAACGGTGGGCATGGCACCGGCAAGAAGGGCGGCAAACCGCATGGCGGCGGCGCTGGCAAGGGACCCAAAGGCAGCAAGGGGCACGGCGGCATGTCGCGCGCACAGAACACTGCCGGTCGCAATCGCGCGGCCCAGGGACGGCAGGGCGCCAACGGAGGCGGACGTCGCAACTAGGGCAGCGGTGCGCTCGCTGCGTCCATCCCACACGCGTGGCGCAGCGAGCGCATCGCCTCTACCAGCACAAAGCCGGCGATAGCGACCGTAATTGCCACGTCGAACGGCGTATCCACAAACCAGAGCAGCATCATGAGATACGACCCGGTATTAAAGGCAAAGTGCAGCAGGATCGTGTAACGGAGCTTTCCGGTCGTCACGAGCACCCAACCGAAGATGAGGCCGGCGGCACCCGCGTAGCAACCCTGCACCCAATTCATGTGCATAAAACCGAAGATTGCCGCCTGCAGCACAATCGCCGCAGCGATACCCCACGTGCTTGGGGCCGCCCAGGGCACCATGGCGCCGTCCTGCGCGCTCGCACGACGCCGGCGCTTCCAAAGTGGGCGGCACTGCGGATTAAACGCTCGAAGCGAAAACTCAAAAATAATGCCGCGCACCAGCAGCTCCTCACAAAATGGGGCGCCGAGCACCGTAGTCAGGACGGCGAGATAGCTGGTGTCGCCCATACCTGTTTCCTCAACAAGCTCGCTGTAGTCGGCCGCGGCATCGGGCAACAGCGACAGCACGGCGTCGGTCACGTAGCCAACGACCACCTGCAGGGCCAGGCCAATCACGATAACGCAGGCGATGCGTTTCCATGCCCCACGCGCTCCCCCGCCGAGCGGATGCGCGCTTTGCCGGCGTGCCATAAACGAACGCGGCCACAGATAACGCCACCACAGCAGCGCCATCAAAAACGACGCCGTCTGCGCGACGGCCTGAAGCAATTGGATGTCGAGACCATCGATCGAAAAACCCATGAACACCGATGCGACGCCAAGGGCGGAGAACAAAACGACGCTCAGGGCAATATCGGCAGCGACGACGCCAAAACAGGCAAGCGCCCAAATCATCGCATTGAGCATGCCAACCTCCTCCCGACGACTAGTCATTGGGGACGTTCTTCAACGACTAGCTGTTGGGGACAGTCTTTGCCAAAAGCCCCGCTGGGCGAGATGTCGAACGGGAAGGTGCCGCAGCGATTGAACGCGGCGATAAACATGCGGATGGCGTTGGACGGCGTGGTGCCCACGAGCTGGGTTGCCGCCGCGAAGGCTGCCTTCTCCTCGGGCAAGACCTTCGCGACTACGGGGGTCATGTGTTCTGCCATGGCGCTTCCTTTTTGAAACGACGGTAGTGCGGATAGATGCGGGCCACGCGGCTGGGCGACGGGCTGTGAAGGCAACCCGATTGGCCCGCATCCGGAGTTTGTTTCTGCGGCGTTGGTATTACTAGGTATTCCTAAGTATTACCCCGCAGATAGAATACCACACCCGACCCCATGGGGACGGAGGAAAACGAATCATTTTGTTGCTGAGTAAGTTTTTAGAGCGTGATGATGTCCGAGATATCGAGGGCTTGAGCGTCGACGACATCGTGCGTGGCGAGCAAGAGCGTGCGACCGTCGAGCAGGTCTAGCACGGCCTCGGCCGTCGCATCGCGCGCGGCGGCGTCCAGGCCGGTAAAGGGCTCATCCAGAATGACGGCACAGCCGCCACACAGCAGGGCTCGAGCGATCTCGACACGACGGCGCTGCCCGCCCGAAAGCTCAGCCACGCGAACATGCACGTCGATTCCCGGCACCAACCGGCGCAGCAAGGTCGTAGCGTTCGAAGCATCCACGCGCGCATCGGCACACACCAGCACGTTATCCAAAGCCGAGCTGCCCTCTACCAAGCGTGCATCCTGAAACACCATCGAGCACGGCGCGCACTCCCCCGCTGCCAACGAAAGCAGCGTCGACTTGCCCATGCCCGAAGCGCCCATCACGCAGATACGCCCACCCGCAGGCACGTTGAGCACCAGACCATCCAGCGCCGGCGCCCAGGGCGCACGATCGCCCACGGCAAGCGCAAGCTCCGCTGCGGCGCCATCGCTCGCAGCCCCCGCACGCCCGCGCAGTCCATGCCCATGCGCCCGCACGGCCGCGCGCCACGCCACGGGTCCCGAAACCCGCAGCAGCCACACCAGCACGCGCTCACACGCCCACGAGGCGGCAACGACCAGCACGGTCCACGCCAGCAAATCAGCCGTCTCAATCAAAAGCTTTGCCTGATAGATGCGCTCGCCCACGGTGCCCACCGCCATGCCGATTAGCTCGGCTGCCACGCCGGCCTTCCAGCTCATGCCGATCACGGCGCGGGCGCACGAAAGCACAAACGGCAGGACTTCGCGCCAGGTATGGGCGCAAAACAGGCGCCAGCCGCGCACGCCATGCAGACGGAACATCTGCTCCAGCGGTTTATTCACCTGTGCCAAGCCCTCGGCCAGCGAAAAATACACGCCCGGCAGCGCCATCAAAAAGACCGCGGCGATGCTCACGCGCGCCGATCCCAACCAAATAAGCAGCAGGACCACCACGCAGGCAACCGGCGTCGCCTTAACAAACGAAAGTGCCGGAGCCACCAGGCGCGCAAACGCCCGCAACCGTGACGAAATCCCGGCAAGCACGCCACCACACACCGCGGCAAGCGCCAGCCCGCCCAGTATCCGCGCGCCCGAGCCCACCAAAATCGCCCAGGTACCGCCATCGCACACCAGGCGCAGCAGCGCCACGGCAACAGCACCCGGCCCCGGCAAGATCAGTGGCTGCGCCACCAGCACCGCCGCGAAGACCCACACGGCAAGCCAAAAGGCGGCGACGGCACCTGCTGCCGCCACCGCCTTCATACGCTCTGTCATGTGTCGAGCAAACGCACGCACGGGCTACTCCATGTAGTAGAAATCGTCAGCCGGAAGTTTACCACCCACGGCGCTCGCGTCCGCGTCGGCCAGCACCTGCAGATACCCACTAAGTGCCGCCTTCATATCCTTGCCCGTCTGGCACACAAGCATGCACCCGGGAATCGCCTTCTCGGCAATCTTGGCGTTGTCCACGATGCCAGCATCGACCACGGCCTGCGCCCAGTCTGCCGGCGCCGCATTGACGGCCTTAACGCTCGCCGCATGGCAGTTCAAGAACTCCGCCACGGCCTCGGGATGTTCCTCGGCAAACGCGCGGCGCACCACGGTCACACCCGTCAGCAGGCGCGAACCCGTGTCACCTGCCAGCTCATCCCACACATCGGTCAGACTTACCGGCGCCGACAGCTTGCCTTCGCTCTTTGCGATGGCGGCGGTCTTGAACGGCTCCGGCAGCACGCCCACGGCAGACGGGTCGGCAAGCAGGGCCGACAGCACCTCGGTGGGCTCGCTCTTAAACTCGAGCGTCACCTGGCCGGTCAGGCCCGCGCGCTCCAACAGGTAGTTCATGACGTACTCCGGCGTGGTGCCCTTGCCCGTCATGTAGACGGTATGGCCCGCCAGATCGCCAAACGAGGTCACACTCGCGTCGCCCGTCACCACGTTCAGCACGCCCAGCGTGTTGATGTCGATGACCTGCACCGCGCCCTCGGTCTTGTTGTAGAGCACGCTCGCCACGTTGGCGGGCACCAGGGCAATGTCGATATCGCCCTGAATGACCTTGGGCACGATCTCGTCGGCGGCAGTGTTGATCGCAAAGTCGAACTCATTGTCCGTCTCGCCATCGGCCGCCCGGTCCATAAACTGCACCAGACCAATCGAGGTCGGACCCTTGAGCGAGGCGACGTGCACCTCAACCGGCTCGGCAGCGGCACCGTCAGCAGCAGACCCGGCAGCCGAGCCCGCGGCGGACCCGGTACCGGCAGCCCCGCCGCCACAGCCCGCGAGCGCAAGCGACAGGGCGCCCGCGGCGAGCGCCGAGGCAAACCCCCGGCGCGACATTTCAAAATCAAACGCGCGCATCGCTAGCACGTCCCCTCGTTGGGCATCGTCCATGCGTGATGGTCGGTATGCAGCAGCTCCTCGGCCAGCGGCGAGAGCGGCTCGCCCAAGAACTCGCGGTAGCACGCCTGGACATCGGGATTCTCGTGCGAGAAGCGAATGTCCGCAGCGGCATCCAGGCCCCACAGCACCTGACCGCGCTCGGCTGCCAGCTCGCAGCCGTCGTGGATGGGCTGACCGCCGCCACCGACGCAGCCGCCCGGGCACGCCATGACCTCAACGAAGTCATAGCTCGCACGGCCGTCGCGAATCGCGTCGAGCAGACGGGCGGCGTTGCCCAGCCCGTGCGCCACGGCGACGCGCACCCCGGTGCCATCGATATCGGCCACGGCTTCCTTCCAGCCGTCCAGCCCGCGCACATCGGTAAAGAAATCGGCATCGGGGTTCTTGCCCGTCACCAGGTAATAGGCCGAGCGCACGGCGGCCTCCATCACGCCGCCCGTGGCGCCAAAGATCACACCCGCGCCCGTGCCAAAGCCCAGCGGCGTGTCGAGCGGCTCCTCGGTAAGCGTGTCCACGCTCACGTGGTTCGCGCGGATCATACGTACCATCTCGCGCACCGTCAGCGCAACGTCCACATCGGGCGTGCCGTCCTCGCCCACCATGCTCGGCAGCGCGCACTCGGCCTTCTTGGCCGTGCACGGCATCACGGACACCACAAACAGACGCTCGGGCTCCACGCCCAGCACCTTGGCGTAGTAGGTCTTGGCGATGGCGCCAAACATCTGCTGCGGCGACTTTGACGTAGACAGGCTGTCGACAAACTCGGGGTAACGCGCCTTCACAAAGCGCACCCAGCCCGGGCAGCAGCTCGTGAACATGGGCCAGCCACGGCTGTCGCCCTCGCCCTTGGCGGCCTTACCCAGGCGCTCGAGCAGCTCGGAGCCCTCCTCCATAATGGTGAGGTCGGCCGAGAAATCGGTGTCGAACACGTACTCAAAGCCAACGCGGCGCAGCGCACAGGCCAAGCGCTCAACGGTGGCCTCCTCGCGAGATATGCCGAGTTCCTCTCCCCAGGCGCTACGCACGGCCGGCGCAATCTGCACCAGCACGATCTTGTCGGGATCGGCGAGAGCATCGAACACGGTCTCGGTATCGTCACGCTCGCGCAGGGCGCCCGTCGGACAATGCGTGATGCACTGACCACACGCGACGCAATCGGTCTTGCCGATCGGCGCGCGCCCGCGGGTGCCCACGGCGGTATGCGTGGCGCGGTTGGTCAGATCCCAAATCCCTAAGCCCTGCACGCTCTCGCACACCTTGATGCAGCGCATGCATTTGATGCACTTGTCGTTATCGCGGATGATGGGGAAATCGAAATCCCAGCCCTCGCGCGCCAGGTGCTGCTCGTACGGCAGATAGAAGATGCCCAGGTCGTTGGCGATGGTCTGCAGGTTGCAGTTACCACTGCGCACGCAGCTCGTACAGCGCGAGTCGTGCTGGGACAGCAGCAGCTGCACGTTGGTGCGACGCGCCTCGCGGGCCTTGGGGCTGTTAGTGTGGACCACCATGCCGTCGAGCACGTAGTTGTTGCAGGCGGCAACCAGCTGGTCGCAGCCCTCAACCTCGACCACGCACACGCGGCAACCGCCGATCTCGTTTAGATCGCGCAGGTAGCACAGGGTGGGAATCTGGATGCCGGCGGACTTGGCCGCGTCCAGGATCGTGGTGTGCTCGGGTACCATGACCTCGCAATTATCGATAGTGAGCTTGACCATATTGAGTGCTCCGCTTTCGGTGTTGTCGCTGACAGTGGGGTTGTTGGGCTCTACCATTCCAGGTTCCTCCCTCCGCGGAACGCGCCAAAGCCAAAGTGGTCGCAACGCAGGCAGCGGCTTGCCTCCTGGCGTGCCTCCTCCTCGGTAAGGCCCTGCTCGACCAGATTCCAATCGTGGATGCGCTCGCCGGCCTCGCGCTCGCCCAGCTCGCAGCGGCCGCACTCGTGCTTGCCCTTAAACTGCACGGTCGGCAGCTCAACGTCGAGCTTGATCTTGTGGTCGAAGCCCAGGTAGCGGTCGATATTTGCCGAAGCAACGCGGCCGGCGTTGATGGCCCGGATGACGGTGGCGGGACCGGTCTGGCAGTCACCGCCGCTAAAGAGGCCGTCGAAGTTAGGCACGGCGCCGTCCGAATCGGTGACGACGCAGCCCCACTTGCAGGCGATGCCCATCTCCTCAAACGGCTTGGAATCGATGTCCTGACCAATGGCAACAAACACGCGCTCGCAGGGAATGACGCGCTCGGGCGTCGCGGCGGCACGCGGGGCCGGGCGCCCACGACGGGGCTCGCCGATAATCTGCGGCTGCACGCGCAGACCACTCACGCGACCATCTTCGCCCGTCTCAATAGCGAGCGGTGCGGTGAGCTCAAGAACCTCGCAGCCCTCGGCCTGGGCGCCGGCAATCTCGGCATCCTGGGCCGTCATGTCGCAGATGCGACGGCGGTAGACGATGCTCACCTTTTCGGCACCGCAGCGCACGGCAGAGCGCGCCACGTCCATGGCCACGTTGCCGCCGCCGATGACGCACACGCGCTGACCGCTCAGGTCGGGCAGCTCGTCGTCGCCGATGGCGCGCAGCATCTTGACGGCCGACTCCACGCCGGGCGCCTCTTCGCCCGGAAGGCCGAGCTTCTTATCGCTGTGGGCACCAATGGCCAGGTAGACGGCATCGAACTCGTCGCGCAGGCGGGCAAGCTCCTCGCCATTGACGGAGTGGTCGAGCTCTACGTCAATGCCGGCGCTCAAGATCCATTCGATCTCGGCCTGCAGGCGCTCGCGCGGCAGACGGTAGCTGGGAATGCCATAGCGCAGCATGCCGCCCAGGTGGTGGCGCTGCTCAAAGATGGTCACCTTATGGCCCATCACGGCCAGGTAGTAGGCACAGGAAAGGCCGGCCGGGCCGCCGCCGATCACGGCGATGCGCTTGCCGGTGTTGTCGGCCACGCTGGGCTTGTAATCGTTGAGGTCGCTGTGCTCAACGGCAAAACGCTTGAGGGCGAGGATGTTCATGGGATCGTCGACCATGCCGCGACGGCAGTGCATCTCGCAGGGATGCTCGCACACCAAACCGCAGACGAGCGGCAGCGGGTTGTTCTTGCGGATGACCTTGACGGCATCGGCATAGCGGCCGGCCTCGACCAGCGAAATGTAACCGGGAATGTCGACATGCGCCGGGCAGCCCGAGACACACGGAACGCGGGCCTCGCGATCAAAGCCGCAGGAATGCTCACGAATGTGGTGCTCGAAGTCGTCGCGAAAACCGCGGATAGCCGTAAGCGCCATGGCGCCGGCCTCGTAACCGATGGCGCAGTCGCTCGAAAGATAGATGGTGCGGGCAGTGCGCTCAATCAAGTTGAGCGTGGACTCGTCGGCACGGCCCTCGAGCACATCGGCGAGCAGATCGCTCAGCGCGCTCAGGCCCACGCGGCAGGGCGTGCACTTGCCGCAGCTCTGGGTGGAGCACAGGTTGACGAGCGCTGCCGTAAACTCAACGGGACACGGGGCGAGCGAACTCACCGCCAGACGACGTCCGAGCGCATCGTGCAGGTCGTCCATGACAGCCTGAGCGTGGCTGCGTTCCATTACGTGCAGTCGTGCCATAAGATCCCCTCTCATGCGGCAGCCCGGAGGCGAGGCCGGGCGAAGTTGCTACACGCACAACACTGACCTATAAAGTTGTTAGGCCTCCACGCAGTTCGGCAGGCGGTATGAAATGTCACCCTCGGCGGTGAAATAGAACATTACCGCAGATAAATGCCATATTTGATAAAACGCGTTACCAAATTGCAATATTCAATGTGAAAAAGAGCGCCTTACTATTTTTCCTTTTTGATCCGTTTTCCTCCGTCTCCTTCGGATCACATGATCCCTTGGGAACGGAGGAAAACGGATCGTTTTTGGTGCAAAAGGGCCAGGTTTGTTTGCACCAATCTCACTTGCGCTAGATGAAGAGCTCGCATTCCTTCCGCACGACGCAAACCTTGCTCAGCATCTGGGAAACAGCGGATAGCTTGTTGGGATCAGCCTTACGAGCACCTCGCGGACATACGGCAATGCAGCGCATGCAGGAGATGCACGCCTCGCCAGCTGCTCGTTTGGGGTCACCCTTGTCGATAGCACAAACGGGGCACGCCGCGGCGCATGCACCGCAGGAAACGCAATCCTCTGTTGCCTCGGGTGCCATGCGGTGACCTCCAGCTTGTTTATAAGGACGATTGCCGGGGATAGAGGGCTCGGACGCATCCTCAGCCAACAGCTTTTGCTGAATTTGCTGAGCAAACTCAGCAAGCTGCGCCGCATCCTGCGCATCCGGACGACCGGCAGCAAACTGTCGCGCAATGGAATGTTCTGCAATGGCTGCAACTGCCGCGATCACCCGGAATCCCGCATGCTTCGCAACGTCCTCCAGCTCTACGAGCGTGTCCTCAAACGCGCGGTTTCCGTAGACGCACACCAGAACGGCCCGCGCTCCGTTGCCGTGAACCATGTTCAGTCGGTCGACCGCCACGGCAGGGACTCTGCCGGCATACGCTGGCACGGAGATAACAGCCACGTCGTCCTTCGTCATCGAGACCTCGTGGAAATCCAACCCGCTATCGGTCAGATCGACGGTAACGGTATTCTTGTCCAGCGCTCCAGCCACAAGGCAAGACACCTTCTCCGTTCCACCCGTCGGACTAAACACAATTTCGAATACGCTCATCGAGGCACCCTCCCCCTACGCCTGGCAACGCGTCAAGCCGTTTTCACATTCAGACAGAGTATACGGCGCATGGGGGAGCTCCCCGTTTTGGTGCGCCAGGCAGCCCGATACACCAACCCATACTGCCCGCCTTTTCGATTTGCATAATTCCCGGTACAGATTGCATATATTTACGGGATACCGCCGTGTTCTCCTGAGGTACCCCATCCCAGCACGTGCAAAAAACGGAGTATTCTGCAACGTGACCGCGCCAGCACCGCCGCGGGTGGGCAAAACTGTAGGGCGCCGTATCATTCTAAGTCCCGACATGGCGAGAATGACGCGCCCCTGCTCCGGAAAACGGCGAAATCTGACTCAGAACGCTCGCCAGGGATATCCGAAGGCCACCGTTGGCGACGTCGGATCATATGCAGACAACTCGAACTGCAGAATACTCCAAAAATGCACGGCGCACCCCATGGGGCCCATTGCTGCATGGCAGAAAATAGGTCCTCAGCATCCCCCAGATGCATTCCCGAGAAAATCACGTTTGAATTAGCGATGGACACGGCAAACAAAAGGGCCCGAGCGTTGTTTGCTCGGGCCCTTAGCTTGTCTCACGCTAGCGTGCGATGTGTATGTTACTTGCGCTTGCCGCCGCCGTCACCGGGGCGACGGGAGCTGCCGCCGCGCTTGCCGCCACGGCTGTTGCCATAGCTGCCACGGTTATCGCGACCGCCGGCACGGCCGCCACGGGAGCCGGCCTGGTTGCCACCACGAGCGCCACGATAGCCGCCACGACGCTCCTCGCGGGTGTCGTCGTAGTTGCGCCAGTCATCGCGACGATCGCGGCTGGCACGCGGGTCGCGACGATCGCGCGACTCATTCGAACGACCGGCGCCGCTGCGGCCGCCATTGCTGCGAGCACCCTCGCGACGCTCGCCGCCGCGGCTACCGCGCTCTTCAAAGCGCTTGCCGCCACGGGACTCACCGCCACGGGCACCTCGCTCACCACGGCCTTCGCCGCCACGGCGCTCATCGCGCCCGCCGCGCTCGCCATCGCGACCGGAGCGACGACGGTCACCCGAGCCGCGCTTGCCGCCGCGCGAACCACGGCCTTCGTCCTCGCGCTCAACACGACGACGACCGCCACGGTCCTCGTCCTCACGACGGCGGCGGTGTGCCTCGCCCTGGAACTGCTTGGCGCGACGCTCGGCACGGTTGCCGCGCGGGCCCTGCTCAACAGCACCGCCGCGCTCCTCGGCAGCCACCTCGCGAGCCACGCTCTCCACGGCCTCGTCCACGCGAGCCTGAACGCCCTCGCGCACGCGGGTCTTGCCGCCGCGCTTGGGACGGCTCGGGCGCTCGCCGTCGCCGCGACGCTCGTCGCGACCGCGGTTGGAACGACCGGCCACATCGCCGTAATCGTCGCCGTTGCGCTTGCCGTCGCGACGTGCCTGCTCGAGCTTCTTCTTGCTCTTGGACTTGCCGCGCTTGGTCTTCTTCTTCACCTTAAAGGCCGCAGGGTCGCGCTCGGGGTCAACCGCGGGCGGATTGGGGCCCACATGCAGGTCGCCGGCCTCGTAGATGTCGGCCGTCTTGTCCATGAGTTTCTCGATCTCGTAGAACTCATCGACGTCCTGCTCGGTCACAAACGTAATGGCCCAGCCCAGCTCGCCGGCACGGCCCGTACGGCCGATGCGGTGGATGTAGTCGGTCGGCTCGGCCGGCACGTCAAAGTTCACGACATAGCGCACATCGCTGATGTCGATGCCGCGGGCAAGCACGTCGGTTGCCACCAGCACGTCGACGGTGCCGTCGCGGAAGGCCGAAAGCGCGCGCTCGCGCTGGGCCTGGCTGCGGTTGCCGTGGATCGCGGCGGCCTTGATGCCCTTGCGCTCCAGACGGCGGCAGCAGCTGTCGGCGCGGTGCTTGGTACGCATAAAGACGATAGTGCGCTCCGGGCCCTCCTTTTTGAGGAACTCGGGCAGCAGGTTGTTCTTGGCCTCGATGGACACCGGGAACACAAACTGGTCGACAGTGTCGGCGGTCGACGTGGCAGGCGCGATCTCCACGCGGGCCGGGTCGCTCACCAGGTCGGTAATCTCGCCCACGGCCTCCTCGTCGAGCGTGGCCGAGAACAGCAGCGTCTGACGCTCGGCCGGCGTCTCGCGCACAATACGGCGAACGGCGGGCAAAAAGCCCATGTCGAGCATGCGGTCGGCCTCGTCGAGCACCAGCACCTTGACCTCGTCCAGGTGGCAAGCGCCCTGCTCGATCAGATCGACCAGACGGCCCGGCGTGGCGACCAGAATGTCGCAGCCGTACTTGAGCGCCGCGGTCTGGGGCTTGTAGCTCACGCCGCCCACGACGGTCACGGCAACATGGCCGGTGACGTCGGCAATCTTGCCGGCGACTTCGTCGATCTGCTGGGCAAGCTCGCGCGTGGGGGTGATGACGAGCATCACGGGGCCGCGGCCGTTGCCCTCGGGCTTCTTGGCACCGCGACGGCGGTTGCGGCCGCCACGCTCGCGCACGGGCTTGGGCGGAGCGATGTGCTCCAGATTGTTCATGGTCGGCAGCAAGAAGGCGGCCGTCTTGCCGGTGCCGGTCTGAGCGGCGGCAAGCAGGTCGCGACCCTCGAGTACCACGGGGATGGAGCCGGCCTGAACGGGCGTGGGCGCCGTGTAGCCCAGGTTCTCGATGGCACGAAGCATCTCGTCCGAAAGCCCCAGCTCGTTAAAGGCGGGCAGGCTCTCGGTAGCGGACTCGACGGCCTGGGCGGCGCTGGCCTCGTCGGCAGCATCGAAGGCGGCCTGGGTCATGGCCTCGCGGGTCTCGTCCAGAATCTCGGCGTCCGTGACGTCGGATACAGAATTACGCATATGTTGTTGTTCCTTATCTGCACGCGCAATGGGCACGGCATGCGGCCGCGCGGGCGTGCTTGGTAGTGCGCTAATACATACAAAAACAGGTGCGCACAGAGAGGACGTTGCTCAGCACGCTGGCGATCGCTTTGGCAGCCCTATCACGCGCCGTCCAGACGCAGCAGCTCTAAGCGATGGAGCAGATTCGCCGCCGGTTAGTATACCCGTGCTTCGCATGCCCCCACGTAAACCACAGATGACGAGGCGGACGAGGTGGGCCTGGCCGATTGTGTCAATCTGTAACAGATGCAGGGCAAAACCGGGTCCAAATGTTACAGAACAAGACAGAGGGGGATTTCCGTTCAGTCCAACCAAAATCTCTCGGTCTTCCTGCAATTTCGAACATGTGGCCTATAATGTTGCTTTGGTTACGCTATATATTGCGCAACCATTTAATACGTCGCCCACCGGGGACCATTAATTCCTATCGCCATATTGGCTAGGAAGCAATCAAAGGAGGTATCCGTGGCAGCAGAGACGCCTTGCTCGGTCCTCTATAACGATATTCGCTCGTTCGGCGGTCTTAAACATCTCGAGATCGCCCGAATGCTCATCAATGGAAACTCCTATCTCGGCAGTACCCTGCTCGAGAAATGCTCTTCCAACCGCTCGTATCTCACCCGTTACATCGTCCATCGCAAGCCTGACCAGTGCGCGCCCGCCATCTACAGCGACTTTACCGTCACCACGCTCAACCTTTCCGCGGCAATCTGCAGCAAGCTCGGCGGCGGCGAGTCCGCCTATCAGGCAATCGCCGAGCACTATCGCGGTCCGGCCGCCAACGAAATGATGTCGGCTCTCGCCAGCTACAAGCTGGACAGCCGCCTATATGCAAATGCCCTCAATCGCATCGACAACTTTGACGGCAATGCCGTGCGCGAGAAAAGCACGCTTTACCTTATGCTCTTTGTGGCAACGGGGGCGCTCGCCGATCCCGTTCAGGGCGTGGCCACCGTCGAGCGCTTTTGCGACAGCAAGACGGGCGGGCACTTTGGCACCACCGAAACTACCGTCGGACGTGGCTTTATGAGCAGCCTGGAGCAGCCGCACACCGTCGCTCCCAACCTCGGTCTGCTCAGAACCCATGCCGACAACTGCGCCGACATGCAAATCCATCCCCTCACACGCGATCCGCGCGGCACCGTGATTGGTTCTTCGCCCAAAACCTCGCCCAGCATCACCGATGTAGGCGCCGACGCCTCGCGCGAGCATCTTCGTATTTGGCTCGAGGGTGAGCACTGGTACGCCCAGGGCCTTGGATCGACCAACGGCACAGTGCTCGAATCGGGCGCGGGCGACGGCGATATTGTGATTGAGCCGCCGCGCGACCAACGCGAACCCGGCAAAGTCTATCCCCCCGTGGAAATCGCCAACAGCGACAGGCTCCATCTGGGTCTCTACACGACATTCCTTGTCATTGTGGACTAGTGCGCGGGTGGCGATCGAAAAACGGTCGCCACCCGTCTTTTGTCTTCTACCTTCTGCGTCGTAAACGACAATACTCAGCGGTACACGTGAGCAGTGCGGCTATCATGGTACTTTACCGATATCCGCACTGCTCACGTGTACGCGCGGCAACCCATGCCAGACAAAGGAACGCCATGGATACTACCGATAGCGCCTATGGCGACAAACTCATCCGTCTCGATACGTTCGACACCGCCGTGGCGGTCGACCCCAGTGCCGAGGACGACGCCAAGCGTCGGTTTATGACGCTTATTCTCCAGACGGCCCACCGCAACAACGGCAACATCGGGCACGTGCTTCGCGCGACCAACACAAGCGGCGAGGTCTTTGCCGTCAAGCTACTCAAGGACAACGCCATCCTTTCCGGCCAAGCCCCCGACCGCTCCGCCGAGCAATCGGCAGCGCACCTGGCCAACACCGCTGCGCTGTTCGAGGAGTACCGTCATCTGTGTACCGTCTCGCACCTGCGCGGATTTCCGCGCGTCTATGGCTACGGATCGTGCGAGGATGACCCGCTCATCCTCATGGAGTGGGTCGAGGGCACCTCACTCAAGCAGGCGCTGCCCCTGCTTCCTCACGACGCCTCGGGCGGGCTGACCACCCAGATGGTCGCCGCCGTCGGAAACGCCGTGCTTCGTGCGCTCTTGATGACCCAAGGCCTCGTGAATCCGGTCGTCCATCGCGACCTGTCGCCTGCCAATATTATGTTCCGCACCACCAGCCGAACGCTCGAGCAGCAGATTGCCGATTGCTCCTTTGACCCCTGCCTCATCGACATGGGCTCCGCGACCATGGCTCTCGGCGACGACACGATCACCCGGCGCGCCGACATCTGGCGCTTTGCCACGCCCGCATACGCCGCGCCCGAAATGCTCACGCAGGATATCGAAGGCATCGCGGCCCTTCGCCGTTCGCCGGCAATCGACGTCTATGCGCTTTCGAGCATTCTGTACCAGCTCTACAGCGGTCGCAAACCGTTTGACTTTGAGTCGACGGACGCCGCTGCAACCGGCTCGTTCTATCTCGTAAAGACCAAGACCAAGCCGGCACCGCTCGAGCCGCGCTGCGAGGGCGATGAAGCGCTCGTCCAAATCATCATGAAGGGTCTCTCAGTCGAGCAGTGCGATCGTCCCACCGAGCAGCAGATGCTCGAGGTGCTCTCGGCATACCTCACCGATGCCGAATCCGAGGGCCGCGAAGGCGCGGGCAGTGACGCCGCAATCGACATCGACTCCGGTACACACCTTAAGGTCGACGTCGCCGGCGAGCGCGCGAGAGAGATCCTGGAGCAGGCCCGGCACGATGCCATGACCCGCCGCCGCTTTATTATCGGTGGCGTCGTTGCAGCCGTTGCGGGGCTCAGCGTCATCGGGGCGGCGACCCATGGCTTTGGCATCCCCGACTACCTGGACGGCATCCGCGGTTCACTTGATGACTACACCTGGGATCAGCTGCAGGAGATTTCACTCAAGATTAAGGCCGCCGAGACCCGTAGCGACGCGCGCGAGATTGCCAAGCGCTACCACCTGCTCGACGCTGATGGGCATATCCCCTATCCGTGCACCAAGCGTGTCACGCTCACCAACGGGCTGGAGGTCGGCGCGCAGCTTGTGGGCATCCGCCACGACGAGCTTCTGGACGGGACGGGCAAAGCCGGACTGACGTTTATGTTCGACGCGGGTATTGCCGAGCGCAACGCTGCGGCTGAACCGCCGAGCGCCGGCTGGGCAGATTGCGAGCTGCGGGAATGGCTCGATAACGACGGCCTTAAGCTGCTGCCCAACGAGTTGCGCGCACTCATTAAAGGGGTCAAGAAGGTCTCGAACAACGTGGGCGCCGCCAACAGTGCATCGTGTCTGAGCGAGCTGCCCGCGACCCTTTGGCTTCCCGCCATGGTCGAGCTGTGCGGTACGCAACCGCCCGATTCGTTTGCCGAGGGCTATCACTACCTGGCAGACATCTACAACGGCGAGGGCAAGGAGTATCAGCTCTTCCGCGAGCTCAAGGTGAGCCCGTATTCCACGAACGAGACGATGGTCCGCCAGTGGAAGGGCAAGGACACCTGTTGGTGGGAGCGCACGGTGAGCCCCGACACATCGGAGAGCGAAGGCACGCCCTATATGAACCGCGTGGGGCACGACGGCGACGTCTTTACGTACGCAACGCCCGCGAACAACCCCAAGAAGCGGACCTGCGTGATCCCCGGGTTCTGTATCTAGGCGGCGGGCGTCTTGCCGTGACGGGCCCCCTCCCCGGCAATTGTCTCGATCTGTAACAGTTAGAACCCAAAAACCGGTCCAGACGTTACAGATTGAGATGTTTGGCAAAGACGACCGCCGATTGAGCAGCCACCCTCATCTGTAATGAAAAGTCATACATTCCAACTACTACTAGACACCCCCAGGGGGTATGGGTGTATAGTATCGGCAGGTTAACAATTTCAATACCGAACCACAGAAAGGAGAAGCCATGGCTCAAGATAAGTTCGATGTGGGCGGCATGACGTGCGCCGCCTGCCAGGCGCACGTGGACCGTGCCGTGAGCAAGCTCGACGGCGTCCAAAGCGTCGCGGTCAACCTGCTCGCCGGCTCCATGCTGGTCGACTACGACCCCGCGCAGGTCTCCCCCGACGACATCTGTACCGCTGTCGACCGCGCGGGCTACTCGGCCTCGCCCGTCAGCGCGGGCACCGACGCTGTCCAAAGCGGAAGTGCGCAAGCCAGGTCCGGCGCCGCCCATATGGAGTCGCCGACCAAAAAGTTGGAGGCCGCCGCCTCTGCCATGCGCACCCGCCTCATCGTCTCGATCGTATTCCTCATCCCGCTGTTCTACATAGGCATGGGGCACATGCTCGGCTGGCCGCTGCCCGGCATCTTCACCGACCATACCCACAGCATGACGCTCGCTCTCACCGAGCTCGCCCTGCTCATCCCCATCGTCTACATCAACGACGCGTACTTTATCAACGGGTTTAAATCGCTCGCGCACGGCGCGCCTACCATGGACGCCCTTATTGCCGTGGGTGCCACCGCATCCATTGCCTGGTCGCTCTACGCCATGTTTATCATGGCCGATCAGCTGGCCGCGGGCCAGGTCCACGAGGCCATGATGACAGGCATGAACAACCTGTATTTTGAGAGCGCCGGCACCATCCTGTCGCTCGTCACCGTAGGCAAATACCTCGAGACGCGCAGCAAGTCCAAGACCGGCGGCGCCATCGAGGCGCTCATCGACCTAGCACCCAAGAACGCGACCGTCGTGGCAGAGGACGGCACCGAGACCACTGTGGACGTCGACGCCATCCTACCCGGTCAGGTGCTGCGCGTGCGCCCCGGCGAGTCCATCCCCGTTGACGGCGTGGTGCTCGAGGGCAGCTCGGCCGTGGACGAAAGTGCGCTGACCGGCGAATCCATTCCCGTGGAGAAGACCGCCGGCGACACTGTCAACGCGGCCACGGTCAACCGCACGGGCTCGTTTACCTTCCGCGCCACGCGCGTGGGCGCCGACACGTCGCTCGCCAAGATTATCCAGCTCGTCGAGGATGCCAACGCCACCAAGGCGCCCATCGCCCGCCTGGCCGACAAGGTCGCCGGCGTGTTTGTGCCCGTGGTATTCGTGATCTCGGCCGTGACCTTTGTGGTGTGGATGGCACTGACCAGCGACGTGAATGAGGCGCTCACCTCCGCCGTCGCTGCGCTGGTGATCAGCTGCCCGTGCGCGCTGGGCCTGGCCACGCCCGTCGCCATTATGGTCGGCACCGGCAAAGGCGCCGAGATGGGCATTCTGTTTAAGAGCGCCGAGGCGCTGGAGAACCTGCGCAGCGTGGGCACCGTGGTGCTCGACAAGACGGGCACCGTCACCCGCGGTAAGCCTGCCGTGACCGATATCGTGGTAGCCACGCGCGCCGACGGCTCGCCCGCCATGAGCGAAAAGGCGCTGCTCAAGCTGGCCGCCGCGTTGGAGCGCTCGAGCGAGCACCCGCTGGCCGAGGCGATTATGGCCGAGTGCGAGACACGCGGGATCGTCGCACGCATGGTCGAGGACTTTACCGCCGTGCCCGGTCGCGGCGTTACGGCGCGCGAGGGGCAAAACGCCATTGCAGCCGGCAACGTACGCCTGATGAACGAGTTGGGCGTTACCGTGCCCGCGGGTCTTGCCGAGCAATTTGCCGCCGAGGGCAAGACGCCGCTGTTCTTTGCCAAGAACGGCGAGCTTGCCGGCACCGTTGCCGTGGCTGACGAGGTCAAGGAGACGAGCGCCGGGGCCATCGCCGCACTGCGCTCGCTTGGCGTCGACGTGCGCATGCTCACCGGCGACAACCGCGTCACCGCCGAAGCGATCGCCCGCCGCGTGGGGCTGAGCAGCGAACAGGTCATCGCCGACGTTCTCCCCGCCGACAAGGAACGCCACGTGCGCGAACTGCAGGATGCGGGCGGCAAGGTCGCCATGGTGGGCGACGGCATCAATGACTCCCCCGCCCTGGCGCGCGCCGACGTGGGCCTTGCCATCGGCACCGGCGCCGACATCGCCAAAGAAGGGGCAGATGTGGTGCTCATGCGCAGCGACCTCATGGACGTCGCCCGCGCCATCGAGCTTTCGCGCGCCACGATCCGCAACATCAAGCAGGACCTGTTCTGGGCACTGTTCTACAACGGCATCGGCATTCCGCTGGCGGCGGGCGTGTTCTTCCCGCTCACCGGATGGCAACTCTCGCCGATGTTTGGCGCCGCGGCCATGAGCCTGTCGAGCGTGTGCGTCGTGTCCAATGCCCTGCGTTTGAAATCCTTTAAGCCTAAAGTGGCAAAATAGGCTCACCATTAAGTCCATTTAGAACGGGTTTTCCAAGTGCCCGAGATTGACCTGAAAGAGGAGCGACGCGTACTTTGGTACGCGAGCGACGGTTTGAAGGTCAAGGTCGGGTGCCTAGGAAAGCCGACACAACAGAGAGGAATACCCATGCGTTTCACAATTAAGACTTCCGGCCTTATGTGCGGCCACTGCGACGCCACCGTCGAGACCGCGCTGCTCAACGTTGCGGGCGTAACCGACGCCGACGCCGACCACGAGACTCAGACCGTCCAGGTGGAGTGCGCCGACACCGTGACCCCCGAGCAGCTCGCCGCCGCTGTCGAGGGCGCCGGCGAGAAGTTCCACGCCCTTTCGGTGACCGCCGCATAACGACCCGCACGTACCCCCGACCAGAAACGAGGACCCGCCATGATGGCAGACCATAAATCGGTGACCCGCATGCTCAAGACGGCACGCGGTCAGATCGACGGCATCCTGCGGATGGTCGAGGAGGACCGCTACTGCGTCGATATCTCCACGCAGCTCATGGCCACACAGGCGCTCCTCGCGCGCATTAACGCCGACGTGCTCAAGGCGCATATCGAGGGCTGCGTGACTTCGGCAATCGAATCGGGCGACGAAGACCTCAAAGCCGCCAAACTCGCCGAAATCGAACGCGTCGTCGACAAACTCTCCAAGTAATTGGGGCATTGGGGACAGGTACGTTTGCACCGTCTTGGTATTCCGGGGACAGGTATGTTTGCACCACATTGGTGCAGATTAACCTGTCCCCCTTGCTCTAAATCGGGTATAAAGGCGTGCGGCATATCGAATGAAAGGCAATTTGCATGAATGACTTTATGAAGGGCCGCAATGGCGCTGACGAACTCACCATCGTGATGGGCTTCGCAGGCATTATCATCGCCGTGATTGGTTCGATGGCTCGTATCCAGTGGCTCAGCTGGATCGCCATCGCCGTAATCGTGATTGGCGTGCTGCGCGGCCTGTCCAAAAATATCGATGCACGTCGCAAGGAGAACGAGGCCTTTGTCGCCACGACCGCCAATGTTCCCGGCTTGGGCAAGTTCGTCGCCAGCTTGGGCGGCGGCGCTGCAGCGGCTAGCACCTCACGCGCAGCCGGCACCAGTAAGGAAGACTTTGAGCGTGCCAAGCGCACGGCCAAGAAGATGTGGAAGGGTCGCAAGACCACGGCATACCTCAAGTGCCCCAACTGCGGCCAGATGCTCTCCGTCCCCAAGGGCAAGGGCAAGATCCGCGTCACCTGCCCCAAGTGCCACGCCAAGATGGAAACCCGCTCCTAGCGCCCGCACGTGGGACAAATTAATCAGGTTTGTTTGTCCCAAATCTTAAGTATTTGTTCGATAAAAAAGCCGAGGCCTCGCACTGAGACCTCGGCTTTTTTTGCATGGGGCGACAGTATTCGACGAAGCTGTCACCCCCGTCACGCCAGCGCCTACGCAACACCGTCGCGGGCGAGCTCCTCGGCCAGCGCCTCAGCCGGCATGGCCATGATCGCATCGAGCTCGGCGTCAACCTCGGGGATGCGCTTCACCTTTAGCTTGCGCGCCAGGTTGCCGCGACACATCACGTGCATCGGCTCACGCAGAGCAGACAGGTCATCCAGAGGATTCTCGCGCGTCACCAGGATATCGGCCGCCTTACCGCACTCGATCGTGCCGGTCTCGTCGCCCAGGCCCAGCAGCTCGGCATTGACCTGCGTGGCGGTGTGTAGCGCAAAGGCATTGCTCACGCCAACGTACTTGGCAAAGTACGCCACCTCGCGCCACATATCGTACTGCGTCACGAACGGGCAGCTCGAGTCCGTGCCCAGGCCCACCTTGACGCCGGCATCCAGGGCAGCGCGGGCGCTCTCGATAATGCCCGAGCACACGATGTCACCGTTCTTCTTTTGCGTATCGGTCGAATGGGTCTTCTCCGGATCGAGCAGTACAAACGGCAACGCCGGACTGATCGTGCAGGTCACGCTCGGTGCGCGCCCCTCGAGCTGCGTACCCGCGGCGCCGCGATACAGGTCCAAGATCTCGGGCGTCATCGGAGCGCCATGCTCGATCGTGTCGACACCGGCCTGAAGCGCGGCCTTTACGCCCTCGGTGCTCTCGACATGGGCCATAACCGGAAGGCAAACCTCGTGTGCCGCTTTACACGCCGCCGCGGCGACATCGACCGGCATGCGCAGCACGCCCGGCTCGCCTACCTCGGTCGCATCGAATACGCCGCCCGTCACGAACAACTTGATGACGTCGGCGCCACGCGCATACAGGTCGCGTACCTGCTCGGCTGCCTCGGCGGGACTATTGGCTACCTGCGCGAACAGACCCGCGCCGTGGCCGCCCGGCACCGTAACGCCCGTGCCCGGCGCCACCAGGCGCGGTCCCTGGTACTTACCGGCATCGATGGCGTTGCGCACGGCAATATCGGCAAACAGCGGGTCGCCCGCGCCGCGCACCGTGGTCACGCCACTTGCCAGCTGTTGCTGGGCGCTGCCTTTGAGGATATGGCGGACGATGGCGCGGCCCACGGGATTATCGAGCTTTTTCATGAGCGATCCTGCATCGCCTGCCGAGACCGGCTTGCCCGAGCCGCACAGATGCACGTGCATATTGATGAGGCCCGGCATGAGGTACGCACCGGCCAGGTCGATGACCTCGGCACCCGCAGGCGCCTGCGCCACGGCACTCGGGCCGATCCAGGTGATGGCGCCGCGTTCAACGGCCACAGCCATATCGGGCTGCGGCTCCATATGCTCCGAGCCATCCAGAACGGTCGCATTGATAAACAACGTGGGACGATCGGCAGACGCCATATCGGACTCCTCCCCCTCAATTAACATGAACATTTGTTCATTATCACCTAGTCCAGTAGGGCTGCTGCAGACATATCGGCTAACGGAGAAAGGAGGGGAATATGAGGGAGGACGGGAGTCGATGCAGCCCTTCCCCAGCGGTGCCTACAAAACATCTCAATCTGTAACAGGTAGACCGGTTCTTGACTGCTAGATGTTACAGATTGAGATCTTTTGGCAGCCGCCGACCTTCCGTCTCGATCTATAACAGTTACGCGGCAAAACGACCCCTTGTTGTTACAGATTGAGACATTCGGTCGAGGCTGCACTTGTTCATCTCAATCTGTAACAGTTACGGCCCCAAACGGCCTCCAGATGTTACAGATCGAGACAGACCCTCTCAGCGCCCGTACCACTGACGTCTCCATTCCTTAGCCAGATCAGCCCGCTGCGGAATACCCGCCAGCCTCATCTTCTCGACCAGCTTCCCCGGATTCTTGAGCTCGTTAAACGTAAACCGAAGCACCTTATGCCCGAGCATTGTCAGATGAGATTCCCGCTGACGCTCTGCCACGAATGGGTCAACCGACTCCCGACCCTCGCCGTTCTGCAAGGTGTACTTCCCCTTTCCGTCGAGCTCGCCGATCACGCACGTCCCGTCCTCGAGCCTCCAGAAATAGTCGACGCGGAACACGCGAGTCGGATCGAGCGGATCATGAAACTCCACCTGCAACTGCGGCACCGGAAAGCCGTACGCGATGAAGAACGCCCGGAAGCGCGACTCGCCGCCGTTTTCTGACAGCCCGTCCGCATGCGATGCAATCACCTGCGCCCTGCGATACCCACGCCGACCTTCGCAATCGGCGCGAAGTCGCTCGCACAACTCATCGCACGACGAACCCTTCGCCCGCAAAGCAGAATCGGCAATTGCCAGCCCATAGGAAAACGGTGCCCGTAGCAGGCAATCCTCCACCGTGCGCCAAAACGGCGTCACCCGCACACCGTCGACGCGCTCGAGTGCACCCGCCGCCTGCGGACGCAGCAACCTACACCCGCCGCTCAACGCCACCGAGCAACCCGTCTTAACAAGAAATCGCGGCCCGAGCAAATCGTTCGGCACCTCCAAGCCCCACAAAAGCGCCGCGTCATAGCCCCAAAACGCCCAATCGGGATGAAACTTCGCAAGCCCCTTGATGGTCCGCAATGCCCGCTCCGACGTCGTCAACAAATCCCAATCATGTTGAAAGCAGAACAGATGCGGCTCGGGCTCCGCGATATCATCGGTCCCCACATGGCGCCGCAGCCACATGAGCTCGGCATTGTCGTGGGTTACAAGCAGCGTACCTTGCTCCCCTGCCTCCGTGAGCCGCGCGAGCATCCTGTTTCGTGCCAATGTGTAACGAGTCGCATGTTTATGCTTGCAGACGGTACTGGGCATTTTCATCACCACCACATCAGACAAACGAACCATTGTCTCTGTTGCCCGCCGCACCAAACATCTCATTCTGTAACAGGAAAACGGCATTTGAGCCTCCAGATGTTACAGAACGAGATCATTCGGCAGCGGTCCAACCCTTTGTCTCAATCTGTAACAGGCAGACCGGTTTTTAGCAGCTAGATGTTACAGATTGAGATAATTCATCGACAGCCAACCTTCCGTCTCGATTTGTAACAGTTACAAGCCCAAACTGTCTCCAGATGTTACAGATCGAGACATTCGGGAACCACGCGCCCGTCAATCTCGATCTGTAACAGGTAGACCGTGTTTTGACAGCCAGATGTTACAGATCGAGACAAACCGGCAGCGGCCCCGCCCCTACTCCCATTCTTGTTCGTAGATGTTGAGGGACTTTACGTAGCGCCCCTGGGCGCCCATGATGTCGCGGACCAGGCGCAAAAAGAAGCTGACGCACGAGGTGTCAAAGCCGTCCTGCAGATCCTCGGGATGCACCGCACCCGGTCCATCGACCGCCGTGTCACTCAGGCGCGCGATGTCATACAGATAGAGCTGTCCCGCCGTCAGCCAGACATCGTCGACGCAGGCGAGGCGCACCGCGATCGCGCCATCGTTCCAGTGCTCCTTTTGCACGATATGCGGGTCGTAGACATCAAAGCGAAGGTCTGTGCGCGTATCCTTCAGCACAACCATGCCGTTCGCAGAATCCTTGTCCAAAATGCCAAAGCGCGAGAAATACTGTGTGTCGCGCACCTGCTCGAGCCGCTTGAGCGAGGCAGGCGAAAGCGATGCCGGCGGCTCGTCAACATATAGCTCGAGCAGCGTCTTGCCATGGCGATAGGGGCGCTCAAAGAGCAGCCAATCGGTAAATGCCATGTTGTAGGCCATAATTTCGTTTTGGGAAGGCTCGGTGCAATAGCTGAGCCACGGGTCGACAATGATCTCAAACTGCTCGCGCGCCGGCTCCAAAAACTGAAACTTCCGCAGCATCCAAAAATGGGCCATGTCGGCAATATCGTTGCCGACGGCTTCAGCCAGATGCGCTCGGTCTAAAACGTGGTCAGTCACGGCATCCTCCTCAAACTGATGAACCTCAATTTGAGCTTACGAGGAGGGTGGGCAGCCACTGCCAGCACGGACAAAATAGGCCTCCGGCTGCAAACCAACTGCTGACCAAACACTTGACGGGATGCTTGACCGAAAATGCGCACCGCAACAAAACCGCAGGTAAACATAGACGGCCAACCCGCCCTTTTGAGCAAGATACCCGCAGCCACCACAGAAACAACAGGTGACCACAGCCCAAGAAGTCGACAAATGAACACCCGTACGTCGACAAACGAGCAAATCGCTCGCAAAGAGTGTCCCCAACGACTAGACAAAAATGACCAGTCATTGGGGACGTTCTTAAATGACTACTTTACAGCTCCAGCGCCTCGGCGACTTCGACAGCGCAGGCCAGGGCGTCGGCCATGGCGTTCACCACGAGCGAGCTGCCGTTACGAGCGTCACCGGCAACATACACCGGCGCGGCATCCGCGGCGACGCCGTCGACACGCGCTGCAAGATGCGAGCCCTCGGCAGCCATCACAGGCAGCGGACGACCAGTGGTGGCAACGGGCACGCCCACCGCGTCGAGCACGCCATGCTCAGGACCCGTAAAGCCGCAAGCGATGAGCACCAGCTGCGCCGGCACCTCGTGCTCGGAGCCCGCGATGCGCTCGGGCTTTCCCGCCGACCAGTCCAGATCGACCACGCGCAGACCCGCAGCCGCACCCTTCTTGTCCAGCAGCACCTCGAGCGTATCAACGCCCCAGGCACGCATCTCGCCACCCATCGCAGCGATAGCCTCCTGCTGGCCGTAGTCGGTCTTCTTCACATTGGGCCACTGCGGCCAGGGGTTGCTCGCCGTACGCTTATCGGGTGCCGCCGGCAAGAACTCAAACTGGCGCACGCTGCGCGCGCCCTGACGCACGGCGGTACCCACGCAGTCGTTACCGGTATCGCCACCGCCAATGACCACAACGTCCAAGCCGCGCGCATTCACCGCAGGCTCGCCGCCATCGAGCACCGACACAGTCGAAGCCGTCAGATAGTCCACGGCATACACCACGCCCGAGGCATCAATATTCGCAGCCGAAAGCCCACGCGGGGCACGAGCGCCGGCAGCCACCACGACAGCGTCAAAGCCGTTGAGCTTGGCCGCCACCGCAGGGTTCGTAACGTCAGCACCCAGCTCAAACACAATACCCAGCTCGCGCATAAGTGTCACGCGACGCTCGACCACGGACTTCTCGAGCTTCATGTTGGGAATGCCGTACATAAGCAAACCACCCGGGCGGTCGTCACGCTCAAACACCGTCACGCGGGCACCGCGACGCGCAAGCTCCCATGCTGCCACCAGACCAGCAGGACCGGAGCCCACCACGGCAACCGTGGGCGCGCCCTCCCCTGCCGGCTCAAAGCTGCGCGGACCGCCGTTGGCCCACTCATGGTCGCTGATCGCTCGCTCGTTGTCATGGATCGTCGTGGGCTGGCCATCGACCGAACCCAGGTTGCACGCAGCCTCGCACAGCGCCGGGCACACGCGACTTGTGAACTCGGGCATGGGCGAGGTGAGCGACAGGCGCTCGGCAGCCTCATCCCAGCGGCCGCGGTACACCAGCTCATTCCACTCGGGAATCAAGTTGTGCAGCGGACAGCCGCTCGGGCGCGCCTTGCCAAAGCTCGCGCCCATCTGGCAAAACGCCACGCCGCACATCATGCAGCGGCTCGCCTGGGCGTGGCGTGCATCGTCATCGAGCTCCACATACAGCGGATCAAAATCATGGCTGCGCTCCTCCACGGGGCGAAGCTCGTGGGTCACGCGATCGATATCAAGAAAAGCACCAGGCTTACCCATGGCACTTACGCCTCCTTCTTGGTCGAGGCAACAGAGCTGGCAGCCACGGACGCACCGCCCGCGGCATCAAAGCGAGCGACATCCGCGGCACTCGCGCGATCGGTCACGATGTCAAACGCCAGCTCCTCTGCCTGCGCATGCGTCTTGCCGGCAGCCTCGCCCGCGGCGACAATCGCCAGCACGCGCTCGTACTCGGTCGGAATGACCTTCACAAAGTGCTTGCTCATCGTCTCAAAGCTGTAGAGCAACTTAATGCCGCGCGGGCTCTGCGTCGCGTCCACGTGCTCCTGGATGAGCTCGCGAATCTGCACCAGCTCGCCGGCCGTCGGCGCCTTGAGCTCAACGCTCTCGTGGTTCACGCGGGCGTCGAGCGTGCCATATTGGTCAAAAACGTAGGCCACGCCGCCTGTCATGCCGGCGGCAAAATTCTGCCCGACCTCGCCCAGGATGAGCGCCAGACCGCCCGTCATGTACTCGCAGCCATGGTTGCCGCAGCCCTCGACCACCACGGTGGCACCGGAGTTGCGCACGGCAAAACGCTGGCCGGCAAGACCGTTAATGAAGCCGCGCCCGCTCGTGGCACCAAAGAACGCAACGTTGCCCACGATGATGTTCTCGTCGAACTTGTAGGTCGCATGCGGGTTGGGGCGCACCGACACCTCGCCGCCCGAAAGGCCCTTGCCAAAGTAGTCGTTGGCGTCGCCGCACACGTTGAGCGTAATGCCGCGTGGCAGGAAGGCGCCAAAGCTCTGACCGGCCGAACCGTCGCAATCGATGGTGATGGAGCCGGCGGGCAGGCCCTCGGGATGCGCCTTGGTCACCGCGTTGCCCAAGATGGTGCCCACGCAGCGGTTGACGTTGGCGATATCGGCGCGGAAGCGAATCGGACGCAGGTGCGCACGGGCATCGGCCGTATAGGGCACAAACAACGTGGAGTCGAGCGTCTTGTCGAGCTCGCTGTCCGCGACCATCTGCGGCAGGAAGTGGCGACCGTCGGCGCCCGGAATATGCGCACCGAACTCGCAGGTCGCGCTCGCCAGCACGGGCGACAGATCGAGCAGGTTTGCTTTGCGGTTGCCCGGGACCTCGATCTGGCGTAAGCACTCGGGATGACCGACCATCTCGTCGACGGTGCGGAAGCCCAGGCTCGCCATGACCTCGCGCAGCTGCTCGGCAACAAAGAGCATAAAGTGCTCAACGTGCTCGGGCTTGCCGCGGAAGCCGCGACGCAGGCGGCAGTTTTGCGTAGCGATGCCGGCCGGGCAGGTGTCCTGCTGGCAGTCGCGCTGCATGAGGCAACCCATGGAGATGAGCGGCATGGTCGCAAAGCCAAACTCCTCGGCACCCAGCAGGCAGGCGACGGCGACGTCGGTGCCGTCCATGAGCTTGCCGTCGGCCTCGAGCACCACGCGCGAGCGCAGGCCGTTTTGCAGCAGCGTCTGCTGGGCCTCGGCAAGGCCAAGCTCCAGCGGCAGACCGGCGTGCCAGATCGAATCGCGCGCCGCGGCACCGGAGCCGCCGTTGTGGCCGCTGATCAAAATCTTGTCGGCGGCACCCTTGGCCACACCGGTGGCGATGGTGCCGACGCCGGCCTCGCTGACCAGTTTGACCGACACGCGCGCGCCAGGGTTGGCGTTCTTAAGGTCAAAGATCAGCTCGGCCAGGTCCTCGATGGAGTAGATGTCGTGGTGCGGCGGAGGCGAGATCAGGCCGATGCCGGGCGTGGACTGACGGACCTCGGCAATCCAGGGGTAGACCTTCTTGCCGGGCAGATGACCGCCCTCGCCGGGCTTGGCGCCCTGGGCCATCTTGATCTGAATCTCGAAGGCGCTGCACAGGTAGCGGCTCGTCACGCCAAAGCGCGCGCTTGCCACCTG
This sequence comes from uncultured Collinsella sp., assembly GCA_905208345.1. Classification (GTDB taxonomy): domain Bacteria; phylum Actinomycetota; class Coriobacteriia; order Coriobacteriales; family Coriobacteriaceae; genus Collinsella. The sequence continues at coordinate 35,703 of CAJLOU010000002.1, forward strand.
CTTGATGGCGGAGTTCTTGGAGTCACCGTTAGCCAGCGGGGTCTCGCGACGCGGGTCCTCACCGCCCTCGCCGGAGTTGGAACGGCCGTGCAGGCGGTTCATGGCGATGGCCATGCACTCGTGTGCCTCTTTGCTGATGGAGCCATACGACATGGCTCCAGTGTTAAAGCGGCGGACGATGTTGAGCGCAGGCTCGACCTCGTCGAGCGCCACCGGAGTGCGGCCGCTGGCATCAAAGTCCAGCAGGTCGCGCAGGCGCACGGCACGGCCGGTGCGGTGCAGGCGGGCGCTGTACTCCTTAAAGGTGTCGTAGCTGTCCTCACGGCAGGCGGTCTGCAGCAAGTAGACAGTCTGCGGATCGATGAGGTGTTCCTCGCCGCCGAGCGGGCGCCACTTGGTCAGACCCAGCGTGGGCAGTTGACCGGGAGCCGGGCTCTTAAGGATAGCGAGCGCGGCGTCGTAGCGCTCGTTTTGCTCACGCTCGACGTCCTCGACACCCATACCGCCCACACGGCTCACCGTGCCGGCGAAGTACGCGTTGACGAACTCCGGCGTAAAGCCCACGGCCTCGAAGATCTGCGCCGAATGATAGCTCTGCACCGTGGAGATGCCCATCTTGGACATGATGGAGACGATGCCCGCCGTCGCAGCCTTGTTGTAGTTGGCGATGCCCTGCTCGGCCGTCACGTCCAGGTCGCCGCGTGCCGCCAGATCGCGGATGCACGCATGCGCGTTGTACGGATAGATGCCGCTCGCGGAGTAGCCCACCAGTGCCGCAAAGTCATGCGGGGACACGGCGTCGCCACACTCCACCACGATGTCGGCAAAGGTACGCACGCCGGCGCGGATCAGGTGGTTGTGCACGCAGCCCACGGCGAGCAGCGACGGCACGGGCACCTCGCCTGCAGCGGCACGATCGCTCAACACCACGATGTTCACGCCGTCGCGGACCGCAGCCTCAACATCTTCTGCAAGCTGCTTGAGCGCAGCCTGCAGTGCACCCTCGCCGGCATCGCGGCGGTACACGGCACGGAAACGGCAGGTCTTAAAGCCCACGCGGTCGATAGCGCAGATACGCTCGAACTCCTCCTCGTTGAGCAGCGGGCGCTCCAAGCGAACCAGCTGGCAGGCCGTACGGGAGTCCTCGAGCAGGTTGCCGTGGTTGCCCAGGTAGAGCGTGGTCGAGGTGACCATACGCTCGCGAAGGGCGTCAATGGGCGGGTTCGTGACCTGAGCGAACAGTTGATAGAAATAGTCGTAGAAGGAGCGCGTCTTCTTGGACAGGCAGGCCAGCGGCGCATCGATGCCCATCGAGGCGAGCGGTGCCTTGCCCTGCTGGGCCATGGGACGCACGACCTCGTCAACATCGTCCCAGTGATACCCGAGCTTAGCCATGCGCACGGCGGCGGGTACCTCGGCGTCCTCGGCGGGCGTTGCCGCGACAGGCCTATCGAGCGCGTCGACGGTCAGCGTCTCCTCGGCAATCCAATCACGGTAGGGCTTTTCCTTGGCGTAACGGGTGCGCAGCTCGTCGTTGTAGATGACGCGGCCGCGAGCAAAGTCGACCTCGAGCATCTGGCCCGGCCCCAGACAGCCGCTCGTCAGGATGTTCTCGGGGCTCACCTCGATGGTGCCCACCTCGCTTGCCAGCACAAAGCGACCGTCGCGCGTCACATAGTAGCGGGCGGGGCGCAGGCCGTTACGGTCGAGGGCGGCGCCCAGCGTGCGACCGTCGGTAAAGGCGATGGCCGCCGGGCCATCCCACGGCTCCATGAGCATGGACTGGTAAGCGTCGTAGGCGCGGCGCTCCTCACTCAGGCTGTCGTTGTGGTCCCACGGCTCGGGCAGCAACATGGACGCGGCACGCGTAAGCGGGCGACCGTTCATGACCAAAAACTCGAGCACGTTGTCCAGAATCGCGGAATCGGAGCCCTCGCGGTTGATGATGGGCATCACGCGCTCAAGATCGTGCTGCAGCACGGGGCTGTACAGGTTGGGCTCGCGGGCGCGGATCCAGTTGACGTTGCCCTTGAGGGTGTTGATCTCGCCGTTGTGGATGATAAAGCGGTTGGGGTGCGCGCGCTCCCAGCTGGGCGTGGTGTTGGTGGAGTAGCGCGAGTGAACGAGCGCCACGGCCGTCTTGACGGCGGCGTCGTTGAGATCAGTGAAGAAGCGGCGCATCTGCGTGGCGACCAGCATGCCCTTGTACACGATAGTGCGCGAGCTCATGGAGCACACATAGAAGATCTTATCGCGCAGGGCAAACTCGGCGTCGGCCTTTTTCTCGATGGTGCGGCGGCACACGTACAGGCGGCGCTCAAAGGCATCGCCGGCGGGTGTGTCGTCCGGACGGCCCAGGAAGGCCTGCAGGATAGTGGGCATGCAGGCGCGGGCCGTCTCGCCCAGGTCGTGCGGGTCGACCGGCACCTCGCGCCAAAAGAGCAGCGGCACGCCGGCCTCGGCGCAGCCCTCCTCAAACACGCGGCGGGCATCCTCTACGCCCCTGTCGTCCTGCGGGAAGAACAGCATGGCCACGCCATAATCGCCTTCTGCCGGCAGAATCTGGCCGCACTTTTGAGCCTCTTTACGGAAAAAGTGATGCGGAACCTGGAACAGGATGCCAGCGCCGTCGCCGGTGTTCTTCTCGAGTCCGGTGCCGCCGCGGTGCTCCAAGTTGACCAGAATGGACAGTGCGTCGTCCAGAATCTGGTGATGGCGCTCACCGTTGATATCGGCGAGCGCGCCGATGCCACATGCATCGTGGTCGAATTCGGGGCGATAAAGGCCCTGCTGCTGAGCGGAATCTGCCTGCATCGCGATCCTCCCCTAGATATTTTGACAGTCAGTTGAGTAGGCATAGTAGGAGCATCGCCGGCCCGTTGTGTTTCCCACCCGTTTCGAAACAATCGCGTAACGCACGCCCTACGAGTGGACACCACCGACCTCAAGGGCGACAACAAGGGCCCCAGGTTCGGCCCGTAAGCTCACCGTTTCAAACATCTCAATCTGTAACAGTAAGATCCAATTTCCATCCCTAGTTGTTACAGATCAAGACATTTCAGCAATCCCCTTCCACCATCCTATTCAAATACAACAATCTTGTTAGTCTTGGTTAACTTTTTAGCCTAAAACGGGTATCCTTTGCGGCGTCAAACAAACGGCACGCAGGAGCGCACCATGCTCAACCATCTCAAACAACACTTTGGCTCCCGACGCACCGGTGGTCACGGAGGCCTAGACATTGCGCGGCATATCGGCCCCGGGCTGCTCGTGACCGTCGGCTTTATCGATCCGGGCAACTGGGCCTCAAATATGGCCGCGGGCTCGCAATTTGGCTACGCGCTGCTGTGGGTGGTCACGCTGTCCACGATTATGCTCATCGTGTTGCAGCACAACGCTGCACACTTGGGTATCGCAACGGGCGCCTGTCTTGCCGAAGCCACGACGCGCTACCTCCCCCGTTTCGTTGGACGCACGGTGCTCGCCAGTGCCTACCTCGCGACCATCGCCACCGCTATGGCCGAGGTCCTGGGCGGCGCGATCGCGCTCCAGATGCTCTTTGGACTGCCCGTGCGCGCCGGCTGCGTCATCGTGGCCGCGGCATCGATGGCAATGCTCATGACGAACTCCTACAAGCGTGCCGAGCGCTGGATCATCGCCTTCGTCGGCGTGGTAGGACTCTCGTTTTTGGCCGAGCTTGCGCTAGTCAAGGTCGACTGGCCGCAAGCCGCCGCAAGCTGGATCACGCCCAGTATGCCCACTGGCTCTGCCGCGATTATCGTGAGTGTCCTGGGTGCGGTCGTTATGCCCCACAACCTTTTTCTGCACTCCGAGGTCATCCAATCCATGCACTTCGAAGGCCAAGGCGAGCAAGTTATCGAGGAACGTCTGCGCTACGAGCTCTTCGACACGCTCTTTTCGATGGGCGTGGGCTGGGCAATCAACTCGGCCATGGTCATCCTGGCCGCAACGACCTTCTTTGCGCACAGCATTGTCGTAGACGACCTCGCCGTCGCAGCGGCCACGCTCTCCCCCATCTTGGGCCCGGCGAGCTCGACCATCTTTGCGGTAGCGCTGCTGTTCGCGGGACTATCGAGCAGCGTGACAGCGGGCATGGCGGCGGGAACCATCACCGCGGGCATGTTCGACGAGGAATACGACATCCACGACCGACATTCCTCGATCGGGGTAGCGGCCTGTTTCGCCGGCGCAGTAGCGGCGTGTCTGGTCATACCAAATCCTTTTGAAGGTCTCATCTGGAGTCAGGCACTGCTGTCGCTTCAGCTGCCGATTACAGTCTTTGTGCTCATACGGCTCACCAGCTCAGCCCGCGTCATGGGCAAATACGCCAACTCGCGCCCGCTCAACGCGCTGCTCGTAGGGATCGGCGTCATCGTGACGATTCTCGACATCGTGCTGCTAACGGGGATGTAATTGGGATGGCGTGACTGTCCAGATATAACGTCTTAATCTGTAACACGTGAGACCGTTTTAAACCGTCAGATAAATCAGAACCACCCTTAAAAAGGGTGGTTTGCTCTTAGGGTATAACCCACGGGCC
>CAJLOU010000003.1 GCA_905208345.1 uncultured Collinsella sp.
CCCGGACGGCCGCCCATCCGCCGGCGGCCGCCAACGCGTCGGCCTCGGACCTCGCGGCGGCGATGAGGCGCTCGAGCTCGACCGAGCCCGCCGGCGCGGTCCCCGCCTCGAACGCGCCGCCGTCGCCGCCTGACTCGTACTCGACGACGACCGTCGAGCCGAGCGCCTCCTCGAGGGTCTCGCTCAGGCCGCCCATGCCGTCGAGGGCGTGCCCGGCGACCGTGGCCAGCGGGTAGCGGGCCATCCCGGACGCAGCCGAGCGGCCGGCCATCCGGAGTCTGCCGGCGGCCACGAGTGCCTTGAGGAGTGCCGCGGGGACCGCGGCGTCGATGGCGATGTTGCCGTGCCCGCGGCACCACTCGGCCGCAGCCGGCACGTTCGCCGTGAGCACGCCCCACTCGGCCATGTAGCCGTCGGAGCGCGGGTCCGTGGCGTCGAGGAGGAGGACGGCGAGGCCGCCGCCCACGTACTCCCCGGCCACGAGGGCGAGGCGGACCGCCTCGCCCATGGAGTCGAACTCGACCGCGACCATGCGGCTACCTCCTCCTGACGGCGCTGAGCGGCTTCGGGGAGAAGTGCTCGTCGCGCTCGACGGCGGCGAACCCCATCTGGCGGTTCAGCTCCTCCATCTCCTTGATGCTGAAGTAGCCGAGCTCGTCGTCGTAGCCCTCGACGAGGCCGAACGCCTCGTCCGTGCCGTCGAACTCGAGCAGCCACCAGTCCCATCCGTTCATGCACGAGAAGTAGTGGGCGTAGACCGTGGGGTCCTCCGCCCCGTCCTGTCCATAGAGCCTCGGCGCCGTCTTGGCGATTTCCCTCGTCATCAGCTGCTGCATCTCTTCCTCCGTTCCGGGCACCCTGCCCTCAACATCTCGCCCCTGCGGGCAAAGCCGAATGGCGACGTCGCGCGTCGTCGTCGGCTTTGCTCCCTGCAAAGCCGCACCGGAGCGAAGGCGGGTCAAGGGAGGTCCATGACGACCTCCACCAACCGGAGCGGAGCGGAGGTTTGTGCGGGGTCTCATGGGCCCCCTTGACGCGGCGTAGCGGAGGTGCCACCCGGCCGCGGAGCCGTGGCCATACGGCGGCGCATGCCGGATACCGGCGGCAGCAAAAGGGCCCGCCGGCGGCGGGCCCGAAGGGGAGAATATGGATTACGCATCGTTTCCGGAAAGGGGCATCCATGACAGAAGCCGAGCAGAACCAGATCTTCGATATCAGCTACGAGATGCGCGGGCTCGCGGCGACGCTCCTCGCGGCATCCCGCGGCGACCTACAGGATCCGGACAGAATCGTCGAATATGCCGCAGGCCAAATCGACCGATTTGCCGACAATCTCGCGTCATGCATTACAGGAAAACCTTTCGACTCCGACGAGCGCCTTGATGGCCTTACGCCTAGCGGACGTTTTTGACGTTTGGCGGTTGCTCTGTGACATGATAAAAGACCCCCAAGTAGCCCGGAAAGCACGCAAAGAGGTCTTAAAGCGAAAGGGCACCGCGTATGCGTTGCCCGCCACTTCGCATTGTAGCCGATTGCTTGAGCGATTTTGATATGCAGCATTTTGACCCTGACGAGCGCTCGTCACTTTTTTGAACGGGACATTCGGAGGACAGAGGCCTTTTGACGTACGACGTTTACGTTCCGGCGACGGGTCTACACCCCCACGTCGTTCTTGGTGAGGGTGTTGTCGAACGCCCAGACCCACCAGCGCAGGTGGTCCTCAGCCCCGTGGATGTCGTCCTCCTCGTGGTAGTGCTCGAGCATGAGCTGGGTGCGCCACTGGCCGAAGCGAACGGTGTAGGTGGCCGTCTGGGCGTTCTGCACGATAGCCCCGAAGGGCTCGATCTCGAGGATCTGATCGATGGTGAAGCAGCGCCCGTCCGGCCAGCAGACGCGGATGGGGACCATGGTCCCGTCGGCGTTTGCGCGGGCGTAGACGTCGACGTACTGCTTGTGGACGCGCCGACCTGGCCTGTCGCCGCGGGCGCGCACCGTGATGCCGCCGCCGAAGTCCTTGGTGTGATCTGTCACGCGGGCGTCACCGCCATGCCGCTGCCACGCTCGACGAACCAGTCGCCGTGCTCCCACCAGACCGTCTTGCGCTGCTTTGCGATGCAGACGTCGTAGCGCACGCAGAGATTGCCGAAGAGGGCGCGGCCGAACTCGGAGCGGAAGTAGATGGACTCGACCTGCCAGGAGCGGCCGTCGGGCCAGTGGATGGTGACCGGGTCGGACGGGCCACGGTCGGGGTCGTCGGTCCCGTTGACGTCCACCGGGATGTAGATGCGGCGGTCCTCCGTGGGGATGCCGCAGGTGCCCGCGAGGGAGTGCTTCTTCATGATCATATGCCTTACCTCCCGTACACGTGTTCGTGTTTTGCTTCTACCAGTATCGGTCGGGCGTTTGGTTTTGTAAAGCGAACATGGTGTGGGGGTTGCGTGGTTGTGTCTGGGCGGGGTGGTAAAAGGGCGAGCGCTTGCGTTGGTCTATCATCTGATGCCAATACGAGCGAATGGGAGCCATCTTGTTTACTTACTATCATGTCGATAAATGGGGAAATCTCGTCGCCGTCGATCTGCTTCCCTACATCGTTGCGGCCGTTGTCTCGATTGTTCTCATCTGCTGCGTCGTCTCTCTGGTGCGAAGAGTCCTGGCGAATCCCTTTCACTACCCATACTTCGTCGAGCGGTTCGATGTCTCCGGCAGGCGCAACGTGAAGATCGACGACCTGATAGATCGCTTTATGCTCGAGCCCGCCAACTGGGAAAAGATAGTCGCGGAGCGCTCCTACATCCAGGAGTGGAAGGCACAGCAGGAGGAATACCTGAAGACCTGCAGCCTGCGGAAGCGCCGGGAGCGGCAATACGCCGAGACACTCGACGACGCGCACGCGTTCCAGTTTGTCACGTGCCGTGAGCAGACACGCTACAGGCAGAGGAACTACGTGAAGACGTCCTACAAGGTGTCCGTGGACGATAGCGTGATGGCCGTGAGCTGGGACTGGGTTGTGAACAGGCGAAACCGCCTCGCCGCCATTAACGACGAAGCGACGCTCAGGGATTACCATGCTCGCAACCAGCGGAAGCTGATGACTAAACAGCTGCGCGAGCAGATAGCGCGAAGGGACAACTACACCTGCCAGATGTGCGGGAAGTACATGCCCGATGGTGTTGGATTGCACATCGACCATATCGTGCCGGTCGCTAGGGGCGGTAAGACCGTGCCGTCTAATCTGCAGGTGCTCTGCTCGAAGTGCAACGGGCGGAAGGGCGCGAGGTAGCCGCTTGCTCGCTATTCTTCGAAGAAGTCCGTGTCCACGGCCTTGATTTCGTAAACCTGCCTTGTGCTCACGCCGACACCGTAGTCGATCATGAGGCCGGCGAGCGCGGGGCCGTCGACGAGCACGACCGTCTGGCCGAGTAGACCTTCTGCATAGCGTCGTGCCTCCTTCGAGAACCGGGCATTTGTGATAACCATCCGTCCCGCGGCGACACGCTATCGGGCGATGTTCATCAACCCCAATATGCAACGTCGCTATCCGCGAATCATGAATCCCCTTCAGCTGTTACTTCACCTTCCATGCGGCGGGCCAGTCAGCAGGCTGGGCCTTCTCGTTCAGGGCTGGCAACTCGTTAACGATAGCGATGGTCTCCATCGACACGGTCACGACGCGCTCGACCAGGTCGACGATATAGCGCGGGTCGTCGCTGTAGTCGTTGGGGTCGTTGACGATGCCCGACGCCTTGTCCTTGCGGACCTGATAGCGATCCATGAGCCAGCCGATGGCCGAGCGCCCATTAACGACGTACTCGTATGCCCCAAGCGGGATACCGCGCAGCGTCATGTTCTCGGCGACCTTGAGGACGGTCATGTCCTGGCCCTTGGGATGCCCCTCGTCCTTCTTGCACTTGCCGAATGCCATCTTGACCGTACGGCCAGGGTTCACCGAGTCACCGTCCTCGACAATCGATGCCCATGGGTCAATTTCCTCGTAATCGAGATGAAGATGGGCGAGTTTTCGTCCCGCCTCCGAAAACCTGGCAAAGTCCGCAGCGAGCGGGATGCGCGGCAGCTCTTTCTTGAGATTCGACTCGAAGCGTTTGCGATACTCAGGAGAGTGCAGGATGCCGTAGACGTAATAAAAGATATCGGTCTTGGTGAGCTCGATGCCTCCGTCCTTCTTGTAGCGGTTCGGAAACGCGTGCGGATAAGCATCACGGAAAACCTTAAGGGTTTCATCAGTGATGGCATCGTGGCGCGTATAGGACCGTTCGACACAAGGCGCCTCATTACCATAAAGAGACGTCTGGTCACCAGAAGCAGCACGGCCATTTCCGCTGAAGAGATTCATCCCAACTTGCTTTTCTTCATACCAGAACAGAGGGAAACACTGATTTCCGCCATGAGCGGTCAGACTGGGAATCGAATCATAAATCAATGCGTAAAACGGCACCGCTTCATTTCCTTGAACCGTAATGACCAAATTATCCAAGCAACGGAAGGAGTCCTGCTGGTAGGTCATTTCGGCCCCGCCTTTTCCCGTTATCTTTGAGAGGATATCGGGCTGCTGGTAGGTCCTTTCGGCCTTTTCCCTCCCGCTTACCGCGAGAGGGAAAAGGCGGGGCTGCTGGTAGGTCATTTCGTTCATCACGCGGTCGTAGTAAACCCATTGCTTACAGAACGGCCTATACGACCCCATTACGACCTCGTCACAGTTATAGACCAGCCGCTCTCCCTTCCTAGCAGCATCCTCCATACGCCGCGTCCAGCTGAAGCGGGTCGGATCATATTCAATTGCGCGCCCTTCGCCCTTCGCGGTTTGAATCTCAGCGTCCATGTTCGATAGCAGGCGCTCCATTTGTTCCTGCACTTTCGAACGAGAAAATCCCCACGCCCAAGGGTCGCGCTGCGTTTTAAGGCCCGCAGACCAGATGGTAAATAGACCGTAGGGGGGCTTCCTCTTCGTTACTCCCAGCGGTGCGAATTCATAAAACGAATCGTCTCGCTGATTCAGCCAGTCACCGTATCTGTCAGGCCTGATAATCGACCATTCCATGTCGCCATTGACCGCAAAATCGCGAATCAGATTCAACTTGTCCTCGCGGCTTAGATAGTCGCCAATATCGTGGTAGTGGATAACGCCACGCTCTTTAGAATCTGGATTCTTGACCAGCATGGTTATAGCGACACCGATTTTCGCGCCAGCATCAAACACCTTGCCACCCTCGCGCTTCCAATCTGAAGTGTTCTGGTTCCCCTTAAGGTTGAAGACATAGATGCTATTAAACTCCTCGACGAGCGAGCGACGAAACCCGTTGGACGAGGACCCGTCGACCCAGCCCCCGTTGCTAACGAAACAGACGATGCCCTTATCCTTGATTCGGTCACTCGCCCACCTGAACGCTCGGATGTAAGAATCGTACAGGGAGTTTTTATTGGTCGCAGTTGTCTTCGCAACGTACGTCTGCGCGATGCGACTGTCGAGCGTCGGATACTTCTCGTTCTGGTTGTTGTCGTTGGCGCTCGTCTGGCCCACCGAGTATGGGGGGTTGCCCACAATCACCCGGATCGGGAGCGCGTTCTGGATGCGCACGCGGTCCGTGTTGTCGTAGAACACCTCATCGTCGAGCGTGTTCGACTCCTCGGTCATCTGGAACGTGTCGGTGAGCACCGCGCCCTCGAATGGCTGATAGCCGCCGCCCATGCGGGCATGGTAGGCGTACTCGATATTCACCGTCATGATGTAGTACGCGAGCAGCAGGATCTCGTTGGAGTGGATCTCGCGGGTGTACTTGCGCTTGAGCTTCTCGTCGGGGATGAGGTCGCTCTCGATGAGGTGCGCCATGAACGAGCCCGTGCCCGCGAAGGGGTCCAGGATATGCACGCGGTCGTCGGCAAGCGACTGGCCGAACTCGCGCTTGAGAACGCGGTCGGTCTCGCGAAGGATGTAGTCGATGATCTCGGTCGGGGTGTAGACGACGCCCATCTTGTCCGAGGTCGCCTTGAACGCGACCTTGAAGAACTTCTCGTAGAGGTCGCGGATGAGCTGCTGGCGCGCCGCATCCGACTGGATGGCGGCCGCGCGGCGGCGCACGCTCGCATACACGTCGTCGAGGACCTCGGAATCCGACGCCTCCTCGATCTTATGCTCTTCGAGCACACCAAGGAAACGTTCGATGGCGACGGACACGGGGTTCGACTTCGCAAACTCAAAGTCTCCGAATAGGGCGTCGAACACCGGGACGGTGATGATGTGCTGGGCGATCATCTCGACCGCGTCCTGCTCGGTGATGCTGGGATTTAGCGAGTCCTGAAGGCCGTGCAGGAACGTCTTGAAGCTGCCGGACACCTCGTCGTTCTCGCGGACGAGTTTGCCGATGCGCTCGATGTGGCGCTGGGCGATCTTCGCCACGTCCTCGGCCCACTCGTCCCAGTAGATACGCGTGCCGCACTTCTTGACCAGCGTGGTCTTGACGGCCTTCTCCCAGCGCTCGACCGGGAAGAACGTAAGCCTCATCTGCACGCCCTGCGTGATCTCCGCCGCCTTCTGGCTCTCCTCCTCCTGCTTGAGCTTGAGGTCGCCGGCGTCCCACCCCTTCTGGTTGGCAGATCCGGCAACCTTGTTCTTCTCGGCCTCCTGCTGGAGGGCGAGCGCGTTGACCTTGGCCTCGATTCGCTCGTCGTGCGAGCGGAGGGCCTGGAGGATGCTCCAGACGTTCGCGAACACCTTGCTGTCGTCGAGCGCCTCCTCCGGCGTCATGCCGGCGGGGACGAAAATGGGCAGGATGATATAGCCGAAGTCCTTGCCCTCGGCGCGCCTCATGACGCGGCCGACGGCCTGGACGACGTCAACGGTCGAGTTCTTGGCATTGAAGAAGATGACGGCGTCGAGGTTGGGCACGTCGATGCCCTCGGCGAGGCAGCGCGCGTTGGTGAGGATGCGGCACTCGTCCTCGGCGACGTCCCCTCCGAGCCAGGTGATGTTTCTCGTGCGTTGGTCGGACGGCATGTTGCCGTCGACATGGCGCAGCTCGCACTTGAGCGGGAGCTCCTCGTGCTCGTCTTCGGCAAACTTCTCGACGATTTGCGAGAAGGCCTCCGTGATGGTCTTCGATGCATTGATGGTCGAGCAGAAGCCGACGGCGCGGTGCAGCGGCTTGCAGTCGGTCACCATGGTCTCGACGTCATCGACGACGAGCATGCCACCGAGGCCGGTCGCGTCGTCGGGCGCGCCCTCGCCGTGATCGACGAGGCCCTTCCAGCAGCCGATAATCTTGCCGATGTCCGAGGGCTCCAGGCTCATTGCGTTGACGCCCTGGTCGCTCTCCAGGGAGGGCAGGCGGTCCCCGATGGCATCCTCCTGGACGGTGAGGACGACGACCTTGTAGTCGGTGAGCAGCTTCTGCTCCACGGCCTCGCCGAACTTGATCTGGTAGGCGGTGGGGCCGTAGATGGACTCGTCGTCCATGGAGGCGATGGTGTAGTCCTCCTCGGCGCCTTTGCGTTTGGCGGTCTCGCCGTAGATGCGCGGGGTCGCCGTCATGTACAGGCGCTTCTTGGCGGCAACGTTCTCGTTGAAGTGGATCTTCATGAAGGCCGAAGCCTCAGTCTTGGAGACGCCGGGGAGGGCGTTGCCGGTCGTGCGGTGGGCCTCGTCGCACACGACGATATCAAACTCGGGCATGCCGAGCGCCTGCGCGTCATGGATGACGCCGATAGATTGATAGGTCGAGAAAATGACGACCAGCCCGTCGGGGTTCGAGCGTCTGCAACGCTTGAACGAGCGGTACAGGCTCTCGGGATTCGTCGTTGCGGGATACTCGAATGAATCGAGCGTCATCGGGATGACGTCGTCCTTGCGCGACGCCTTCGAGTCCGAGCAGACGACGAGCGAAGACATGGGCACGCGGCTCTGGCCCATCCACTCGCGCATGGACTGTCCGACGAGGGAGATCGACGGCGCGCAGAAGAGAATCGTGCCGGCGGCGGGGCCGATCCAGTCCTCGACGAGGCGAAGGGACATGAGCGTCTTTCCCGTGCCGCACGCCATGATCGCCTTGCAACGGTCGAACTCCGCCCACTTCTCCTCGATCGCCGCGACCGCACGCTCCTGATGCGAGCGGAGGTCATAGGTCACACGCTCGCCGGCGGGGACGCCCTCGATAAACGGAGTCCAGTCGATATTGGAGGCCGCCATCTTGGCGGTATCGATGTACATGGACCCGCTGGCGTCGATTTGCTTCTGGAGGTTCTTTCCCGGACCCTTCGCCGTCGTCATGACCATCAGGGAGTCGACGCCGTCGATAAATGCCGCATGGGCGAAGAACGAATCGCAGATGCCCTTGGGAAGGTCCTTCTCGCCGTCATAGCACTTGCATTGGATCGCCCACCATTCCCCCGCCTCGGCGGTCTGGGCCATGAGGTCGATTCCGTTGTCTTGGGTGTCGTGGACGGGACAATCGTCCCATTCGAGTGCCTGGGCTATCGTCCCGACACGGGAGAAGAACAGTGCGTAGAAGGGGTCGTTCTTGAGATAATAAACGCAGGCCGCCTCATACTTGTCGCCCTTCTCCTTGGTCGTTGCCGACCCGTTGACGATAGGGTCAAGGGCATCGTAGACGGTCTTCATATAGCGACTCCTTCGTTACAGCTCAGATGTCATCATTTTAGATAAAGTCATTTATCGGTTAATGCTCATTTGAAGGCGAATCGGCGAAGAGAAATACAGTATTAGCAACCTCTTATCAAAAAGCCCAGCATAACCGGGCTCAACTATATTCGAATGTCGATGATGATCATTACGCAGTCGTGCAAACCGTTTTCTTTAAACAGTCAAACAGCTTGTCGACTTCTTCCGCTTTAGCGCCGAGACGCAGATAGTAGCTACGCAGCTCCTTTCCTGAATAAATCGACGACAGAATGGTCGCAAGTTTATTTAGACGACGCTCGTCGAGAAGCTCGTACAGCATGCTGACTTCTGTCTTGTCCCTCGAATAACCCAGATACGACACTAGCAGGTTCTGAACCGAGCGATACTTATCCAAAGTCCTGTCTTTGTTGTTCGAGCCGTACAAATCAGCGCTATTCCAGGCTGACACCATTTGTTTCGCCGAAGCGAACTCGAACTCAAATCCCGTTGCAATCGCCTTCAACGTCGCTTCAACTGCAGCTTCATCTTGATCCTTGCCGGTAACCCAGAGCCATTTCCCCTTCACGAACCAATCGTCATCAATTGCTTCTTGGCTCCTCGCTATCTTCTCAAGTCTTTTAGAGCTCTCCTCTTCAATCAGTTTCGGAGTATTCCTCACCCCCACACCCCGTCCCTCATTCCTCGAGCCCTCTTTCTTGCAGAGCAACAACCACTCTTCAGGGGTGACAGTCGTCTTGATATGGATGATGGGGGTGGGGGCATTGGCACCATCCATGGAGTCCATCTTGTACGCTGAGCCAGTATTATCGACAAGCGCAGGACCGTTGGCGGTACGCTCGGCAGCGCCACACGCGTCGGCGACGTGCGCGGCGACGCCGCGCGTACCGCCAACGGGTAACGCGGCGTCGAGCAGTGAGGCTACGGTCTTAGCGGTCATTGTTATCGCACTCCAGACCGGCAAGGTATGTGATCAGGTCAGCTTTGTCGACGCGCCAGGCCCGACCGATCTTGATTCCACCCGCTGCTTTTAGAATCTCAATTGAAGTCGTCTTACAAACGTTCATGAGCATTGCGATATCACGCGCTGTGACACAAGCATACGGAATCTTGTTCAAAGCTCGACACCATTCCTTACGCCTCACAGTGCTCATTTGATTCGCGTTTATATCGTTCATCTGAACTCCTTTCGTTCGTGTGGTTTACGTAGTTCACACTACTTGACCTGCGACATGGCGCTAACTATTATTTTTAGCAGAATGGAGTTTAACGGGCTTTGAGCAGCTAGAGGAGCACTTATGAGTACAGGAAAAATTAAAGTTCCCACCACTAACGACGACTTAATCCCTTGGACATTGCCAATTGCCCGACTGATTTGCGTCAATTTCGACGGCTCAGAGCGTCCGGCGTTCCTTTGCAAAGCCGGAGCCAAGGCATACGGTCTTCCAGACGGCTTTGCAACGGGTGCCCTACTCAATTTAGATACGAGTGACTTAGGTGAAGTCAAACGTTTCATCGAAGCCTACGGTCTCCCCGTTTCACCCTACGCCGGAGAGTTTGAGCGGGTTGAAAAACGATATATCTCTAACGATGAGTTCTCTGACAATCCGATAGGTGACGGCTTTGAAAAATGGCAAGACGCACTAGACGGTTCACAAAGAAGTGTCGAAATCAGAGACGCCTTTGATTTATCGTTGTTTAATCACTACAAAGGACGCGACGGTTCAGCTGGTACAGAAGCGGCAAACCTGATTCAGGGTATAAGGAAGAATAACGAGCAAGTCATTCTGATGGATGACCTGCTTTCTACCATATCTATCATGCAAGTCGCAGCGCTTCTCTTCGCGTGTAAATCTGCGTTTGGGCCAAAGGCTTATGACATGACAATTAAGCTGCTGGCCAAATTGCCTAATAACAAGAGCGTCATGAAACACTTCGGCCAGCTTTCCGTCGCTTGTCAGTTGCCCGTAGAAATCAATTCAAAGATTAATGAGCACGATTTACAACCGAATGTCATCGCTGCAAGAATTGTCGCCTCTCGTTACTTGGAATCGCTCGAAGCGCCCCTCGCCGCCTTTCTGGATCTCGCTCTGCATCCTTATCCCGAAAATCACCGCATCATCCTTGATCGCACTCTTCTAAAACTGGCAAAAATAGACCTGGAACCTGAAAAACAATTTGCGGGGAGTCTTACCAGGGCATTTACTGCGCAGCTTCTGGAATATCTTCAGAGCAATCAAGCCTGGCGTTCTTGTGAACTCTGCAAACGTCCCTACAAGATCCGTCAGCAAACGATGCACGCACTTACAAGCCCAGAGGCCGCGAAGAAGGAGCAGTCAAAACCGAGGAGGACGACTAAGAAACAGAAATCATATTGCACAAAGGCGCATGAGGAACATGCGCGTCGCATGGTTCAAGCAGAGAGACAAGCTATACGCCGGATGGATCGGAAAGCACGGGGTTTCGATTCCGAATAACATCGACAAGACGTTCTAAACGTGACGAGATTGTGAATACGCATTTCAATTTTGAAGAGTTAAAACCCGTTTTATTGCACACGCCGTTGCACAGCCTGTTGCACACAGCATCCTAAAAACAAGAACGCAGACCAGAGAAAACAAGCTCTGACCTGCGCTTTTGTTAATGGAGCCAGTGACAGGAATCGAACCTGCAACCCACTGATTACAAATCAGTTGCGCTACCGTTGCGCCACACTGGCACACTTGGCGCTTTCACGCGAAGCGAGTTAAGAATAAAGGAATTGCGGACGGGGCGCAACAGGCCGCACGGCGTTATACAAATATGCAAAATCCAGCAACAACGCGTACCAGGCCCGTTCATTTCTGTCAGTGCGCCCTCAATCTTAAAACCATTCGCCAGAACGAATAGTTTTAATTACAATTGCTATATATAAAACTATTCGTTCTGGCGAAGGGTTTCGCGATGCTTACTACCAAAGAAGCCGCCGAGCTGCTCGGCATCACTCCGCGCAGGGTGCAGGAGCTCATAAAAAACGGAGCACTTGAGGCCCGCAAGGCTTCTGGTGTATGGCTCATCGACAAAGACAGCGTCGACACGCGACTCCGCTCTGTGACCAAAACGGGGGGACGTCCCCGCCGCGGCCACGGTAAGAGCGAGATCGCGTTCACCCTCATGAACCGCACGTACGAAGTCGCTCAGCTGGTCTACAGTACATCGCGAAAAGACTTTACCCACATCGGTGCCGACATCGATTACGCCCACGCCCCTATTGGAGTATTTGGCCCTAATAGCCCCATATCGCTAGACTCCTTCCGCATCTGGTGGCGCGGCCGCGGTATCCCGCTCGCACGCATTGGGCTAGCCTCCCTGCTTGCAGAAGCCGCAGTCGATGTTCCCGATGAACTCGTCCAGCGAAATCTCGGCCTCTCCTTATCCGACCAGTATTGGATTAGGCCCCAAGGTTCCGGTCTCACCTGGGAGGATATCAACTTCTTCAATAACGCCTTTGATGACGTCTCGCTGTCCATTGCACCCTTTGCCCCAGAGGGAAAAGCGGCTGCCGCAAAGCCCGATAACACCTCGGACGGCAATCTTCAAAAGTACTGGACGTGCGAGGGCGAACGTCGAATTCTGCATAAGGCAGGAGCGCACCTGGACCAGGAACCTTATAACGAGCTGGTGGCGACCGCGCTCCACCGTCGCATCCTAAACGCCTGCGATTATGTGCCTTACTCGCTCGAGGGCACGGGCACTTCCGCCCTGAGCACATGCGATGTCTTCTTAACTGATGAAGAAGAGTATGTCCCTGCGTTCTATGTAAACCAGCACGCAAACGCAGATGAACGGCTAACCGACTACGAGCGATATGTAGCAAACTGCGAGGAGCTCGGGGTGACAGGCGTCAAGGATGCCCTTGACCGCATGATCGTATGTGACGACATCATTGCCAACTACGATCGTCATTGGCGCAACTTCGGCCTCGTGCGAAACGTAAACACGCAAGCTTGCAGACCTGCCCCCATCTTCGATTCGGGCTCATCGCTCTGGTGCAACATATCACTAGAGGAGCTTAGGGCGGGAGAGCACAGTTTTACCAGCGCACAATTTCATTCAAGCCCCGCCAAACAAATGTTGCTCGTCGAGGACATGGGCTGGTTTGACTGCGACAAACTCGAAGGCTTCGTTGACGAGGCAATCGAGATTCTTTCCAGAAACGACGCGCTCACGGCAAGGCTGCCATATCTAAAAGAGGCGCTAACGTGGCGCCTCGAAAGAATGATCGACATCGCTGAATGGAGTTAGCGAGGCAGCATTGCCCCGCCAACTTCCCTACCTCCCGCGCAGGGCCTTGAGCTTTGCCAGGGCCTCGGGGCTTAGACGGCTGCCCAGGGTCATCTTGATCTGCGGGGCCTCCTCGGCCTCGTGAACGTCGTTATCGATCTGTTTGATCTCGTCCACCAGCATACGGCTCGAGATGCGCGTAACGCCCTTGCCCATGACAACGGCCTGGATCGTGCCGTCACTCGATACCACGGAGCACGCGCGGCCTTCCTCGCGCGCCTCGATGCAGAGCTTCTGCACCACGGTATCGGCCGAAACACCCGTCGGCGAAAACTCAATGCGCACGCCGCGGGCCGGCAGGTTGGGGCGCTCGCTGGAGATATTGCCCGCGCCGTCAAACACAATCACGGCCTCGTAGCGGCCCTGGGCAAAGGCGGCGACGTCGTTGATGAGGGCGGTGCGCGCCATATCGTGAACGTCGCTGGAATACGGATCGTCGGAATGGTCGTACACGAGCTTTTCGTAGCGCGGCGTGCAGTGGATCACGTTGTAACCGTCGACCACCAACAGCTCGGGCTTATTGGAGTGCACCGTCGAGACCGGGTCGGCAATGGCCTGCGCAAACGCATTGCCGCCCACGCCGTAGGTCGCGGCCGAAACAATCGGCTTGGCCGAGCCCTCGCCAAAGCGCTTGGCCTTGGACTTGGCACGGTTCTTTTTGGACATGCGCTACTCCTCCCCCATGAGCTCGCCGGCGTTGCGGCGCAGCCACTCAAAGCAGAGAGCCGTAGTCGCCTGGGCAACATTGAGGCTCTCGGTCATGCCGCGCTGGGGAAGCTTGGTCAAAAAGTCGCATTTCTCGAGCACCAGACGCGAGATGCCGTCGCCCTCGGAACCCATGACGAGTGCCACGCGGCCCTCGAAGGGGGCATCCCAGCAGCTACCCTCGGCGTGCTCAGAGGCACCGCCCACCCAAAAACCGGCGGCTTTGAGGTCATCGAGCGCACGAGCGATATTGGGGACCTGCGCGATGGGCAGATGCATAACGGCGCCGGCAGAAGTCTTGTAGCTACCCACCGTTACGCCGGCGGCTCGTTTGTTGGCGATGATGACGCCCGCTGCGCCCACAACCTCGGCAGAGCGCACGATGGCGCCAAAGTTACCGTCGTCGGTCACATGGTCGAGCACAACGACAAGCGCCGGACCGTCGCCCGCGCGGTCGAGGATGTCGGCGACATCGGCATAGGGGAAGTTGCCAACCTCGAGCGCAATGCCCTGGTGAGCGCCATGGCTCGACAGCGCATCGAGCTGCGCGCGTGGAACGAACTTAATGCGGACGCCCGCGGCGTTGAGGTCATCGACCAGGCGCGACAAGGCGGCATCGCGCTCCCCGCCCTCGGCAATGAGCGCGCACTTGATGGGAAAACCAGTGCGTAGCGCCTCGGCGGCAGCACGACGACCTTCGATAAACTCGCCCTTGGGAGCCTGGACAGCGTCGCGGTTGCGATCGCGCTGCGGACGTGCGGCCTGGGTGCGATCGCGCTGGCCCTTGGGAGCGGCAGCGCGATCATTGCGGCGAATCGGACGCGAGCCAGAAGCAGCCTGCTTGCCGCCACGAGGCGAACGCTTGCGATTGTCGGCCATAAAGCGACCTCCTAAATACAACTATCAAACGAAACAAATAGACCGACCGCCCGAGGTGCGGCAGATTGCCTTGAAAGAGGAGGGCATAGACCTTGAGGTCATGCCCGACGATTGAAAGGCAAGGTGCCGTGGCTCGGGCGGTCGGTACGGGTTTTCCAAGTGCCCGAGATTACCGTGAAAGAGGAGCGACGCGTACTTGAGTACGCGAGCGACGGTTTGAACGGCAAGGTCGGGTGCTTGGGAAACCCGCGGGGATTAGAGAGATTTGATACGGGTGCCGGCGGCCGTATCCTCAATGGTGAGGCCCAGGTCCTTGAGCTGGTCGCGGATGGCATCTGCCAGATCCCAGTTCTTGGCGGCACGAGCCTCGGCACGAGCCTCGAGAATCTTGGCAGCGGCCTCGTCCACGTCGTCGCCCGTGTAGGCAACCAAACCGGCGGCAACGCCCAGCAGGCCCAGCGGCAACTCGACCTTGGGCTCGGGAAGCTCAACGCCAAACGTATCGAGCAGCTCGGCCAGCGTATCGGCGGCAGCCAGGACTGCGGCCTTGTCGGCAGCATCGCCCGCCTGCTCCAGATACTGATTGCACTCGGTGACAAAGCCAAAGACAGCACCCATGGCACCGGCGGTGTTAAAGTCGTCGTCCATGCACTCCTTAAAGGCGGCGCGGGTCTCGGCGGCCTTGGCGGCAAACGCCTCGGCGGCAGCCGCATCGGCATCGGCCGTCGCATGGTTCGCAGCCCAACGAAGGTTCTCGACCGTACCGGCAATACGCGTGAGCGAATTCTCGGCACCCTCCAGGCGCTCCCAGGAGAAGTCGAGCGGCGAGCGATAGCTCGTCTGCAGCATCAGCAGGCGCAGGGCCGCGGCAGAGTGCTGCTCGAGCACCTCGGCCAGCGTAAAGAAGTTTCCGAGCGACTTGGACATCTTCTCGCCGTCGACCAGTAGCATGCCCGTGTGCATCCAGGTGTTGGAGAAGCCCTGGTGCCAAGCGCAGGTGGCCTGGGCGCACTCGTTCTCGTGATGCGGGAAGGCAAGGTCGGAGCCGCCGCCGTGGATGTCGATCGGGGTGCCCAGGTAGCGGTGCACCATGGCGGCGCACTCGGTGTGCCAACCGGGACGCCCCTCGCCCCAGGGGCTCGGCCAGCTGGGCTCGCCGGGCTTGGCGGCCTTCCACAGGGCAAAGTCGAGCGGGTCGTTCTTGTCCTCGTTCTCCTCGATGCGCGCGCCAACCATAAGGTCGTCGATGTTGCGGCCCGAGACCTGACCATAGTTGGGATCGCTGCGCACGGCAAAGTACACATCGCCGTTATCGGCGGCGTAGGCGTGGCCCTGCTCGATGAGCGTCTTGATCATGGCGATCATGGGGCCGATCTCCTTGGTGGCGCGAGGACGCACATCGGGATCGAGCACGTTGGCGGCGCGCATGACGCCGATGAACTTGTCGGAGAACTCCGTCGCGACCTCGGCGGCAGTGCGGCCCTGCTCGTTGGCGCGCTTGATGATCTTGTCATCGACATCGGTGAGGTTCTGGGCGAACGTGACCTCGTAGCCGCTCGCGATGAGCCAGCGACGAATCACGTCAAAGCTGATGAACGTGCGGGCATTGCCGATGTGGATGTTGTCGTAGACCGTGGGGCCGCACACGTACATGCGGACCTTGCCGGACTCGATGGGCTGGAACTCTTCCTTTTTATGGGTAGCGCTGTTGTAGATACGCATTCGTTACTCCTTAACGGTTTTCTGTAGCAGGCAGACGGCCCAGGCGCCGATTCCCTCGCCCTGGCCTTCCCAACCGAGCTTTTCGGTCGTAGTGGCGGCGACGCCCACGTTTCCGACGTCAACGCCCAGGGCATGGGCAAGGTTGGCGCGCATGGCATCGCGGTGCGGGGTGATCTTGGGTTGCTGACAGGCAATGGTGCAATCGGCATCGACAAACTCGAAGCCCAGCTCGCGCGCATAGCCCATCACGCGAGCGAGCAGCACCATCGAATCAGCACCCTCATAGGCGGGGTCGGTATCGGGGAATAGCTTGCCGATGTCTCCCCCGCGGCAGGCGCCCAGAATGGCGTCGGCCAAGGCGTGCGCGAGCACATCGGCATCCGAGTGGCCCAGCAGGCCACGCTCGTAGGGAATATCGACACCGCCGATGATACATCGACGCCCCTCCACCAGACGGTGAACGTCGTAGCCATGGCCAATGCGCAGGTTACTGAACATGGGGAAGGTCCTCTCCCTCGGCCATGCGGCCAAGCAGAATCGCGGTTACGGGACGCAAGTCCTCGGGCACCGTCACCTTAAGGTTGTCGCGCGGGCTCTGGACGCAGCGGACGCGTCCGCCCATGCGCTCGACCAACGACGAATCATCGGTACCGATAAAGCCCTCGGCAATAGCAGCGGCGTGAGCGCGCTTCATAGCATCGACGCTAAAGATCTGCGGCGTCTGCGCGGCCCAATAGAGCTCGCGCGGCGGCGTCTCGACGATGTTGTCGCCATCGACGATCTTGAGCGTGTCGATCGCGGGCTGACCGCACACGACACCGTCGAGCGAGCGGTCGCTCACAAGCACGTCGATAGCGTGGTCGATGGCCTCGGTCGTAATGAGCGGACGAGCGCCATCGTGAATGGCGACGTATTCAAAGCCCGCCGGAACCGCATGCACGCCGGCACGGGTGGAATCCTGACGGGTATCGCCGGCATCGGCAAAGCTGATGGGCGTGTCGTAGTCAAACGGGTCGATGGCCAGGCGGCGCATCTCGGCACGGCGCTCGGCAGGACACACCACCACAATGTGGCCGACCTTGTCGCTACGATCGAACGCGCGGATGGACCAGCTCATGAGCGGACGGCCCGCCACGTTAACGAGCTGCTTGCCGCCGGGATTTCCAAAGCGCTGGCCGCTGCCGCCGGCAACGACCACGGCGCATACGGGCGCCATTATGCGTTCCCCTGTTTGGTGCCCTTCATGCGGTACAGGGAGTCCGCAAGAATGGCAGGGTTGTTAACGCCAAAGTCGCCCAGGCGCTCCGGATCCTCGCTGATGTCATCCATGAGCTCCTGCAGCGAGCCGTACTCGTCGACGATCTTCTCGGCCACGCCGTCGCGCACGACGGACACGCGCGAAAGCGTGCGCAGGCCCAGCGGCGTCATGACGGAGTCCTCGTCCAGGTCGTCATAGCCCAGAACCGCCGCCACATGCTGCGGGTCGGACAGGTCCTTAGGCGTCATGCGGCTCAGCTCGGCGCGAATCTTCTCGGCGTTTGCCTCGGAGGAATCGCTTGCGTAGTCGCGGATCATCAAGTCGTATTCGGTATCCATGCTGGAGCCCGCGAGCTGCTCGAGCTGCATCTGCACGAGCTTGCCCTGGTTACCCAGCTTGACGATGCAATCCTTAAGCTCGGTCTTTGCCTGTTGCATGATCTCGAAACTCGAGAAGATGCCGGTGATGTCGGCGAGCGTGACGTAGTCGTCGAGCTCAAGGGCCGTCAGGCGCAGCAGGGAGCGATCGAGCGACTGACGGGTAGTCTGGAGCGTGGCGACGAGCTGGTTGACCGAGCTCATGATGGTGGTGACGGGCTGGATCTCGTAGCTCTTGCCGTGGACGTACACGTTGACGACGGCACGACGAGCCGAAACCGAGATCACGATGGCGTCGGTGAGCACCGACATGCGAGCGGCAGTACGGTGACGCATGCCCGTCTCACTCGTGGCGAGCGAGGGATCGGGATTGAGGTGGAAGTTGGCGCGCAGGATCTGGGTGAGGTCACCATCGATAACGATGGCGCCGTCCATCTTGGAAAGCTCGAACAGGCGGTTCGAGGTAAACGAAATGTTGAGCGGGAAGCCGTCGTTACCGGCAGCGAGCACGTTTTCAGTGTCGCCGACGCAGATAAGGGCACCCAGGTGACCGGCAATGATCATGTCGAGGGCGGTGCGGATCGGCTGGCCAGGTGCCGTCAGGCGAATGGCCTGTTCCATACGCTTTTGCAGCTCGTTCTTATCCAAAGCATCGCTCCCATCGTATACGCTCCATAAACGTCAATAAGTTTCTCACGGTTTGCCCCTGTGACGCCCGCAAAATCCGATGCTTACAGAATGAGCGAACACAGCTGAGAGCCCCAATCCAAATGAGCTGCTTATGTGGTAGCATCGGGATTCGCATAAATGAGGGAGTAGTCGCGTGATCGGGTTCGCCTCCGGTGGCGCGGCAAGTCAACACACTGGCCGATGCGGCCTGGCTTGCCTTAATGAACGAGACTCGTGGCTGTGCGCGCAACGCGTACGCCACGAGTCTTTTTTGTTACTCCCCCAAGAGGTACACGCGGGCCCGCCCGCAGAGAGGGAGCCAGACTATGGGACTCGCAGAGCTCGTGTTGCTCGCCGTTGGCCTTTCGATGGACGCCTTTGCCGTATCCATCTGCAAGGGCCTTGGCATGAAGAAGATCAACCTTAAGGTCGCCGTAGTGCTCGGCCTGTTCTTTGGCGGCTTCCAGGCAGGCATGCCCGTGATCGGATGGGCGCTTGGCAGTCAATTCATGAGCATCATCGGCCCCATCGACCACTGGATCGCCTTTATCCTGCTCGCCTTCATCGGCGGCAAAATGCTGTGGGAGGCCTTTACCGAGGACGAGGATGAAGGCGACGGCAAGGATGCCGAGAAGATTGAACTGGGCGAGTACCTGATCCTCGCCATCGCCACCTCAATCGACGCCCTGGCCGTGGGCATCTCGTTTGCCGCGCTCTCGGTTGACATCGTGCCCGCTGTATCGCTTATCGGCGTCACAACGTTTATCTTCTCCGTCGCCGGCGTAGCGATCGGCCACACCTTTGGCGCGCGCTACGAAAAACCCGCCACCATCGTGGGTGGCGTCGTGCTCATCCTTATCGGCCTCAAGATCCTGCTGGAACACTTGGGTTTTTTGGTGCTGTAAAACACCCTTCAAAACTAAACGTCCGGATGAGGCCTAATGCAGAGTTTTGCATGAGCCTTTTCATGCAGACTTTTGCATGTCATACTAGGATGCAAAAGTCTGCACGTTAGGAGATTGCCATGGATACCCTTCCCATCACCACGCCGCGCCAAGCCGGCATCTACGTGCGTCAGGCGCGCGAGGCGCAGGGGATCACCCGTGCCGCCCTCGCTAAAAAAGCCGGTGTTTCGGAACGCCTGCTCGCATCGCTCGAGCTGGGAGATGCCACGGGCATTCGGCTCGACAAGCTGCTGGCAGTTTTCGGTGCTCTTGGACTGGCGCTCGCCGCTCAAGGGGATATAGGCGAAACGAAAAATGAGCAACCAGTCGACGCCCCGCATGCTGATCAACCTTGCAGCACCTCCAGACGCCATCACGCCCAACGTCTTCATCATCGCAACCGTCGCAGCACAACCATTCCGGCTCTTGCAGATGCCCCCTTTACATCCGCACTCTACGACGAGGTCTTCGCCGATTTCGCCATGTCCAATCTCGGAGTCTCGACTGCCACAAACGCATCTAGCCAAACCATGCCCGAAGGGAAATAGCCAATGGCCAGAACATCACTTCGGACCATTATTTGCGGCGTGCCTGCTGGAACGCTCACGCAAGATGAGAACGGTCTTATCAGCTTTACCTACGATCATGACTATGACGGGCCAGCCCTATCGACCAACATACCCGTATCGAATCGCACATACGGACAACAGGTCATGAATCCGTACCTGTTTGGCCTTCTACCCGACAGCGAGGACCAACGAAAAGCGATTGCCGCCGAATTCGACGTTAGGCCCAACAATCCCGTTGCGTTGCTCAGCCATATCGGACTCGACTGTCCGGGCGGCGTGCAGTTTTGTGCCGAAGAAGATACCGACGCCGTCCTGCATCGCGCTGGCGAATACCGCCCTATAGACAACCACGAAATTGCTCTTCGTCTCAAGTCGATCAGAGATGACCGCGATGCATCGTGGATGGGTCTAGATGAAAGTTGGTCACTTGGAGGCAACCAGGGCAAGTTCGCGCTCGCGTTCATAAACGGCCGCTGGTGCGAATGCATGGGCTCCTCGCCCACGACGCATATTTTCAAAAATGGCGTTATCGGATTTAAACTCGAGGCTCTCAATGAGTTTGTCTGCATGAAAAGCGCCCAGCGCGCCGGTATCGCAACGGCAAACGTCGAATATCGTATGTTTGAGGACGAACCCGCCCTCATTGTTGAGCGCTATGACCGCATGAAAGTCAAAGACGGGACAATCAGGCGTCTACATCAAGAAGACCTCTGTCAGGCACTTGGGGTGATGCCCGCCCAAAAGTACACGGCAGACGGCGGCCCGACCACCCGCGACATTCAAGAGCTCCTCGTAAATACGAGCCACCATCAACTTAACCTGTATCTGTTTACGCAGATACTGTTCTTCAACGCCATTATCGGCGCACCGGATGCGCACGCGAAAAACTATTCCCTGCTCCTTGGAAACGACGGCACAGCTATGATGGCCCGTATGTATGACGTTGCATCTGGGCTGGCATACGAACGTATGCGGCGAAAAGCGCGCCTCGCCATGAGCGTTGGCGGCGAAAACCGTGTGGGACGCATCGGTCCAGGCGCTATCCGCCGATACCACGGTATGGGCGACCCCGCGCTGGAGGCGGCACTCACCGATGCCGGGCTATCCGAGAAGTTTTGCTTCGCGACCATGATGGACCTCGCCTACGAGGTACCCATTTGCATGGAAGAGGTCATGGACGAATACGCCGACCTGCCCGGCATGGCGGACCTACGCGAGCATATGCTCGGCCCCGTCCGCGAAAACTGCCAGCGCACCCTCGACCTCATCAAGGCAGAAATGGACTAGGTGGCCTTAATTTCGCAATTATCAAACAAAAGAGAGGGGACACCCGTCGCAAAAGCTCGGATGTCCCCTCTCGTAATGTCATTTGCAATCCGCTAGCACGTGGCTCGGACTGCTGCTAGCGCAACCTTTACGCAGCGAGGCGCTTGAGGACGTCGATGAGCAGCTCGTAGAAGCGCTCGGCAGAAGCAAGCTCCATGCTCTCGTCCGGAGTGTGGACATCAGAGAGCGTCGGGCCCACGGCGATGGCGTCCAGGCCGTGCAGGGCCTCGGCAAACAGGCCGCACTCAAGGCCGGCGTGAATGGACTCGATGCGCAGCTCGGAGCCAAAGAGCTCGCGATAGCTCTCGACAAAGACGTCGCGGACCGGCGAATGCTCGGCATAGCTCCAGCCGGGATACTCGAACTCAAACTTGGCGTCGAAGCCCAGGACATCGGCGAGCGTCTGCAGGCGGTCCTTGAACTCGTTCTGCAGCGAGGTGATCGAGGAGCGCGGGGACAGCATAATCTTGACCTGGTCGTCAGAGGTGGCAACCACACCGATGTTGGAGGAAACCTCGACGGAGCCGTCGGTGGCGACGTTGCGGCGAATCACGCCGTTAGGGGCAAGACGCAGGGCGCGGATGAGGGCAAGCGCGGACTTCTGGTCCATAGCCTCGACCTCAGCGTTATCGGCAATCTCGACGGTGCAGGTAAAGCCGGGGTCGAAGACCTCGAGCTCGGCAGTGACGTCGGCGATGATGCCCTTTGCGATCTGGGCCGCGGCCTCGGCGGCAGCGTGATCAGCGTAGACCAGCTCGGCCTTGCACTCACGGTTGATGGCGTTGTCCTTGGTGCCGCCGTTAAAGCTAACGATGGCGGGCTCGCCGGCAACCATCAGGCGGTCGATGATGCGGGCCATGATGAGGTTGCCGTTGCCGCGCTCCAGGTGGATATCGCTGCCGGAGTGACCACCCAGCAGGCCGGAGATGTCGAGCGTGAGGGTGCTACCGGTCTTATGCTCGCGCACGATCGGGCAGGTGTAGGTAACGACGACGCCGCCGGCGCAACTGACGGTGGCAACGCCCTCTTCCTCGGAGTCAAGGTTAATCATGGTGCGGGCGCTAATCTGGGACTTGTCGAGCGTCTCGGCGCCAACCAGGCCAGTCTCCTCGTCGGTGGTGAATACGCACTCGAGGGCGGGGTAAACGATCGAATCGTCATCGAGAACAGTGAGCATCAGAGCGACGGCAATACCGTTGTCGGCGCCCAGAGTGGTACCGTTAGCGGTGAGGACGCCGTCCTTGACGACCAGGTCGATACCATCAGTCGTAAAGTCGTGCTCAACGGAGCCCAGCTTGTCGCACACCATGTCGATGTGGCCCTGCAGCATCACGGTCGGGGCATTCTCGGCGCCGGCAGATGCGGGCTTGCGAATGATGACGTTGTAGACCTCGTCCTGATACACATCGAGACCGCGCTCCTTGGCAAACGCGACCAGGAAATCGCTGATGCCCTTCTCGTTGCCAGACCCACGGGGGATCGCGCTGACCTCCTCAAAGAAATGGAACAGCTGGGCGGGCTCGTAGCCGGTAATCTTGTAGTCCATGGTGCCTCCTTGGCGCAACTGGTTAGACAGTAAGACATGCGACTTGTATATTCCCAGACTTTGCGTGCATAAACCAGTCGAAAACGCCGAGCGCCCTCGCATCATCGGCTAACGGTGGACCGTATAGCGCAACGGTCACAACTTCCGCAGCTCTACAAATCGAGGCGCCCTTTCCGGAGCGCCTCGATTGCGCGTATCAAATTGTCGCCACGCCCTACAGCGCGCCGGAACCGGCTTGCATCATGCCGCCGGGGCCCGAGGTCACGCCGCCGCTCACGGGCGAGGCGTTGCCGGTGTGCGGTGCCGCCGGGACGGTATCGCCACCGAGTGTGCCCGCCGGACGCGGTGCCGGGATCTCGCCCGTGCCGTGGCTAAAGACAAACTTGCCATCGGCCACGTCGCACAGGACGGTATCGCCCTCGCCCCACTCGCCGGCCAGAAGCTCCTCGGACAGCGGGTCCTCGATGAGCTTTTGAATGGCGCGGCGCAGCGGACGCGCACCGTTGGTGAGGTCGGTGCCCTCGGCCACGATCTTGTCATAGGCCGCATCGGTGAGCTTGATGTTCATGCCGTTGGCAATCAGGCGCTGACGCAGGTCGTCCACCAGCAGGTGCGCGATCTTGGTCAGGTTCTCGCCCGAGAGCTTCTGGAACACCACAATGTCGTCGATACGGTTGAGCAGCTCGGGGCGGAACAGGCGCTTGAGCTCGCCCATCGCACGGCCCTTGATCTCACTCGAGGTGAGGCCCTGCTCGCCGGTGGTGCCAAAGCCAACGCTCGCATCCTGCGCGATCTCGCGGGCGCCCACGTTGGACGTCATGATGATCACGGTATTGCGGAAGTCGACCGTCTTGCCCTGGCTATCAGTCAGGCGACCCTCCTCCAGCACCTGCAACAAAATGTTGAAGATGTCGGGGTGCGCCTTCTCGATCTCGTCGAACAGCACGACCGAGTACGGGTGACGACGAACGGCCTTGGTAAGCTGACCGCCCTCGTCGTGGCCCACGTAACCCGGAGGGCTACCGATAAGCTTGGAGACCTCGAACTCGCTGCCGAACTCCGACATGTCGAAGCTGATGAGCGCGTCCTTACTGCCAAAGAGGTACTCGGCGAGCGTCTTGGCGAGCTCGGTCTTGCCTGTGCCGGTGGGACCAAGGAAGATAAAGCTACCACCGGGACGACGCGGGTCCTTGAGCGGCGAGCGGCTGCGGCGCACGGCCTTGGCGACGGCCTCGACGGCCTCGTCCTGGCCGATAATGCGGGTCTTGAGCACGCTTTCGGTCTGCAGCAGGCGACGGCTCTCGCTCTCGGTGAGCGAGGAAACCGGCACGCCAGAGGTCACGGACACGATGTCGGCAATCTGACTCACGTCGATGGTGAGCGGGCTGGCGTCGAGCTCGGCGGTCCAGGCGGCCTTGGCCTCGGCGAGCTCAATCTCGGCGGCCTTCTGCTGCTCGGTGATCTCGGCGGCCTTGTTCATGTCGTCGCTCTCGGTGGCCTCCTGCGCGGCGGCCTTGAGCTCCTCTATGCGATGCTCGGCCTCGCGCACCGGCTCGGGCGCACGATTCGCGGCGATGCGAGCGCGGGCACCGGCCTCGTCGATGAGGTCGATGGCCTTATCGGGCAGGAAGCGATCCTGGATGTAGCGGTTGGAAAGGTTCGCGGCAGCCTCGATAGCGCCCTGCGTGTAGCGCACATGGTGGTGCTCCTCGTAGCGCGGCTTAAGCGCGGTCAGGATCTTGACGGTGTCCTCGACGCTCGGCTCCTCGACATCGATAGTCTGGAAGCGACGCTCGAAGGCTGGGTCTTTGGTGAGGTACTTGCGGAATTCCTCGGCCGTGGTGGCGCCAATAATCTGGAAGGCACCGCGTGCAAGCACGGGCTTGAGCATGGAGCTCGCGTCGATGGAGCCCTCGGCAGAACCGGCACCGATGATGGTGTGCATCTCGTCAATAAACAGGATGACGTCGTCAGCCTCGGTGGCCTCCTGGATCACGTTCTTGAGGCGCTCCTCAAACTCACCGCGATACTTGGCGCCCGCAACGAGGCCCGGCAGGTCGAGCGTCCAGATGTTCTGGTTCATGAGGTTCTCGGGCACGTTGCCGGCAGCGATCTGCTGCGCCAGGCCCTCGACGATGGCCGTTTTGCCCACGCCGGGATCGCCCAGGATAAGCGGGTTGTTCTTGGTGCGGCGCGAAAGGATCTCCATCATGCGCTGGACTTCCTTTTCGCGGCCAATCACGGGATCGAGCTCGCCGTCGCGCGCCTTTTGAGTGAGGTTGGTGGCGAACTGCTTGAGCGTGTCGGTGCCGCTCCCCTTTTGCTGAGAGGCATCCGAGCCGCTAAAGAACGGCAGGCCCGCACCGGGACGACCAGCACCGGCGCCGGCGAGCGGACGCTTCTTGTCCTGGTCCTTGGCGGTGAGTTTCTCGATAGCCTTTTTGATGGAGGCGGACGACACACCCAGGCGCATGAGGATGTCCATGGCCATGCCGTTGCCCTCTTCGACGATGCCGATCAGCAAGTGCTCGGTCGACACGTAGGTCTGGTTGTTCTCACGCGCCACGCGGAATGAACGCTCCATCACGCTAATGACGAGCGGCGTAAAGGCGAGCTTGGCCGCCTCGGTCTCCTCACTGGGCTCGGGAACCGTGGTCTGGACCTCTTTGAGGGTGTCCATGATGTCGTCGTAGGAGATATCGAGCGAGCGCAGCGCCTCGGCGGCAATGCCCTCGTCCTCCTTGGCAAGCGCGAGCAGCAGATGCTCGGTGCCCACCTTATTTGAATGAAGATCGAGCGCCTCTTGCTTGGCCATGGACATGACCTTACGCGCGCGATCGGTAAAACGGTCTAACATGCTAGTTCCTCTTAGACGAGCTAGTTTTTTCAAACGCAAAGCGCCGCCCCGCGGCAGCGCTTTGGTCTCTTTACCCATATGGAGTATATGTTAACAGCTGGAGGAATATCTATAAACCCGGCTCACATGAATGCAGGTTATGACCGCATCGCGGGACTCACCGCGCGATGCGCGACAGGCGCCCCGCAAGAGAAACCCTAGGCGTCTTTCACCACGTCGGGACTCGTCGCACGCGATGCGCGATAGGCATCGGCCTCCTTGGAGACGCGTTCGAGCAGCTCGGATGTATCGACGCCCTCGACTTGCGCGACCGTTTCCACCGTCTGCATGGCGACCGCCCTCAGGTACGCGCACGCGCTGTCCCCCGGCTGCTCGAGGTCTATCTCCTCGCCGCCCTCCCGGGCAAAGCCGACCGCCATCACAAAGCCCATGATGCCCGAGACCAGAAAGCCCACCGCAAAGCTCGAATCTGCCTTGAGCTCTTCTCCGTCGGGGTGGACGATCTCTCTCACGCGGTCGATGATGATCGTATGGATGCCCTGCACGACCTGCTCGGCGGCACCCGCCCTCATGGTGATGACGATGCGCCGCAGCAGGCAGCGGACGTCGCGCCGGTCGAACGCCGAAAGGTCGCCCTCGCTCGAAAAATGCCAGAGGGCATCGGTGATGAGCTCGTTATCCTGCAGCAGCTGGGCTATGGCGATGGCGACGAGTTCATCGAAATCGTGAAAATAGTAGTAAAACGTTCCGCGATTGCACTGGGCGGCGCGGGTCACCTCGCCAACCGACAGCTCGAAGATGCTGTTGTTCTCGATGAGCTCCCAAAACGCCTCGATGATACGGGTGCGTGCATCGGGCGCATCGGCGTCCTTACGCGGTCTCGCCATGCGCCTCACCGCACCCCTGCGCCTTGGCGTTCATGATGAGCATCTGAAGACGGTTCTCCACGTTGGCGAAGCTCACGTCGGGATCGTAGTCGAGCGGCAGGAACTGCGCCGTGGGATACTGCTCCTTGAGCGC
This sequence comes from uncultured Collinsella sp., assembly GCA_905208345.1. Classification (GTDB taxonomy): domain Bacteria; phylum Actinomycetota; class Coriobacteriia; order Coriobacteriales; family Coriobacteriaceae; genus Collinsella. Next base: position 26,843 of record CAJLOU010000003.1, read on the forward strand.
ATGGATGAGCCCGCGCCCCACGACATGGTTGGGCAGACACCCGAACGGCTGCAGGATCACGAAGTTGCGGCAGCCGCGCTTGGCGTGCTCGAGAATCTCCGCCGGAATCAGCACGCCCTCGCCCGCATCGAACGTATGGTGCAGGATCTTATCGCTCGCGCGCACGAGCTCGGGCATGCGCGTCGGCGGCTCGTAGAGCGGGCTCGCCGCGCCCAGGCGGTCGCAACGGTCGTGCGCGAGCTCGAACAGGTTGTCCGCCGTGGCGTACCAGGCCTTTTCGGGCAGCGACAGGTCGACGTGGAACTCGCGCGACTGCGCATGCTTGTAGAAATAGGTCTTGCGGATCACGTCGGTCATGCGCGCCTCGATGACCTCGAGCCCGTTGTCCTCGAGGTAGCGCTCGATCTCGTGGTTGGCGCCGAGATGGAAATTGAGCAGGTACTCGCCCACGATGAGAACGGTCGGATGCGGGTTCGAGCGGTCGTACGGAACGGCGTCCATGATCGCAAGCGCGCGTTTGAAGCCCGTCGCCTGGCCTCTCAGCCCGGAGCGCTCCATGCCCTCGATAACCTCATCGAGCGCGCGGTCGAACGCAGCGTCCGCCGCGCCCTTCTCGAGCTCGTAGGGACGGATGCGCCTAAGCATGGCCTCGAGGGCATCGATCATGGGAAGACCGTAGGCGATCTGGATGCTCGGGCCAAGGCCGAGCTTGAAGCCCGGATGCGCATTGTGGGCATCGACGTCGTCGTTGGTGAGCACCGGGACATAGTCGTATCCCGCGTCGTCGAGCGCGCGGCGCAGCAGGGGCATGTAGTGCGTCAGGCGGCAGTCGCCGATATACTTGCCAGTCACCACGGCGACGTCGTGCGGGTCGTACTTACCGCTCTCGAGTGCCGCGAGCGCCTCGCCGATCACGATTTGCGCGGGGAAGCAGATGTCGTTGTGCACATAGCGTTTGCCCAGGCGGATGGCATCCTCGCGCCCGATATCAAGGGCCTCGGCGCGCACGCCCTGATTGCGCATCGCCGCGGTCATGAGCCTGCAGAACGCATGGGAGGTGTTGGGGACCAGCGCGATCTTGTCGTGCCGGTCGCGCTTGGTGTACTTGACCTTATACGGGTCGTCGAGCGGATGGACCGCGTGCACCCGGGCGCCCTCGGCACGCTCCTCCGCGCGACGACGGTTGACCGACTCGATAAACGAACGCACGCGAATGCCCATGGGACCGGCGACGTCGCTCTCATCGAGCTTGATCATCATCGGAACCTTGGAGCCCATCTCGCCCATCATGCGCGCGATCTCGTCGGTGAGATACGCATCGTGGCCGCAGCCGAAGCTGCCCATCTGCACGAGCTCGAGCTCGGGCGTCGATGCGACGATGACCGCGCACGACAGCATGCGCGCATGGTAGTTGTTCACGATGTCGATGCGGCTGTTGGAAAGATCGACGTTGCAGACCCCCGGCACCGCATCGGGCGTCAGCACGGGGATGCCGCGCTCAGAGAAGAGCTTGGGCAGCCCGTGGTTGACCAGCGGGTCGTTGTGGTACGGGCGCGAAGCGATCACCACCGCGTAGCCGCCGTCCTCGTGCACGTTCTCGAGCACCTGCCTGCCGCGCAGCTGCAGCTGGTTCTCAAACGTCTCCTGCGCGCGGTCCGCCTGCTCGGTCGCCTTGGCAACCAGGTCGGCATCGATATCGAAGGTCTCCTTGCACCACGCCTTGAGCTGGCGGTTTCGGTCGCCCTCGTCGTACCAGTGGAACAGCGGCGTATCGAACGGAACGCCGAAACGCTCCTCCGGGTTATCGGAATTGCGCATCACGTAGGGGTATCCCTTTACGACGGCGCACATCCACTCGCTGGTAGAGGCGGTGTTTTCGGTGGGCACCGTCGTGATGACGGGCATGAAGATGCGGTCGACGCCGGCGTCGACGAGATTGCGGATGTGCCCGTGGACGAGCTTGGCCGGGAAGCACACGGTGTCGGATGTGACGTGCGCCAGACCGCGCTCGTACATCGCCTTGGTGCTGCGTCCCGAGACGCGCACCTTAAAGCCGAGCGTGCTGAAGAACGTCGACCAGAACGGCATGGTGTCCCAGAACTCGAGCACACGGGGAATGCCGATCGTGACATCGCGCCCCCCGCTGACGGGAACCGTGGGGTACGACTCGAACAGCAGCTTCTCGCGGTCGACAAAGAGATTGGGGGCAGCCGCGGTCCGGTCGCGCCCCGTGCCGGGTGCCTGTGCCTCGCAAGCACCCTGCGGACGCAGCTCCTCCGCCGCGGGAACCTCGCGCACGAGCTCATCCCATGAGATGGCGCCGCCGCGCGGGCAGCGATTGCCCGTGACGTAAAGCGAGCCGTCGCCAAATGCCACGACCGCGCGCTGGCAGCGGTTGTTGCACCGACGGCAGGTAACGCCGCCGAACTCGCGATGCTCGAAGCGCTCCACGGCATCGAGCCCGATAAACGACGTGCCGGCGTCGCCCTTGCGGCATTCCTCGCGCGCGAGCAGGGCGATACCGATAGCGCCCATCAGCCCCGGGTGGGGCGCACGCGTGACGGGTTTGCCCAGATACTGCTCGAATGCGCGCAGCACCGCGTCGTTTCGGAACGTGCCGCCCTGGACGACGACTTTGTCGCCCAGACGGTTGAGATTTGAAACGCGAATGACCTTGGTGAACACGTTCTCGATAATCGAACGGCAGAGACCGGCCATGATGTCGCCCGGACCCTTACCGCGCCGCTGCTCGGAAACGACGCTGCTGTTCATGAACACCGTGCAGCGGCTGCCGAGAACGGCGGGGGCTTTGGACGAAAATGCCTCGGTCGCGATATCCTCAACGGCTATTCCGAGGTTTTTGGCAAAACCCTCGAGGAACGAGCCGCAGCCCGCAGAGCACGCCTCGTTGACGACGATATCGGTCAGCACGCCGTGGTTGAGCCAGATGGCCTTCATATCCTGTCCGCCGATGTCGAGCACGAAGGTCGCATCGGGAACGCATGCGCACGCGGCGCGGGCGTGCGCGACCGTCTCGACCGTATGGTAGTCGGCGTGGAACGCGCGCGCGAAAAGCTCCTCGCCGTATCCCGTGGTGCCCACGGCATCGATCGCAAGCGTGACTCCCGCTGTCTCCCAGCGGTTCTTCAAGCTGACAAGACCCTGCTGAGCGACGTCGAGCGGTCTGCCGTTATTAGACGCGTAGAACGAATCGACAAGCTCACCCGCCTCATCGACCAGGGCGAACTTGGTCGTCGTGCTCCCCGAATCGATACCGAGCGCCACACGCACCGTCTCTCCGGGCTCATACGCATCCGGACCCTTTGCCGGCGTCTCTTTGCCATGGCGTGCCGTAAAATCCGCCTGCTCGGCAGGTGTGGCAAAAAAGGGCTGGGCAAGACGTCCCTCCCCGCTTGCGGGCGCGACCGTCTCGAGCTTATCCAACCGGACAAAAGTGTCGGGAAGGTCGATCGGTTGGGACGATGCGAACATGTCGGTCAGCGACAGGGCGGCACCGCGCGCGACCATGATCTGCGGATCGCGCGGGACGATAACCTGATCGTCCGATAGATTCAGTTGCTCCCGGAACACGCGGACCAGTGTGGGGTTGTAGGCGAGCGTACCGCCCTCGAAGATTACCGGTGGCTCGATGTCGATACCCTGGGCCAGACCGCCGATCGTTTGGCGGGCGACCGCGTGAAGCGCCGAAAGCGCCAGGTCGGTGGTAGGAATGCCCTCGTTGAGCAGCGGCTGGATATCGGTCTTTGCGTACACGCCGCAGCGGCCCGAGACCTCGTGGACGGTCGTTCCCCGGCTTGCGAGCTGCTCGAACTCGCCCGATTCGGTGCCGACCCCCATGAGCTTTGCCATCTCGTCGATAAATGCACCGGTACCGCCTGCGCACGAGCCGTTCATGCGCATGTCGGCAACCTCGATGTCTCCCTTATCGTTGGTGCGGAAGAAGATCATCTTGGCGTCTTGGCCGCCCAGCTCGATGGCGCAGCGCGTCTGCGGATAGAACCTGCTGATCGCGAGCGCGTTGGCGACCACCTCCTGAACGTACGAGGCGCCCAGCGCGGTCGCGATATCGCGCACACCCGAGCCGGTCACCGCAACGCGCAGTGACTCATGGGGAAAGCGCTCGGCGAGCTCGCCGAGCATGGCGCGCACGCTCGCTGTCTGACACGCCCCGTGGCGGCGATATCCCCACCACGCCTCGGTCATATCCTCGTGCATCGCGTAAACTTTGGTCGTCGTCGACCCTACGTCCAATCCTACTAGCAACGCCATAATGCTCCGTCTCTCGCATTTTTCCCGCTAGAGATATACCACTCTACGTAATACAACAGACTGTTGTATTTAAACTCCGTATAAAAAGCGGCTGCCGAAACGCTTCAGCAGCCGCCGAATGCACCAACAGATTGTTCTGCGCGCTAGCACGTCGGGCAACGGAGCAGCACGGGCCCTCCGGTCATGCGCACCGCTCACGCCCGCGATGTCGCCGAGAGAGCTATCCACGCTTAGGGCTCCAACCAAGCAAGTCGCCCGCGCTCAGCAGATCCCTAAGCGAGCTACTCGCACTCAGGAGCCATAGCCTGCTCCAAGAGCTCGGCATGCTCCTCCTCGAAAACCGTCCCCACAGGGAAGGCGCGACGGAAGACGAAGTGGGAAATCGGACCGGCTACCAAAAGGTTCCACGGCAGCGCCATCACAAAATTATGCGGGATGTTGATCATCCAGATCGCGGGCACGGAATACAGGTTCGCAAGGATGCCGCCGGGCATGTGCGTCAGACCCTCGCAGGCACCGTACAGCGACATGATGATAACCATGGGAACGACCATGCAGGAGCTGACGGCGAGCGTCATGGCAAGCGGCGAGCTCTTGCCCGGCGTGACCAAGTACTTAAAGGCGAAACCCTTGGCGAGCGGGCTGGCGACGAACCAGTCGCAGCACATGGCAAAAATGTAGGCAACGGGGAAGCCGAGCCACGCAGCGGCAACGACCTCGCCGTTGATGGCCCCGTGCTGCAGGGCAACGTTGTAGATGCTCATCCAGAGCACCATGCAAAAGCACATGATAAAGGTGAACAGCAGGCTCTCTCGTTTGTTGATAGGCATGAAGGGCAGATTCCTTTCTGTGTTACGCCGCGGCACCACGCAACAAAAACGGGCGGGCAAGATGGAGCTGATGGGACTTCATCTCGCCCGCCCGTGTTACGCGCGTCTGCGACTACTTATGTGGTGGAACTACCCTAACACGAACGGCGCGCGCTTCGTAAGCGTTGAGTTTGTGGAGATGCAGGGCACCGATAATCCCCCGACCCCATAAGTTGCGGTGGAATACGGACTGTTTTGACCCTTTAAGCAGCAATTCAGTCCCTATTTCACCGCAACTCATTTGGTGCAAAGTAACCTGTCCCCCTTGTACCAATTAGCTGGTGTGGCGCCAGCGAGGGTCGGTGAGCGTACGCGCCACACCCAGTCCAACGGGCAGAAACGCTACGATGAGCACTGCGCGCACAAACCAGCCGAGCATATTGACCGTGTCGAAGGTGCACATGTAATACATCGAGCGATACAGATACAAGCCCGGCACCATAATGACAATCGAAGGCACCGTGAGGGCGATGCGCGGGTAGGTGAGCTTGACTTCAGCCAAGCTTGCGAGCAGCCCCGATACCAGCGCGCCGATAAACGCTGCTGCCTCGGGAGGCATTCCCGTGCTGAGGCCCAGGAAGGGAATCATCGTCGGCGCATCGACAAGGGTCAGACGCAGGGTATTCGACACGGCGCCGATCAACCCAGCTGCCGCGGCCATCTTTACCGGGCTGTTGAACATCACCGAGAAGCCGAATACGCCAACGAAGCTCATCACCACGCGCAGGAGCGTAAGGGCAAGCGGCGAAAGGCCCAGTGGGGCAAAGTCGTCCGGCGCCAGGCCAACACACTCGGCAACCATCCAACCTACGAGGGTCGCCATCACAATAATCGATACGGCATATGAAAGGCGCTCGATACCGCTTCGCATGTCGAGCTTAGCGATGTCGAGGCCTGCCGTAATGAGTGGAAAGCCGGGAATCACAAAGAGCATGGCGCCGATATAGCCTTCTTGGTGCGACATTGCCCCCGGTATGACCTGGCCAAGGCCGAGCAATGCCAGCAGATACGAAACGCAAGCGAGCGCAACGCCGGTCGTCAGCGCGCTGAACTGACCAAGGCCTTGCTTGAGAATATGGGAGCGGGCAAAGTTGCCGACACCCGCGCCCACGAACGCGCAGGCCATCTCGATAGGGCCGCCGCCGAGCAAAAAGACGAAGGCGCCGCAAGCACAGGCTGCCGCAAGGCCCTGTTGCCAGGGAGAGTAATCGGGCTTTGAGCTCTCAACGGTCCTGAGCATCTCGTGATACTCGTGTACCGTGAAGCGACGACCATAGGTCTCGATTTCCTTGAGGAAACTCTCCATCATCCAAATGCGATGGGTATTGACTCCCGTTGTGGGCAGGCTGACAACCTCGTTAAAGCAGTGGCCATCTTCGATGCAAGTGCACTCAAACGACAGAAGACTCAGGTCGACGTGAATCGTGACGCCGAGTACGGCAGCAACACGATTCATGGTATCGCGCACGCGCCAGGCACCCGTTCCGCTTGCCAGCATAAGCATGCCGGTGCGGCAGATGATGGATGATTTATCGGTGAGCGGCGCATCGACGGCAAGTTCATCGCCTGCCGTCACGATCTGGTGCCAGTCAGTTTTCATATGGAGCGCGCCGGCACGAACGCCGTGGTGCATGGGGGCTCTCGAAAGCAGCGAGTTAAGGCGCGAAGACTGTGGGGGCTCCGTTGATTCGCCCTCGTCCTCGTCGGGCTCTTCATCGACCAGATCAAATGAGTCAAGCGATGCCGGCTCGCGACGATCGATTGGCTCCTCATCCTCATCATCAAAGTAATTGAACTGATCGAGCATGTCCTCTTCGATTGCACGCTCGCTCGCGTCGTCCATATAGACGCTCCCTTCCTACCGACTAACCCCCATCCTAGGCAGCAACGGCTAAAGGAAACATAAAAGAGACGGCTGTCATGCGAACCATGTGCGCAATAGCCATTGAGTAGTCGTTTAAGAACGTCCCCAATGACTACCAGTAACTCGACAAGGACTGTCCCCAAGTGCCGGCAGAAAAGGAACGTCCCTAAGTGCCAACCAGGGCAACACCGCAGATAGAGGACGGACAGCGAAAGCCCGCCAGAGCGAGCAAGGTGCCTTCAAGAAAAATGGCGCCGCAGGTTGAGCATAAGTCAGACACTATGACCCAATCCGAGGGCACGGAAACGACAGGAGCCCCCGCTCGTGACCGCGGGTCGGGGCTGCGACAA
>CAJLOU010000004.1 GCA_905208345.1 uncultured Collinsella sp.
GACTTGCAGCGACGGACCTCAGGACACTCTTACACCACGTCTGCGCGCGCGACCACAGGGTATCTAACCAACCCCCTAAACAGCCTCCAAACGCCTATTTTACCGCGCGCTCAGCCGCCTCGATCACGTGCTTGGCGAGAATTGCTGTCGTCACGGCGCCCACGCCACCCGGCACGGGGGTGATTGCGCCAACAACCGGCTCCGCGGCATCAAAATCGACGTCGCCGACCAGCTTGCCAGCGGCTTCGTCCCAATTAATGCCAACATCGATAATCGCCTGGTCCTCGCGGACCGCATCTGCGCCAATCGTGCGCGCGCGTCCAACGGCGGCAACCACAATGTCGGCAGCACAGCACTCGGCGGCAAGATCGCGCGTATGCGTATGGCACGTCGTCACGGTTGCGTTGCGCGCCGTAAGCATGGCGGCAACGGGGCGGCCAATTACCAGTGAGCGTCCGACCACAGCAACCTTGGCCCCATCCAGCTCAACGCCGTAATGATCCAGCAAAGCAAGCACGGCTTCGGCTGTGCAGGGGGCAAAACCCTCGCCGCGCCCCGAAAGCGTGGTGAGCAGTGAAGCCGGCGTCATGGAGTCAACGTCCTTGGCGGGATCGAGCGCTGCGGCGACGGCGTTCTCGTCAAGGCCGGCGGGCAGCGGGCGGAACATCAGACAGCCATGAACAGCCGAATCGGTATTGATGTCCTCGACGGCCGTCAACAGCTCGTCCTGCGAAACATCGGCAGGAAGCAAAACGCGGCGAGTCTCAATGCCAACCTTCTCGCAGCGCTTGAGGGCACCGCGCTCGTAGGACAGGTCGTCCTCGCGCTCGCCCACACGAACGATGGCCAGCGTCGGTACAACACCGCGCTCGCGCAGGGCTGCACAGCGAGCAGCAAGTTCCTCGGTCAAAGCGCGAGCAACGGGAGCACCCTTCAGCAGTTCAGCCATGGCTATCCTCTCTTCCTTGCAGCGTCGGAGGCGCGGCGCGCCAGCGCATCGGCGCGCGGCAACCATGTGTCGAGCAACTCATCGCACGCCGCCTCGAGTTCCTCGGCGCGCGCCCGGTCTTTCATAGATGTGGTGTTGGCAAAGAGCGTCAGGCTCGCGCCCTGCATGGCGGCGCGGCAGAATACGGCACCGCACGCCACGTCGGACAGCAACTGGCGCGAGCCTTTGTCTGCCATGTCCTCGAGCAGCGCCAGCGCGCGCCCGCAGGCATCCATGATCCGATACGGCGGCATGGCCGCCACGTGCAACGCGTCCTGAATCGCAGCCGGTCGAGCCGGGTCCTCGCGCGGAATACCGTATGCCGCAGACACCTGGCCGTACGCACGCACATCCTCGGCAACCAGGCCCACTAGTTCCTGCGCCAACTCGTCTGCCTGGGCAAACGCACGCGTCAGGTCATCCGCACGATCAGCAAGCGCGGGATTGGTCGCACCGTAGCGGGCAACCATTCCGCACAGCGAGGCGCCCAGCGCGCCCACAAAAGCGCTCGCGCTGCCACCACCGGGAACTGGCTCGCGCGCGGCCAGCGCCTCGGCAAAACCGCGACAGGTTTTATCCATCATCTCTTGGCTCATACGCACACGCACCTTCAAGTCATATATATCGGTCGGGCGGCCGACGTCGGCCGACCGCATCGATCACGTAATGGTGCTAAGTCTAGCCCATAAGTACGCGAGCGTCAGCGCACCTGGCCATCGCGGATTTCTATGGCACACGATAGGCCATGTCAACGCAAACATGGGACACATGGCCCACCTTTCGAGACTCCCGAACGGCACAAACTGGGGCATATCTATAAGTAAGGGACCCGTTGGGGCACGGCCGAGCAACGGCCATAAGCGATGAACGGAGGCATAAGCCGCACAGTACACAGAGACATCCGCCGCCAGCGCAATCAGTACCCCAACAGCATGCGGCGCCGTGATGTCATCGGCAGACAAGGAGGACGCCACCATGAAGAAAAAGACCCTATCGATCCTCTCCCTTTGCATCGCCCTCTTTGCCGCGTTTGCCCTTGTCGGCTGCGGCGGGAGCGCATCGGGCGGCGGCAGCGCCCCCAAGAGCGAGAGCAAGGAAAAGGTCCCCGTCGCCAAGAAGACCGACTTTATCTGGTTTAAGGTCGAGATGCCCGAGGGCGTCGGCGTAAGCGACTCCGCCGGCAAGAACGCCGACAGGGTCCAGCTCACCTTCCCCGAAGACGAGAACGCCTCGGCCGATCGCTTTATCCCCGTTTGGAAAAAAGCGCTGACGGCCGAGGAATCCCACGCCGACCAGGCGGAAAAGAAGGGGGATACGTTCCAGTGGAAGGATGGCGGGTCCGTCGAGTATAACGGCAGGACGTGGCTCGTCGGAACATACGAGGACAACAGCGGCATCTCAACCATGCTTTTTACCGATGTTGAGCCGGGAAGCGTCTACGTCCTCATCTCGAACTTCGACCAGCACAAGAAAGAAGCCGAGGCACTCCTCAACTCCATCGAGTTCCCCGATGACATGGAAGAGGCAGTTTCCGAGGCACGCGAAGTCGAGATTTCGAGCATCGAGATCAAGTAACGGGACACCCGCACGCGCCTACGCGCACCCGCGCACATGCGCCCCATTAAAACAACGGGCGCCCAACCCGGGGAGGGCCGACAGCACCAGCCCTCCCCTCTTTTGCGCCCGAACATATTGCCACTTAACGGCGCAAATCCGGCCCTCAGAATGGGACACATGGCCCACCCTAGCGAGCCGTCCGCGCGTACAGTAAAGGCAGGTAATCCATGGGCGGTTACAGATCGAGGAGGACACGACCATGAAAAAGAAGGCCTTTGCGATTCTCACCCTCTGCATAAGCCTCTTTGCCGCAGTTGCCCTGGTGGGCTGCGGTGGCAGCGGCGGCGCTACCGGAAGTGGCGGTGGCGGCGGAGCAGAAAAGCCAGCTGTGGATATGAGGACCGACTTCATTTGGTTTAAGGTCGAGGTCCCCGAGGGCGTCGAGATCACCGACGTTGCCGGCGACACGGCCGATAGGGCCCAGTTTAAGTTCACCGAGAGCGAGCACGCCAGCGATCGCTTCATCCCCATCTTCGACTCTGACAAGAACGCCGACGAGCTGTTCGACTACGAGGCCAAGTGGAAGACCGACTTTGAGTGGACCGAGAATGATCCCGTCAAGTACAACGGCAAGTCCTGGCGTAACGCTTCCTACACGCACACTGGCGGCGTGACGACCGAGTACTTCACCGACGTTGACGGCGGCAGCGTGTACGTGCGCATCGACAACGTCGAGGAGCACAAGGACGCCGTCGAGACCATGATGAAGTCTCTGGAATTTGCCGACGACATCGCCGAGGCCAAGACCGAGGCCATGGACGTCAAGCTCGACGATATCGAGATCAAGCGCTAAGTAACTGGCGAGCGCAGCGGGAAACACGGGCGCAGTGCTAACAAGCGGCGGTACCCCAGCGCTTCGTACCCAGGGAGGGCCGGTAAACCGACCCTCCCTTTCTTATGCCGGTAGCCAACGAACGCGAGGATGCCGGACGCCGGAACCGCTCCAAATGTAGCAACAGTACGAAAACGACAAGTACCCCAACACGTCCGCCCGCCGATTTATTGCGCCGCGCAGACAATTAAACCAGCATCTTTAAACATCTGAGCAGTATAGTGACCAAAACTATCGCATAACCGCACTCTACGAATGGAGAAGTTATGACCGAACACCACGCCATCAGCCGCCGAGCATTTACGTTGGGCCTTGGACTCGCGGCGTTGTCGCCACTTGCAAGCCTGCCCGAAACCGCGGCATTGGGCATTGGCCCACGAGCGGCATTTGCAGACGACGCTGCCACAGCGTCGGTCAGCCTCGACAATTTCGTCATTCGCCTTCGCCCCGCGGGCTATTTTCGCACCGCAAGCGTTAACGAAGACGGCAACGTCATCGGCAACGTCTGCCATCTGTTTAATGACGGCACATCCAGCAAGCTCATCCTTGAGAACGTAACGACCAAGAATGACGATACAAACTGGTATGCTATCCGCACCTTGCTCAATTTCGAAGAGCATAAAAAGACGGGCTACAGCATTTGGTCGGTCGATGGCGACTCGGACAAAGACGGAAAGGTCATCCACGTATGGAGTGGCGAGCATGACGGCAAGCCCAGCCGCTCTTTTGCGTTCGAGCGTCAATCAAACGGAACCTATATCATCCGAGACCGCACGGTCGAGAAAGAAACCGAGAAAAAAGACATTAAGTACCTGGCAATAGAATCGAACGGCGAAGACCAGGACAACAATAAGATCTGTCATAAGAGTAAGAGTAAGAGCATTCCGTGGGAGCTCGAACTTATCGGTTACGACATGAAAAAGAACGATGCCACGGTTAGCAGCCTCGACTGGATCACGTACAGCAGCTACGTCGATGGGCCATGTTGGATGAAATACGTCGACGACAACAAGTTCCTCGACGAGCTGAGCATCCCGGGTACGCACGATTCGGGCACCTGTAGCGTGGACAACGACACTGAGCCCCAATCCTCGCAAGTAAAATGCCAGCAGGATTACATTCCCACGCAGTTGCTCGAAGGCATTCGCTATTTTGATATCCGGCTCGGAAAGGGCGATGACCCCGGCATCGACCACGGGATTTTCTACCTACTCAAAAAAGACGGGAACTATCTGCATCTCTCCGATGTCATCGGGTACTTTAAAACGTTTTTGAGCGAAAACCCGAGAGAAGCGCTCATCATGCTTGTATCACGCGGCAACGATGAGGCTACCGACGAAAGTGTTACGACGGCTTTTGCCAAGGTTTTGGGCGATAACCCCGATCTGTTCTATACGGCGAGTCGCGTTCCCACACTGGGCGAGGTGCGCGGAAAGATCGTCCTGCTGCGTCGATTTAGGCTCGCCGGCAACAGTGTAAGCGGCCACACGTGGGGCCTCGACCTTACCCAATGGGACGAGAAGGCCAAGGCTCACTCCGACAGCACTACCATGTGTCTCATCCAAGACGCGCGGGGCTTTGAGGAGACCGACGACGCCGGCACCAAAGAAGCCTATTGCACCAAGGTATACGCCCAGGACAAGTACAAACTCTCGGGAACCGACAAGCTCATCTGGGTCGATAATGCGCTGAAGGAAACGACCGGGCGCACGCGCAACATGGTGGACGTCATGGACGATGACGAGGCCAAGGTGCAAGTCCAGGAGCGTTGCTGGTCTATCAACTACACCAGCTGCACGGGCTTGTCGCACGGAGGCAATCCTTTTACCTCGGCACGAGTAGTCAACGAGCATCTGTATAAGAGCCCGTACATCAATCCCAGCGGCATCGAGGATACAAAGTCAGATTACCTCAAGCACATTGGCATCATCGCGTCCGATTTTGTTGACGCGGCACTAGCCCGGAGCATCTACCAGCGCAATTACAACGCGGATCACAAGCCGACAGTTTCGTGCTGCCTCCCGACCCGCATGCGCATGACGTATGGCGACTCGCTGAGCGATGCCTCACTCCAGGATGGCAAGACCGTTGGCGAGGGCCATTTCCGCCTCGTCGACAGCAATAACGTTCTTAACGTGGCAGCCTCGGGCCGCGCATTTGCCATCGAATACGTGGATGTCGACGCCCTAGGCAACGAGACCGTTACGGGACTGCAGGGCTCCGTGCCCATCGATATCGATCCACTCGCGCTGACGCCCCATTTTGAGGGACTCGAAGGCCTTAAGGCCGGCGAGGACGTGCGGGCTAAGATTGCGGCATCGCTTGAGGGCAAGCTCGAAAACGATGCCTGCGCGGCGCAGTTGGAGTTTATGCACGATGCAAACGGCGCGCCGGGCACGGCAATGGCTGAGGGCGAAACATTTGCCGCAGGAACGTACTGGGTGCGCGCGAATGGTCTCTTGGGCGACGCGGCGCAGAACTACACGCTCGCCAGCGACGGAGCCGCAAGCTTTGCCGTAGCTGCCTCGGGCAGCGCGGCCGGTGCCGGCACCGACGGTGGCACGGGCTCCAACGAAGGCAACACCAACAAGAACGGTAAGGGCAACAAGAGCAAGAGCTCGGGCGAAAAGCTCGCCAACACGGGCGACGGCTCCGGCATTGCCGCCGGACTCGCCGCTGCCGCCGTGGCGACAACAGTCGCCGGCGCAGCGATGCTTGCCAACGACCGTGAAAACGCTGAGGACGTTGTCGAATAAGACAGCTGAACTTTGGGCGCATGAACTCGATTAGGGGTGCAGAATATCGTTCTGCACCCCGTTTTTAACCTTGGCCCGAACGCCGACGTCGGCTACATCACCATGTTCAACGCGTTCACGAATTCCTGGGCCTTCGCACGGCTACTCAGACTAAAAACGCAAGCGGTCAACAGCCTGTTGCGCAGGAAGACGTCGCGGCCTTTGATTCTGTTGACACCCGTGATGTCCTTAAGGTAAACGATCTCGGTATGCTTGCCACCAAAAACGCCCTTCTTGAGCACCTCGATACGGTTAGGGTAGATCTTGACGTCTTTAAACCTGCCCGAACCTTTGTCCTGAAACAGCAAGGTGTTGTTGTCCATGCGCGTCACTCCCGTGGGGTTCGCTAAAACTGCCTCTATGGTCACATTTTAGCCGTCCCAAACTGCCACGCGAAGGCGCCCGGAAGGCATCGCGATTCGTGTCCGCGCGAGGCTTTAAACTAAATGCAATATAGATGCACTTCTCAAGAGGAAGGCTGGCGACAGTGATGGGTGAACTGGTAAACCGCGGAGAAATGGCAATTGTGCCCGAAGGTTTTTACAAGCAGGTTTCCTCGATTCTCAACGCCGCTCGCGACAAGGCCTATACCGCCGTTAACTTTGCGATGGTTGAGGCATATTGGGAGATTGGCAAGAGCATTCTTGAGGAACAAGGCGGCGAGGAGCGTGCCAAGTACGGCGATGCATTGATTGAAGGCCTCTCCAAAAGGCTTACCGCCGATTACGGAAAAGGCTTTGGTATCGCAAACCTTCGTAATATGCGCCAGTTCTTCCTTGCGTTTCCAATTCGCGACGCACTGCGTAGCGAATTGAGTTGGACACATTACCGCAGGCTGATGCGCATTCCCGACCCCGAAGCTCGCACTTGGTACATGAACGAATGCGCCGACTCTCGCTGGAGCACGCGCCAGCTCGAGCGCCAAATCAACACCATGTTCCGCGAGCGTCTACTCGCCAGCAAGGACAAAGAGACCGTCGCTCAGGAAATCCAAAAGAGTGCCCCGGCTCGTCGACCCGAGGACATCATTCGCGATCCATATGTACTGGAGTTTTTAGGCTTCTCGGACGATACTGCGTTTCGCGAGAGCGATCTAGAGCAGGCACTCATCACACATCTCCAGAAGTTTCTGCTAGAGCTTGGCCGCGGCTTCGCTTTTGAGGCGCGCCAAAAGCGTATCACCTTCGATGGGCGCCACTTCTATATTGACCTCGTGTTTTACAACTATCTGATGCGCTGTTTCGTTCTCATCGACCTTAAGACTGATGATCTCACGCATCAGGACTTGGGCCAGATGCAAATGTACGTGAACTACTACACGCGCGAGCTCATGAATGAAGGCGACAACCCGCCCATAGGCATTGTTCTCTGCGCAGACAAAAGCAATTCGATTGTCGAATACACGCTGCCCAAAGACAACGACCAAGTGTTTGCCGCCAAATATCTGCCGTATCTTCCAAGCAAGGAGGAGCTGGCGCGCGAACTAAGCGCCGAGTACCGCGCCATCAACGAAGCGACCAATGGCGAAACGCAAGGGTAGCAGCACGTTGCGACCGAAGCCACCGCAGCCGTCGCAGGCGCACTCGCGGTTGCGACGCACGCTACGAAACAATACCGTTCATGGACGCCGGCAACGACATTCTAGCCGTGGCTGGCGAGCGTGACCTGACAGGCAAAGACGCGGCCTTCGTCTGATGTGGGTCCATTGGCTGCCACAGAAAAGGGCCGGTTGCAGCCGGCCCTTTAGACGATAATACCTGCGTTGCCCGCGCTTCCGAAGTGTGACTAGCTGAGGAGCGGGTTCCGCGGCACAACCTGATTTTACCCAGTGAGGAGGCTCTTTTGCAGCCGCTCCACTGTTTATTTACATCTGGCACCCTCAAACAATCAGACGGCAGCCCGCACTCCTGAGAGCTGCCCCGCACCCCCGGCCATCACCTTACGGCAACAACCGGTGCTACTCCCCTACTTCCCAAATAGCGCACCCAGCAGACCGCGGCGTTTGGGCTTCTCCTCTCGGTAGGAGCCCTCGACGGCGGCTGCAACCTGGCGCGGTTGCTCGCCGCCTCCACGGCGCACGATCTGGTACAGGAAGGGCGATTTAACGTATTTGACCTCGACGGGCGTGGCGTGCACGGTGCTCTCACCGGACAGATGCAGGCTCGGGCTGAGCGGCGCCACGATATGCGTTTCGCGCTTGTCGCTAAACACCACCGCGGCCGCGCGGCCCGTCTGGCCGTTTACGGCAATGCGCACCTGCTCGCCATCGCGGCCGTCTGTCGCCGGACGATCGACAAAGTAGACCGGCACCATCACCAGGCCGTCCTTATGTTTGCGGGCCTTGCGCGCCCACATGCGAATGCTCTTTTTATTGAGCCCCAGTACAGCCTCGGCGTCGTTGCCCGCAACGTCGAGCGCCAACTTATCAATGACCACCTGGTCCTTGGTAGACGCATCGACTGAGACGACGCGAAAGTCACCTTCCTGCATGGCGGGATCGAACGGACCGACCTTGGCAAAGTCCCACGGCTCCAAAATGCCCATGAGGCGAACGTCCAGGTAGTTTGCCCTGGGGTATGCCCAGTCGAGCACCTCGTAGTACACCAAGGCCTCCTTGCTCAGGCCCTTGCCCGGGAAGCTCGCCATCATGCGCAAGTCCGCCAGCGCCATGGGGAAATAGAAGAGCATCATGTCGTTTTGGATCGCGTCTTCCACGTCGTGCCCGGCAAAGGCATCCGGATACTGGCGCACCAGCTGCAGCGCGTTGGCACGTGCCTGCTGCGGCGAGATTTCGCAGGGAATACCCTGCTCGGGCACATACTCCGCACCAACGCCCATGGTCAGGCGCTTGCTAAACGTCCCCGGCTTGAGCAGGTCCGCAATGCCGATCTTATTGCCGCAGGACGGGCACTCAAACACACGCTGCGTTGACTCGCCCTCAAAGGACGCTCCGCAGAAGGGGCAAGGAATGCTCACATGCGTGGCCTCTTGGAACTCCTGCGCCGTGCCGCGATCCTCCCACAGCAGATGTTCCAGGACCGACTGATTGCGCCAGTGCGCATTGAAGAAATACCAGTCCGGGTCCTGCGGGCGCTCGAGTTGCGACACATGCGTGAGTTTGAGCAGTCCATCCACCACCGTCAACGGCGTATGGCGAATACCCAAAGCGCTCTTGGGCTCTCCGGCGTCCGCCTGCCACGGAACCACCGTGCCGCAATAGGCGCACTCAAAGCTGCGCTTAGCCTGGTGCGAGTACATAGGGCCGCCGCAGTTTTGACATTTAATGGCAAACATCTCGTCCATGGATACGTCCTCCTTTGCACAGGGGCTGTCGACATTAAGTATGTCGGGCAGGTAAGCACATGCCCATACCCATGTGGCCCAAAATGGAGCACCAGGTCGGACAAGAAGGGCCGCTCGTTAGCTCCAGCAGACCATTGCTGCATTTTCTGAGCATCGGCACACGGTGCGCCCATGCGAGCTACACTATCCCCTTAACCATGATTGTGAGGACGATTGCCATGCTATTTGTAAATCGGCTGGTACATACGCTTGTTCCCGGCAGTGAGGACGAGCCGGTCGATACAACTTGTCGCACCAACGCGGGCTTTGCCGCAAGCCTCATCTGCATCGGCCTCAATATCACGCTGTGCCTGGCCAAGGGCATCGCGGGCCTGCTCGCCGGCTCTGTCTCGCTTGTCGCCGACGCCTTCAACAACCTCTCCGACGCCTCGAGCAACATTGTGAGCCTGCTCGGATTCCGCCTTGCCAGTCGCCCGGCGGACGAGGGCCACCCTTACGGCCACGGCCGCTACGAGTACCTGGCCGGTCTGTTTGTCGCCGTCCTGGTTTGCGCCGTCGGCATCAACCTGGTGCTCGAGTCCGTTACCAAGATCATCAAGCCCTCCCCCACCGCTTACACGCTCGTTTCCCTTGCGGCACTGGCTACGTCCATGCTCGTTAAGCTCTGGATGGCCGCGTTCAACCGCACGCTGGGCAACCGCATCGACTCGGAGACGCTCATCGCCACGGCGCAGGACTCCAAAAACGATGTCATCGCCTCGGGCTCGGTCTTGGCGGCGGCGCTTATTTCGCAAACGACAGGCTTTGATCTCGACGGCTGGGCGGGCCTGGGCGTGGGCATCTTCATTTGCATCAGCGGCATGGGCCTGGTGCGCGACGCCATCAGCCCACTGCTGGGACAAGCGCCCGACCCCAAGCTCGTCCAGGAAATCCGCGACAGGATCATGTCGTACCCCCAGGTCCTGGGCACGCACGACCTCATGGTGCACGACTACGGCCCCGGCCGCCAGTTTGCCAGCGCACACGTGGAAATGCCCGGCGAGGGCGATGCCTTTGAGCACCACGAGATTCTGGACGCCATCGAACACGATATCAAACGCCAGATGGGCATCGATATCACGCTACATTGCGACCCCATCGCAACAACCGGTGACGACCTGCGCGGCTGGGTCAAGCGCGGCGTAGCACAGATCGACCCCACGCTTTCCATCCACGACCTGCACGAACACAATGGCTTTGTGTCATTTGACCTGGTGCGTCCCGACGGCTTTGACATATCCGACGAGGAGCTACTGGAACTCGTCACGCGCATCGTACACGAGCGCAGGCCCGATGCATCATGCGTCGTCACGTTTGACTCGGGCTTTAGCTCGCCCGAGCGTCCGGCAGAGCAGCTGTAATCGACAGCAAAACGGGACGCAGGACCGCCGACCAACGCACCTATGCGCCCGGTCACGCGATCCTGCGTCCCGTTTTTGTTTGCACTGCTAAGGCTCTAGCCGCTCGACCGCTAGTTCCCCTGCGCGCCCGAAATGCCGTTTTGCAGGGCATCCCAGGCGTTCGTTGCCATATCGCCCAAGTTCTGCGCGGTATCGCCCAGCTCTTGCGCCTTATCTCCCAGCTCCTGTGCCTTGTTGCTCAGGTCCTCTAGCATGTTGGAGCTCGAGCTGTCCGTAGCGCCTTGATCGCCGGACGCATTGCCCGACGAGCCGTCCTTGCGCGTAAGCTGGACCTCCAAGTTGCCGTCAGCGTTGTAGTAGGCAGAAGTAACAACCCAGTTGGCATCGACGACGGGCGTCGAGCCGTCGTCGGTCAAAATCACGGCATTCGAAAGATCGGCCCCGCGCGACTTGAGAATCTTTTTGGCGTTGGACCAATACTGTCCCGGGATATCGCCCAGCTCTACTGTACCTGTCTGGTCGACCTCTGTCTGCTCGGCCGTCGTGCTGGTTGCAGCTCCCCGCTTGTTGAGCATGCCCGACACAATGGCGAACACAATCGAGAGGGCAAAGAAGATCGCCAACACAATCAGGATTTTCTTGATCACACTCGACGAACGCGACGGCGCCTCTTCCTCGTCCTCACCATACTGCGGAATCGATTTGGGATAGTCGCGATAAGGTTGGCGCGCATACGGATCGCGCGACTCATATCGAGGCTGGACCTGTGCCGTGCGCGGCATATACGTCGTCTGCTGAGGCTGCGGAATGGGATTTTGCGGCAGGTTGTTATAAGCGCCTGCCGCCGCATTGTCATACGGGTCCGGCGCCGCATTGCCGTACGGGTCCTGCGGTGCATAATCAAACGGATCCCGTGGTGTGTCGCCATAGCCCATAACCCGGGTGGGCTCGGCAGAAGGCTGCGTCGCGGCGGGGTCGGTATAACCGGGGTTGGGAACAACGCGGGTCGCATC
This sequence comes from uncultured Collinsella sp., assembly GCA_905208345.1. Lineage (GTDB taxonomy): Bacteria > Actinomycetota > Coriobacteriia > Coriobacteriales > Coriobacteriaceae > Collinsella. The sequence goes on from CAJLOU010000004.1 coordinate 11,949, forward strand.
GGCGCTATCGCCAGCCTGCGCGGAACCGTAGCCGCCCATCACGGTTGTCTTGTCCTGATCCATGCAACGATTCCTTTCCGTCGCGCGTGAGCCTCAAGTTATCCATGCATTCTACCCGCGCAAAAGCCTATGATGGGCAGAGTCCGTCGGTATCTACAAGACATGCGCGGGCCTAAGGATCAAAAAGCCCCGCCGTGCCTTGTGGGCGCGGCGGGGCGGGCTAGCAGCTATGGACAGCAGGCTTAGAACAGGCCGGTGATGTTGCCGTCGTTGTCGACGTCGATGTTCTCGGCCGCGGGGACCTTGGGCAGGCCCGGCATGGTCAGAACGCTGCCAGTCAGTGCGACCACAAAGTGGGCACCGGCGGAAACCTTGAGCTCACGCACCGTGATGCGGAAGTTCTCGGGAGCGCCCAGGGCCTTGGCGTTGTCGCTAAAGCTGTACTGCGTCTTGGCGACGCACACCGGCAGGTTGCCAAAGCCGTTCTCGCGCAGCTCGGCGAGCTGACGCTTGGCAGCCGGCGTAAAGTCGACGCCGTCGGCACGGTAAACCTTGGTGGCGACGGCCTCGAGGGCATCGGCAACATCGGCGCCGTCCTCGTAGGCAAACTTGAGCTCGCTCGGCTGCTCAATCAGACGCATGACCTCATCGGCCAGGTCGAGCGCGCCCTCGCCGCCCTTGGCCCAGACCTCGGAAAGCTTAACGTTGACGCCGAGCTTCTGACACTCGGACTCGATGAGCGCAAGCTCAGCCTCGGTGTCCGTCGGGAAACGGTTGATGGCGACTACGCAGGGCAGACCATAAACGTTCTGGATGTTGTCGACGTGACGCAGCAGGTTGGGCATGCCAGCCTTGAGTGCCTCGAGGTTCTCCTCGTTGAGGTCGGCCTTGGCGACGCCACCGTTGTACTTCAGCGCACGAGCGGTCGCGACGACCACGACGGCGCTGGGGCGAACGCCCGTCATGCGGCACTTGATATCGAGGAACTTCTCGGCACCCAGGTCGGCGCCAAAGCCGGCCTCGGTAATGGCAACATCGCCAAAGCGCATAGCCATACGCGTGGCCATGATAGAGTTGCAGCCGTGGGCAATGTTGGCGAAGGGACCGCCGTGGACAAACGCGGGCGTGCCCTCGAGTGTCTGAACCAGGTTGGGTTTGAGCGCATCCTTGAGCAGGGCAGCCATGGCACCCTGGGCCTTAAGGTCGCGGGCACGGACGGGCTCGCCGGCAAAGCTATAGCCGACGACAATCTCGCCCAAGCGTTCCTTGAGGTCGCTGATGCTCGTAGACAGGCACAGAATTGCCATGACCTCGGAGGCAACGGTGATGTCGAAGCCGTCCTCGCGCGGCACACCTTGGGCCTTACCGCCAATGCCATCGATAACATGGCGCAGCTGACGGTCGTTCATGTCGACAACGCGCTTCCAGGTGATGCGCTTAACGTCAATACCGAGCTGATTGCCCTGCTGAATATGGTTGTCGAGCATGGCGGCCAGCAGGTTGTTGGCGGCACCAATAGCATGGAAGTCACCGGTAAAGTGCAGGTTGATATCCTCCATGGGGATGACCTGAGCCCAGCCGCCGCCGGCAGCACCGCCCTTAACGCCAAAGACGGGGCCGAGCGAAGGCTCGCGCAGGGCCACGGCGCTCTTGATACCGCGACGACGCAGGCCATCGGCCAGACCGATGGTCGTGGTGGTCTTGCCCTCGCCCGCGGGCGTTGGGTTGATAGCGGTCACGAGGACGAGCTTGGCCTGGTGATCAGTCGGCTCGTTGAGCAGTGAATAGTCGACCTTAGCCTTGTCGAAGCCGTACGGAATAAGGTGCTTAACGTCGACGCCGGCGTTCTTGGCCACCTCGGTAATAGGCAGCGGCGTGACAGAACGTGCGATTTCGATGTCAGTAGGCATGGGCGGTCCTTTCGTTACCGAATGAGAAAAAGACCAATTCAGCATAGCACGGGCGCGCAATAGTAAAACGCCCATAACCGATGAACGGCGATATGTTTACCCGATGCCCAGCGATAGTCCAACAGCCCGCCAAAACAAAACGCCCTAAACGGTAGGTTCAATCCCCAGGTGCTCAAAGGTGCGGAGGGTTGCCTGACGGCCCTGCGGCGTACGAATCATCAATCCGCACTGCAGCAAATAGGGCTCATAGACATCCTCGAGCGTGCCCGGGTCCTCGCCCACCGCGCTGGCAAGGGTCGTAAGTCCCACGGCGCGACCGGAGAACGTCTTGGCGAGCGTCTCCAAAATGCGAATATCCATCCAGTCCAGACCGAGCTCGTCGATCTCGAAGAACTCGAGCGCCTGGCGACAGATATCGAGCTCGATGGGGCCGTTGCCGCGCACCTGTGCGTAATCGCGCACGCGCTTGAGCAGACGGTTGGCAAGACGTGGCGTGCCGCGCGAACGCGAGCCGATCTCGAGTGCACTGGGATGGTCGATCGTCACGCCCAGGATAGTCGCCGAGCGCGTCACAATCTGCGCGAGCTCCTCGACCGTGTAGTAATCCAGGCGATATGAAATGCCAAAGCGGTCGCGCAACGGGCCGGTCAACATGCCTGAGCGGGTCGTTGCCGCCACCAGCGTAAACTTGGGGATATCCAGGCGAATCGAGCGCGCCGCCGGACCCTTGCCAATCACGATATCGAGGGCAAAGTCCTCCATCGCGGGGTACAGGACCTCCTCGACCGAACGGTTGAGGCGGTGGATCTCGTCGATAAACAGCACATCGCCCGGCTGCAAGTTAGTAAGGATGGCCGCCAGGTCGCCCGTGCGCGCGATGGCAGGGCCACTCGTGGTCTTGATCTGAGCGCCCAGCTCGTTGGCGATAACGGTGGCCAGCGTGGTCTTGCCCAGGCCCGGAGGACCCGAGAAGATCACGTGGTCGAGCGTCTCGCCACGGCTCTGCGCCGCTTCGATCAACACGCGCAGGCTCTGCTTGATGTGCTCCTGGCCGCAGTAATCGTCCAGGCGCTGAGGGCGCAAAGTGCGGTCGACATCGAGATCCTCGGCCGTCAGCTCCGAGCCCACCATGCGCTCGCCGTGCGCCATGGATGCCGCCGGCGAGTTACCGGGCGTCGCCCACAAGTCCTGAGAGTCATCGGCTTCCCACATCACGCATCCATTCCGAGTCGCTTAAGCGCCGCGCCGAGCAGATCCTCGACACGCATATTCTGCCCATCATACCCGCTCAGGGCAACATCGGTCTCCTGCGGGCTAAAGCCCATGGAAAGGAGCGCCGCACGGGCATCATCGATCACCGAGGGAGCGGCAGCGGGCACGGGCATCGCAACCTGTCCGGGAATCACGTCGACCGGCACAAAGCCCTTATCCTTGGCAAAGGTGCTCTTGAGTTCCAGGATCAGGCGCTGAGCTGTCTTTTTGCCCACACCGGGTACCTTGGCCATGCCCTTGTCGTCCTCGGCCATCACCAGCGAATACAGCTGCCCCACGGTATAGGTGGAAAGCACGGCAAGCGCCAGGCGCGGGCCAACGCCCGAAACGGACACGAGCCGGTCGAACATCATGCGCTCATCCTTTGAGGAAAAACCGAAAAGTGTCATGGCGTCCTCGCGCACCTGCATGCGCGTGTAGAGGCAGACCTCGCCACCGGGCGTCGGCAACGTGGCCGCAGTGCTGCCCGAGATGCCGAGCTCAAAGCCAACGCCCGACACATCGACGACAGCAGAGCTCATCGTGGCCTCGACAAGCGTTCCGTGGAGCTGGGAAATCATCAGTATCCGGTTCCTCTCTGTTGATAGAACTCGCCACCGGTGAGGGCGCGGGTGCGGCTGAGGTTTACGTGGCAGATGGCGCAGGCCAGGGCATCGGCGGCATGGTCGGGATGCGGGTCGTGATCGAGCTGTGTGAGTGTGCGTACCATGTAGGCGACCTGCCGCTTGTCCGCGGCGCCAGTGCCCACCACAGCCTGTTTGATCTGCATGGGCGTGTACTCGCCAATCTCGAGCGCGCATTCCGAAAGTGCGACGAGTGCAGCACCGCGGGCATGCGCCGTGGGGATGGCCGAACGAACGTTGGCGCCAAAGTAGATGCTCTCGACAGCAGCCGTGTCGGGTCGATAACGCTCAACGACATCCTTAAGGTCATGGGCGATATGCGACAGGCGCACCGCGAGCGGACTTCCGGCACTGGTCTCGATGCAGCCATAGGCACGGCAGCGAACCTCGCCACGCCGCTCCTCGATAATCCCCCAACCCGTATGAGCCAAACCGGGGTCAATGCCCAAGATAACCAAGCCGACCTCCCCTCGCCACAAGCACAGCGCAAGACAAGGCCCCGCGCATCATTCACGAACGTCTGTTCTAGAATAACACAACGCTAGCCCTATAAGTCAGCCGAGATCGAATTGTAGGTTGAGTATACGCAAGCGAGCGCCCGCCAGAGCGAGCAAGGTGCCTTGAAAGAGGAGGGCATTGACCTGGCGGTCATGTCCGACGATTGAAAGGCAGATTGCCGCTCTGGCGGGCGCGCAGCGACCTAGTTCTGAGAGAAGAACGGAAATTGTCGGGGATCAACCGGCGGATGCGGCATCGGGCCACCCTGGGGCCCACCCTGCGGGCCACCCTGGCCGCCCATCATCTTATCGATGGCGTCCTGAACCTCGCCCTCGAACTTTTTCATTCCCTCGTGTAAACGACGCTGACCGTCCTCAGAGCGCAGCTCCTCCATTTGCTCGGGCGAAATACCCAGTAGCTCGCCCAGCACGCCCATCATCTCGTTTCGCACGCGCTCGCTCGTATCCTCGTCAGCAAAACGGCGCACCTCGGCGCGCGCCAGCGAATCGACCGTCATACGCTCCTTGCCGTTAAGCCCCAGGTCGGACCACGCGAGCATATACGGCCAGGCACGCTCGGCAAACGAACGGGCCGAGACGATCGGCGCCATCGGCAACATGCGGCGGGCAGCCTCACCCTGTCGAACGAGCATCAGCAGCAGCGAGCAGGCCTCAGGCTTGCCAGCGGCCATCGGGATGTCGTCGAAAGATCGATTGCGGTCCACGTGCGCCTCGAGCGCGCCATCGACCTCACCCGGCTCAAGCCCGCCGAGCAGCTGTGCCGCACGGTCGAGCATATCGACCGGACCGTCGAGCGTCGAGAGCGCCTGCGCCAGCACGCGCTCCATACAATCTTCCACTGCGTTGAGCGTCACGAGCTCTTGGGGCACCACGGCAGACGTGCGGTTGCGCACACGCGCCACAAACTCAAGCGTCGACAGGTACACATCGCCAAAGGGCGCAAAGTCGCCCTGGTAGCCGCCGCAAAGCGCCGGCGCCGCCAGCGCGTACTCGGTTTTGGACAGCGGGCTCAGCGCCATCGCACCCAGCTCGAGCGCCGTATCCTCCAGCATCAGGCCCAGCGTGCGCGAGCGCAGGCGCTCGGCATCGCCCGCCGACACGTCGCGATCGAGCACGCGCGCCGCATCCGGTGCATCGCGCTCGACGGTGCGAATGTGCAGACGCTCGGCGATGGCGCGGACGGCGGCACAGCGGGCAGCCTCGGCTTCTTCCTGCGCCGGCGTAAAGATACGGTTGCGCCCCAGCACCAGGCCAATCACATTGCGCGGGCCCAGAGCGTCGACGGCCAGCGCCGCCAGCAGGGACGACGGCAAGTCACCTTCGAGTGCCACCACAGCACGCGACGCACCGTGGGCTCGGGCGTTGTCGCGCACGGCGAGCACCAGCGCCTGCCACAACCACTCCTCGGAACGGAACTCGGGCAGTTCGTGATCTTCCAGGGCATCGAGCATCACGCCGCGCTGAATCTCCTGAACCAGCAGGCTCTCCTCAAAACACGGCGCCTGGGCCACCACGCGACCGCAGTCGTCGAGCACAAACGAACCGCCGGTATACACCGACTCGTCATAGGCACCGACCGGCGCCATGCAGGCAAACCACACGCTGCGCTTGGATGCGATCTTGCGGTAGGCGCCGCTGCGAACGGCGGCAATGGCGGCAGTCTCGCGGTCGGTCATGTCAAACGCGTTGAATTGGAAATACGCGATGAGGTCGACGCCGGTCGGCAACATCTCGAGCTCGCGGTCCAAGTCAAAAATCACGGCGATGCGCACGCCGTCCACGTCGAACACCGGCGGCGCCCAACGCGTGTCGTTGTTCCCGCCACGCTGCAGGGCAATGCTCGAACGCGCCGGCACCACATGACCGTCCTTGAGCATCATGTAGTCGAGCAGCGGTTGGCCCTCAAACGAAACCGCCGCGGGCACGATGCAGATCATGTCAAGCTCCTGGATACGCTCGGCGACACCAGTCAAACCGGCAAGCACGTCGTGCTCAAAGTCGGCAGCGCCCACCAGGCCACCGGGCATGGCGCCCATAAAGAGCGGAGCCGGAACGCACAGCACGCGCGCCCCGCGCTCGTGGGCCAGACGAGCCTGGTCCTCGATGCGGCCGCAAATGCCCTCAACATCCCCAAGGCGCATATCAATCTGTGCAAGCGCGAGCTTCATGGCTCAGCCCTTTCCGTCGTAAACCATCGAAATCGTAGTAAAAGCGCCGACCGCATAATGCAGCCGGCGCTTGCATGTGCATATGCTAGCTATGATACCCCGAGCGGGGGCGCGCTCCTAGAATGTCGCGGACCACAGCCCGTGCAGGTTGCAGTAGGCATAGACGGTACCGGTCTTGGAGCCGCCCGCGAAAAACGTCGCGGGTTTCATGCCGGGCTCAAGGTAATGGACCTCTAAGCGGCCCTCGGCCTCAAGGGCGATCCACTCAATGTAGTGCTCGGGCAGGCTGGGGTGCTCGACCGAGCCAACGCGGGCGCGAATCACGTGACCGTCGCGCTCGGTCTCGACAACAGGCACGTGCTTCTCATGCGCCGCGTCCTCAGTGTTTGCGGTCAGCTCCGTGCAACCGGCAGGAGTCGCAACGCCGTCGCCAAGGGCAGCGATGAGCTTACCGTCGGGGTCCTTAAAGAATTTCGCCATGATGTTCTCCTTTGCTGATGTGCCAATGTTCTTGATGGTTCTTATGCCCAAAGGCAGACAAACCATCCACGGCATTGCAAATGAACACATAACGGATCAGGCAAGCGGTCGGGCCAAAATGCGTCGACCGTCCTGCCCACTCCAGCAGTCCCACCCCGCGCGCGGCTAGCGCCCGTCGCCGCCGAGCAGCGCCAGGACATCCTCGCGCGTGAACAGTGCCGACGAGATGCCGTCGCCGCCGAGCACGCTGTTGACCAGATCGCGCTTGGACTCCTGCATCTGCATAATGCGCTCCTCGATCGTGTCCTTGGCGATGAGCTTGTACACGGTCACGGTATGTTGCTGGCCAATACGGTGTGCACGGTCAGTCGCTTGGTCCTGCGCCGCCACGTTCCACCACGGGTCGTAGTGGATGACCACGTCGGCAGCCGTCAGGTTAAGGCCCACGCCGCCCGCCTTAAGCGAAATCAAAAAGACCGGAACCTCGCCCGCTTGGAACTGCGCGACCATCTTGGCGCGGCTCTCCTTAGACGAAGCGCCCGTGAGCTTAAGGAAGACGATGTCCTCCTTGGCCAAGCGCTTACCGATGATATCGAGCATACCCGTAAACTGGCTGAACAACAGGATGCGATGTCCGCCGTCGTGGGCGCCGTGCACGAGCTCCATGCACGTATCGAGTTTGGCGCTCCCCGCCTTGTAATCCTCGTAGTGTAGACGCGGGTCGCAGCAGATCTGGCGCAGCTTGGTGAGCTCGGCGAGCACCTTGAGCTTGTCTTTCTTAAACTCGGATGACTCGCGGTGCTGCACCTGTTGGGCGATACGGTCCTGGTTGGCCAGGTAGAGCTTGCGCTGCTCGCCGGTGAGCTGCGCCATGACCGTATCCTCGATCTTCTCGGGCAGGTCGGCCACCACGTCTTCCTTGACACGGCGCAGCACAAACGGCGACACGAGCGCTTGCAGGCGAGCGGCACTGTCGCCCTCGGCATGCTCGACCGGGCTTTCGAAGCGCTTTGCAAACGATTCACGCGTGCCGAGCAGGCCCGGCATTAAAAAGTCGAAGATGCTCCAGAGCTCGGATAGGCGGTTTTCGATGGGCGTGCCCGTCAGGGCAAAGCGCACGCCGGCAGGCAAGCGCTTTGCGGCGCGCGCCACCTGGGTGAGCGGGTTTTTAATGTACTGGGCCTCATCGAGCACCGCACGGGCAAAGTCCTGCTCGGCGTACTCGTCGATATCGCGCCGCATAAGGTCATACGACGTCACGACCACGTTATGCTCGGCCACGCCGGCAATCTGTACGCGACGCTGCGCCTTGGCGCCCACGATGGCGCACACATCGAGCGAGGGCGCAAAGCGCTCCAGCTCGGCAGTCCAGTTGTACACGAGTGAGGCCGGGCATACCACGAGCGTGGGCTTGGTGTCCCCCGCCTCCACGCGCGCCAGGATATGCGCGATCATCTGGAGCGTTTTGCCCAGGCCCATGTCGTCGGCCAGGATGCCGCCAAGGCCCAGGTGTTCGAGCGAGCCGAGCCACTGGTAGCCGTCGACCTGATAGCCGCGCAGTGTGGCCTTGAGCGAGACCGGCACCGTAAAGTCCATCTTGCCGAGCGTGTCCAGACGCTCGACGGTACGGCGGAACGCAGCGTCGCGATCGGCCTCAAGCGCCGGCGTGCGCGCAAGCATGCTATCGACGAACAGGGTACTCGACGCGGGGAGCGACACGCCGTCGAGCAGGTCGACAGCATCGACACCCAGGTCCTCGGCAAGGCCAAACGCGGCGCGGGCGCCCTCGTCCAGGCGAATGATGTCGCCGGACGTAAGGCGCGCAAACGTCTGGTGGCGCTTGTACGAGTCCAGATAGATGGCAAGGTCGGCCGCCGAAAGACCGCTCGCGCCCAATTCAACATCGAGCAGGTTGCTCTTGACGGTCGCACGTACCGAAAGCTTGGGTGCGGGACGGACCGAAATCTGGCGCAGACGGTCGCTGAGCATAACCTCACCCAACTCGGACAGGGCAGACAGGCCCTCGGTCAGCAGGCAGAACAAGCTCTCGTCATCGCGTTCCTCAAACGCCAGACCGCCCTCGAAAAAGTCGAAATACAGGGCCGCCGTATCCATAACGCGAAACTCTGCCACCTCGTCGCGGGGCGGCACGCCCGGGCGCTGCTCTTCGAAGGGGCTGCCCGGAGCGCCCAGACTAAAGAGGTCTGCCGACCAGTCGCCGTAGGTAACCGTAATTTTGCAGGTCACGAGCCCATCGTCGACGCCGATTGCCATAGCAAAGCTCGGCTCGGGCGCCACGGTATCGAGCGCAGCGGGCGCGGTAAGGTCGGTATAGTCGCGCAAAATGGGCAGAGCCATACGACAGAACTCCCCCACCTGGTCGGCAGCGATATGGACTGGCGTGCGACAGGGCAGCAAGCGCGATAAGAACGGCGCCGCATGCTGGGCAAACGCCACATCGGTGCGGCGCGCACGGCGGGTGTCGACCAGATAAGCTACGTCGCCCGAAGCAAAGCAGTATGCATCGGCCGGCAGGCGCAGATCGTAGCTACCACCAGCCGCCGGCGCGATTTTGGCGGCAAGGAGCGGTGGGCGCTTAGCGGACGCCTCGTCCTCCCCTTGCGGAGACAGCTCAACCGCCACGTCATAGGTGCGATGCGTCGTCGTCCCCCGCGACCAGGCGGGCTCAAAAGAGATGGTCTGGCCGCGCAGCAGGTCCAGCACATATACGATGCTATGCTCGGACAGCGGCAACTGACGCTCGGCGACAAAACCGCTGCGGGCAAAGTCGTACGACGCCGAACGCGAGCTTGTGATGTCATCGAGATAGGCAACTGTCGTCAAGACAAGGCTGAGCAGCTTTGTCGACACATCTTCGAAGGCTTCGGGCGTATGGACAAACGTGAGCTTCTTGCCGTACGAGAAGGTGCCGCCGCGCACGTAGGCATCGGCCATGCCGTCGATATCCTTGACCACGTAGGACACCGAACCGCAGCGAATGCGGAACTCGAGCGCCCAGCTAAAGCGGTCGGCGAACAGCGGATTGTAGTACGGCACCAACGAGGGCTCCAACGCCGCTTTGGGGGCGTCGGGACCAACGGCACCGGCAAGCTTGCGGCGCATGCTCGCCAGCTCATCCATGCGCGCGTTCGAAAGATCGGAGAGCGCCGCCATGAGGCTGGGACTCGTGGGGACAGGTGCTGGGAAGGGAAAGTTGGGGTTGACCGTGGGCGTTGTAGGCGCGGGACGCGCGGACTGTTTGGGCTGAGCCGCAAACGTGCGGACCGGCGTGCGCAAACCTTCGACGGGCTCGGCACCGCTGGCGTCCAGGTACGCCAGCGCCGTGGCGATGGCGTGCTTGCACATACCGGGGTAACGATAGGCGGCGGGGCAATCGCAGTCGTAGTCGATCACCTCGTGCTCGTCCATGTCGAGCGCCACGTGCGTCTTGTACAGGTCGCCGCGCGAGCCGCGCACCGAGCCCTCAACCGTCACGTTTTTGGAGAAGCGTGAGCCGCTGTCCTCAATCGACAGCACGGCGCCGTTGAGCATGAGCGAGCGACCCTTCATAAAGGTGCCGCTCAGCGCCGCCTCTTTCCGGAGCGCCTGCACAAACGTCCCCTGCGCCATCACTTCCTCCAATCTCACCCGGGGTAGCTTAGATAACCGTCACGCGACCCTGGTTACCCACAATGGCCTTGGCCTCGGCCAGCAGCGGGATCGAGCGTGCGTTGACCTTGGCCGGTACCTCGGCACGCAGCACGCGCCCGTCTACCTGCTCGATAAAGATCTCCACGCGGTCGCCACCCGGGTTGGTGGTGAGCACCGTGGCCAGGCGCGCCATATTACCCTGGCTAAAGCGGCTGTTGGGCACCATGACCTCAAACACCTTGGGCTTGTTATTCGCCTCGTTGAGCTCAAGCGGCACGATCTCCTGCGCGATGATCTGGTCGCCGCGGTCCGAGCGCTCGAGCTTGCCCTTAATGCGCACAAAGGCGTCGGACAGTTGCGCGCCGGTCTCGGGATCGACCTCGCCGTACAGATACCCCTCGGCCTCCTTGTAGGTCTTGGGGAACACCACGACCGTGGCCTCGCCTTCCATGTCCTCGAGCTGCACGATGCCCATGGGGTCGCCGTTTTTGGTCACGCGCTTGGACACGCTCGAGACCATGCCGGCCCACCACAGCGCCTTGCCCTCGGGAATCTCCTGGTTGATAGTGCCGCCCGTGGGGTTCTGAACTTCGTAGCCGGTGTCGATCTGCGAGAACGAGAAGTCGCGCGCTTTGCTGAGAGCATACTCAAACGGGCGCAGAGGGTGGTCCGAGACGTAAATGCCCAGAACCTCCTTCTCCTGGCTCAGTTTAAGGTGGCGGTCCCACTCCTGGCCGTCCGGGTCGGGCACGCTCACCTCGAAGCCCGAACCCTCAACGTCGCCGAACATATCGAAGAACGAGGTCTGGCCGCTCGCGCGGTCCTTCTGGCGCTTCACTGCGGCATCGATGATGTTCTCGGGATTGTTCTTGTCCACAAAATGCATCATCTGACGGCGCGGATAGCCCGTGGAGTCGAAGGCACCTGCCTTGATCAGCGATTCGATCACGCGACGGTTGGCCTGGCTCGAGTCCACGCGATCGACAAAGTCGTGCAGCGTCTTAAACGGGCCGCCCGCCTCGCGCTCGGCGATAATCGCCTGCGCCACGCCGGTGCCCACGCCGCGGATGCCAGCCAGACCAAAGCGCACGCCTTCCTTGGTAGCCGTGAACTCGGTGCCGGACTCGTTGACATCTGGCGACAGCACGGGGATACCGTCGTGACGGCACGCCGAGACGTAGTGCACGATCTTGTCGGTTTTGCCCGTATAGGACGTCAGGACGGCCGCCATGTACTCGTGCGGATAATGCGCCTTGAGCCATGCCGTCTGCATAACCAGAATGGCGTAGCCGGCGGAATGCGACTTGTTAAAGGCGTAGGACGCGAACTCAAGAACATCGTCCCAAATCTTCTGGGCGACTTCGCGCGTGTAGTTGTTCTTGATGGCGCCGTTCATCCAGTGGTCGTAGGTGGTCTCGTCCGAGCCATCCTCCCAGTGCAGCACCGTCGACGTGAGCAGCTTGATCTTCTTCTTAGCCACGGGCTTACGGATACGCGAGTCCGACTCGCCCTTGGAGAAGCCGCACATCTCGACGGAGATGAGCATAACCTGCTCCTGGTAGACCATGGTGCCGTAGGTTTCGCCCAGGATGTCGTCCAAGCGGTCGTCGTAGGAGACGGCCGGCTCCTTGCCGTTCATACGGTTGATGTAGGACGAAACCATGCCGGCGCCCAGCGGGCCCGGGCGGTACAGAGCGATCAATGCCACGACGTGCTTGTATTCGGTGGGTTTCATGTTCTTGATCGTGGCCGTCATGCCGGCGGACTCGACCTGGAAGACGCCGGCGGTGTGGCCGGAGCCCATGAGCTTAAAGATCTCGGGATCGTCAAAGGGAATCTCTTCCTCTTTGATGTCGATGCCGAAGTTCTTTTTGATGTTTGCCTTGGCCTTGGAGATAACCGTCAGCGTGCGCAGGCCAAGGAAGTCCATCTTGAGCAGGCCCATGTCGGCGACGGTATGGCCCTCGTACTGGGTAATCTCGACGCCGCCCTTGGTGTCGAGCTTGGTGGGCACGTGCTCGTTGACGGGGTCGCGGCAGATCAGAACGGCGCACGCGTGCACGCCCTCGCCACGGGTGAGGCCCTCGATCGAGAGCGCCGTGTCGATGATGCGGCGAGCGTCGTCGTCCTTTTTATAGGCCTCGGCAAAGTCGGGGTTAAACAGATCCTCTTTGCCGGGTTGCTTTTCGAGCACCTGCTTGAGCTTGACCTTGGGGTCGCTCGAGACCATCTTGGACAGGCGCTGGCCCATGTAGACCGGGTAGTCCAGGACGCGCGCGGCGTCGTTGATGGCCTGCTTGGCCTTAATGGTCGAGTAGGTGATGACGTGGGTAACCTTCTCGGGGCCGTAGAGCTGGCGAACGTGCTCCACGACCTCGAGGCGCCGCTCATCGTCGAAGTCCATATCGATATCGGGCATCTCGGTACGCTGCGGGGACAGGAACCTCTCGAACATCAGGCCGTTCTCGAGCGGGTCGAACGCGGTGATGTTCATGGCGTAGGCGACGATAGCGCCGGCGGCCGAGCCACGGCCGGGGCCGACGCCGATGCCGTTGTCCTTAGCCCATTGCACGTACTCGGCGACGATCAAAAAGTAGGCGGCAAAGCCCTTGTCGCAGATGACCTTGTATTCGTACTCAAAGCGCTCTTTGATGTTGACGCCGCCGATCTCGCGCGTGGCCCAGTCGTCACCGTAGTGCTGGCGCAGGCCTTTCTCGCACTCGCGGCGGAACTGGCTCTCGTGCGTCTCGCCGGGATCGAGCAACGGGAAGCGCGGCAGGATGATGGAGTCCCAGTCCAGTTCCACGTAGCACTTGTCGGCAATCTCGAGCGTGTTGTCACAGGCCTCGGGGCAATACGGGAACATCGCCCGCATCTCCTCCTCGGTCTTCATATAAAACTCCGAGCCGGTCATGCGCATGCGGTTGGGGTCGTCGACCTTGGCGTTCATGCCGATGCACATGATGACGTCCTGCACGGGCGCATCCTCGCGGCGCAGGTAGTGAAAGTCGTTGGTAGCGATGACCTTGACGCCCACCTGTTTGGCGATGTCGATGAGCGTACGGTCCATCTGCTCGTCGGTCAGGCCATTATCGGTGGTAATGCCGTGTTCCTGAATCTCGATATAGAAGTCGCCGGGATCGAAGGTGTCGCGGAAGGTTTCGGCCCACTTGATGGCGCCTTCCATGTCGCCGCGGTCGATGTATTTGGGGATGATGCCCGCAATGCAGGCGCTCGTGCAAATCATGCCCTTGGCATGGCGACGCAGGTTGTCGAGCGTCACGCGCGGCTTGTAGTAAAAGCCCTGCACGGCGGCCTCGGAAACCGTCTGCATCAGGTTGACATAGCCCTCCTGGTCCTTGGCCAGAAGGATCATGTGGTAGAGCTCGGGCTTGTGGTCGCGGGCAAGGGTCTCGTCCGGCGTAAAGTAGACCTCGCAGCCAAAGATGGGTTTGATGACCAGGGGCGGCTTGAGCTCGTCGATATTGCCCTTCTCGTCCCACATGGCCATGTCCTTCACATACTGGGCATGCTCGCGCGGGTTTTCCTCGGGATCGGGCTCCACCAGCTCGTCACGACGGTCCTTTTCCAAGAAGGCCTTGTCGTGGCTCCAGGTTTTGTACTCGGGCGTGTTGTGGTTGACGGCGTCGCAGGCCAGCGCCAGGTCGGGCACGCCATACATGTAGCCGTGGTCGGTAATGGCCACGGCGGGCATGCCCAGCTCAACGGCACGGTTGACCATATCCTGGATACGGGTTGCGCCGTCGAGCATGGAAAAGACAGTGTGGTTGTGCAGATGGACGAATGCCATGTGATGAGCTCCGATGCGGGTTCGTGTTCTGACTGAACGATTTTACCGCACGGCGCGGACGGCACCCGAACCTAGCCAAACCCACACGGCTCCTCTTGCAGTTGCGGTGAAATACGGACTGTTTGGCGGCTTTTTTGGCCAAAACAGTCCGTATTCCACCGCAAGTTATCTGAGGGCTAGAAGTTGTAGGTGACCACTTGAGGTTCGGCGGGTTCGACGAAGAGGGTCGGATCCGGCTGCTCCACGCGGACGAACTTGACGGTCACGGCCTCAAAGCCCGCCTTGTGCAACACGTCGGCGTAAACGCGCGCCTGCAGGGCGTGCTTCTCGAGCAGCTGGTCCGGCGTCTCGTCCGGCGTGCCGCCCGTCTTGTAATCAATGACCAGGGCGCGCGACGGATCGGCCGGGTCGGTGGCCAGTGCATCGATGGCGCCCTCGGCATAGGCACCGTAGCGAGCGATGTCCTCGTCCTCGCAGCCCAGCGAAAAGAACGGCACCTCGGCGCGAACGCACGGCCACGCGAGCAGATCGGCACGAACAGCCGACTTGAGCCAGCGGTTCAGGGCAACGTCGAAGCGTTCGCGCTGCTCCGGCGTCAGGCGCCACAGGCGCGCCAGAGCATCGGCACGCTCAGCGGGCAGCGCATCGGAACCCATCTCGATCAGCCACTGGCAGGCGGCATGGAACGCCGAGCCCAGCGCCATGGGGTTGCCGGCGGGCTCGACAGCGGCCACGTCTGCATCGGTTATTTCCGAGCCATCCGACTCTGCATCATCGCCGGACTCGTCCATGGGAACACGAGCCTCGGCGGCACGGTCTTCCGTCTCGGCATGGAGCGCCGCGGCGATTGACGAGTAGCTATACGAGTCACGCGCCGGGAACGGACAGGTGCCCATGCGCACGCCCACTGCCTGGGGATACACAAGCTCAAACGAATCGGGCTTGGGGTCGGCAGGACCGGGCACAGTTGAGTGCGCAGCACTATCGGCGACATCGACATCGCCGCGAACAAGCCTGCCCTCGGCATCCAGCGAAGCGTTGGCCTCAAACGCCTGCTCGCCAAAAGTAAAGTTCGCGAGCGAAATGAGCTCGTAGTCGCCCGGCTGGGAGTTGTCGAACACCAGGCGGTCGGCATCAAGCTGCGGCATGTCCAGGCCGTCCGTCGGCAGAATACGACGCAGCACGTCATAGGTCAGATCGGTCTCGACGTCGAAGGTCGGCGCCGTCACCTTGCCACGGCTCACGCCGGCATCCATCGCCAAGATCACCAGCTCGCGCGCACGCGTCATGGCAACATAGAGCAAGCGGGCCCGCTCCTCGAGCGAGAGCTGCAGGTCGTCGTTGCGCAGGCGAGCAAATGCCTCGGCGGGAGAACCCGTCGCGCAGACATCCTCCATGAGCTCCGGCGGCAGCCACAGCGACGTGCCCTTGCCCTTAAACGCATGCTCAAACTGCTTTTTAACGTCGTCGCCCTTCACAAAGGTTCCGTCCGCGAGTTTAACGCCGTCAAAGCGTGCCGGCAGTGCCACGACCTGTGCTCCGCCCTCGACGCGACCCATCTGTGCCGCACCCGAGGACTTACGCACGCCAAAGCACTCGGCGACCGCCACGACCGGATATTCCAGACCCTTGGAGGCATGCACCGTCATGATGCGCACCGCGCCGTCACCCTCCTCGTTGAGGGCACCCGGGGCCTCCTTGCCCGCCAGGAAGCGATCGAAGGCAAGCGCAATGGAGCGCGGCGAGTTGCCGAACTCGGCCTCCGCCTCAGCCACGGCATCGAGCGCCTTGAGCACGTTGGCGGCGATGGCCTTGCCCTCGGGACCACGCTGCGCCAGACGCACAAACCAGCCCGAAGCGTTGACCACGTCGCGCGCGATCGCCGCGAACGAATCGCGGCCCACACGACGAAGCGCATAACGCAGCACCTCGCGGGCGCGCGTCACGAGCGGCAGGTCCTGCAGGCCCGGCGCATCGGAATCGCTCATGATGCCCGCATCGATGTTGCGGCGCGAGGTCTCCCCCGTCTCGCTATCGAGCTTGGTCGCCAGCGCCAGGAATTCCTGGGTGCCGAGTGCAAACATCGGCGAGGCCAGCAAGGGCATGAGGCCCTGCGCCGTATCGGCCGGATTGGCGAGCGCGCAGACCAGGGCACGCACCGTCTGCACCTCGGCAGCCTGCGCAAAGACCGAGCCGCCCGCGATGACGCAGTCGAGCCCCTGGTCACGGAAGGCCTGTGCGTAGACATCTGCGTTGGTCATGCGGCCCAGCAGCAGCACCATGCCGCCCTGGGGCTGGCCGGCATCGGCAAGCGCGCGGAATCGCTCGGCGATCGCACGGGCCTTGGCCTGTGTGCGCTCCTGCGTACTGCCGCCGGCAACAAAGAGGGCCTGGCGACGCGAGGCGTCTGCCACCAGCGTGTCCTTGCGGCCGTCGCTCGCCTCAAGGTCCAAAAAGCCCTGCATCAGGCCGCCGTCATCGCCGTCGAAGACGCGTGCCACGTAACGCAGCACCTCGTCGTGGCTGCGGAAGTTGCGCACGAGCTTGACGAGCTCGCCGGCGGGGACATCCGGCGTGGCGACCGTCTCGGACGCTGCCGTCGATCCCACTTTGCGCTCCTGGCGGCGGAAGACCTCGACCTCGGCGCCGCGGAAGCGATAGATCGACTGCTGTGCATCGCCTACGGTACACAGCGCGCGCTCCCCCGCACCCGTCAGGTAGCGAATCAAATCGACCTGCATCTGGTCGGTATCCTGGAACTCGTCAATCATGACCATCTTAAAGCGGCCCTCGTACGCAGCACGAATGGCAGGGTAATCGCGCAGGGCCTCGTAGGCCATGCGGAGCAGGTCGTTATTATCGAGGGCGGACTGGGCAGCCTTCAGTGCGCGATACTCGGCCTCTACAGAGCGGGCCAAGCCAACCAGCGCATCGAGCGCCGGGCCACCGCAGGCAAGCACGATATTGATAAATGCATCGGCGGCCTCGGCCTTGAGCAGCTCGACCTGCTCCTTGGGGAACGCCTTACTCGCGCGCGGCATGGTGCACGACATCATGAGTCGCGCCGCATCGGCCATGGTCTTGCCGCTCGCCTCGAACGCGTCGATGGCATCGAGCGCCACCTGCGCTTTCTCGGTCGCGGCCTTGCTTGCGCCCAGCGCCGCACGATAGGCGTCGGCAAGAGCCGAGGTATCGGCCTGGCCGCGTGCCACGCACACGTCGTCCATGCCGCCCGGCAGCTGGCTCGAGAGCTCCAGTAGCTCGCGCACCAGGCCCTTGATGGTGGTGCCAGCGCCAAAGGGGCCGCCCTCGCCCGCCATGGGATACCAGGCGTAGAGGGCCTTGAGCGATGCCGCGAGCTCGGGGGCGGCATCGGGCGCCGTCGCGCGGGCCAGCACATGTTCAACAGCCTGGTCCATAAGCTCGTCGGTATCGGTGAGCACCGTGAACTCGGGATCGATGCCCAGTTCCAACGCGTGCGCGCGCAGGATACGCGAGCACATGCCGTGAATGGTCGAGATCCATGCATCGTCGACGGTCAGGGCCTCCTCGTCCATGCCCTCGTCGATGAGCGCACGGCGCACGCGGTCACGGATCTCGGCCGCGGCATCTTTGGTAAAGGTAATGGCGAGCACCTGGTCCAGATGCCCAACGAACGGACCAGACTCGGGCGAGAGCGCGTAGACGATGCGGCGCGTAAGGGTAAAGGTCTTGCCCGAACCGGCGCCCGCCGAGACAAACAGCGGACGGTCGAGCGTTTTGACGATCCGCAGCTGTTGCGGCATCAAAGTCGAAAGATCCATGGTCTACACGTCCCTCCTTACAAACGTTCCTTCGTGGTTATACGAGCAGCGCGCATGCGCGGCCTGAGCCGACATCGGGTCGACGGCGGCAACGTTGCCCGCCTCGAGCTCGCGCAGGCGCTCGGCGATGCCGGCCTCCACACGATCGAGCAGGGCGTCGAAGTCCATGCTGCCGCCCTCGCCCGGAAAGCCCTTCTTGAGGCCCGGGATGCGACCGTCGCCGCGCTCTTCCTCGAGCAGCTCGGCACTCGCGGCGCCTCGCAGCGCCGGCTTGCCGCCCTTGGTCGAAAAGTAGAGCGCCGCGCGGGTGTCCAAATCCAGCGCCCGGCGCATGGCCTGCGCGTAGATGAGCGTTTGGGTATGGGGCGGCAACCAGCGCGGATCGTCGATGGGCGCCGTACCCGATTCCTCGTCGCGCACCGTGGGGTCGGCGAGCTTAAACTCCTCAACGCCCGTGCGATGCTTGTAGTCGATCACCACGGCACGATTCTCGGCGTCCACGTCCACGCGGTCGATGCGCCCGCCAAGCGGCCAACCGGCATACTCGACCTTGAGCTCGTTGAAGGCGAACTCCAGGTAGCGCGGGGCAAAGGGGGCAAGTGCCTCGGACTCGTAGGCAAGCACGCCCTCCAGCTGCGGCAAAATCTCGGCCACCTGGCGCTCCTCCACCGCAGAAAGCGGCACCAGCGGGCCCTCCGTGCCTCGCTTGCCGGCGTGCTCGGCCAACGTCTCGTCAAAGACCTCGCGCAGCAGCTCCTGAGCGCGCGGCAGATTCTCGGGCGTCACGCGTTCCATGCCCTCCTGGGGCAGGCGGGCATGCAGGTGCTCCAGCACGTCGTGGACAAAGTTGCCCTTCTCCATGTTGCCAAAGCCCGCGTCGATGGACTGGGGCTTCACGCGATACGACACGAACCAGCACAGCGGGCATGTCGAGTACACCTCAATCTGCGAGGCGGACGTCAGGCGCGGCACGAGCGGCGCGTTCTCGTCCTCGCCATCGCGGCGGCGCAGGACCAGGTACGGCACAGCCGCCTCACTCAAATGCTGAGGAGCCTCGCACGCGACGCGCTTGCACTCGATGCCCTCGCCGGCCGCTGGATCAAAATCGGCGACGATACCGCCCTCGCCCACGCATGTCACCTGGGCGGCGCCGGCAGCCTCGGCGTGCGCCCGCAGCTCGGTCCACACGGCAGCCGGGTAGCACTCGCGTGCCTGGCGATCGTGCGTCACGCGGGCAAGCGCAACCGGACCGCGCGCGGCCTGCATCGCGCGGCCAAAGCGCACACGCAGCAGGGCCGCGGGCTCAAGCGTCACACCGTTGCGATCCAACTCTGCCGTCAGCGTGGCCAGCGGGCCCTCCTCATGTGAGAGCGGATAACTGTCCAGGTCGACGTCGGCAAACAGCACGGCATCGCAGCTGCCGGGGCGCAGGGCTGCCGCATCGGCAAGCGACGCAAAGCGCACCTGGGCGCGCGGCGTGCGGTCGACCTCGTAGGTATCGTAATCGTATGCGGTGCTGCGCTTGTCCACCTTGGTACGAACGTCGTCGAGCACGGGCACGGTCGCGGCCTGCGGCACGTCGAGCGCACGAGCATCGTTCATAAGAATGTCGATGGCATGTCGCAGCAGGGCGGTCTCCGCCTGGCGACGAGCCTGGCCGTCAAGGCCTCCAAGGGCGCGATCGGGCAACGCCTCGGCGACGGCGAGCATTGCCTTGAGCGCCGTCACGGGTTTGTCGCGCCACAGCGCTTGGAACACGTCCGAGACCACGCACGGCACGTTCTTAAACCAGTTGTCATCACTGGCGGCCTTGCGCGTGCCCCTGACCTGGCCCTGCACGCTCTGCAGCAGACTCTTGACGGCCGTGGTGGTCTTGCCGCGCGACAGGCGCATGTTCTTGTCGAAGGTGCGCGCGCTGGCGGCATCGGCACCCGAAAGCGGACTGTAAATCCAGTCGGTAAGCTCCGGGGCGGGCCACCACTCGGTCTTGGAGGCGGTGCCCTCGTCGGCGGCCTTCATGTGCTCGATCAGATTGGCGAGCGCCGTGAACTGCCTGCCCGCAATGGATTGGGAAAACGCCGTGAACTCGGTCGTCTCGGCCGCAATATGACGCGCCGCCAAACGGGCAGCGAGTTCACCGAACAGCCGGGGCGCCCGGGCAGACACCACGAGCACGCGCACGGGGTCCGCGGACGCCGTGACACCGCCGTCGACCGCGGCGTCCTCACACGTTTTTACCAGCTCATCGATTGCATCCACATAGGCGTGGGCGCGGGCGTGAGGGCCGGCAACCTCTACAAAGGTAGGCTGAGCGGCGGACTTGGAGGCAGTCTGGGGCGCAGCGGCACCCTCCCCCAGCGGCGCGGCCTCAAACAGCACACCGCGGGCATCAAAGGCGGCAGCAAGTTCCTCGCGCATTGCCGCCTGCTCGCGGGCGAGCAGCACAACGACCTCTCCCCCGTTGTTTGCCACGGCGGACAGCAACTCGAGCAGGCCGTGCGTAAACGACGTGACGCCGCGCACACATACCGCGCGGGCGCACGCCGGAAGGTTGTCGGCCAGCATCTCGACCATAAGGTCAGCCGCCTCGCAGGGCTCAACCATGTCTCGACGGTCCAAGCCGCTCGCATAGGCACTCAACAGCTCGAACACGCGGGCCTCTGCGTCGCTCTTGGGATCGGGCCGGCAAACGTCGCCGCAGCAGCGCTCGGCACCCGTCCCCGCTACGCCCGGCAGCACATCGCGGGCCATGCGCGCGAGCATGCGCACCGTACCTTGACTGCGCGAAAGCGGCTGCAGGTCGGCATCGTCGCGACGGGCAATCATGTCCGAGAACAGCATCTGGCGCTGCATGTTGTCGACAAAGCTGCGGCCATCGCCCATAAGCTCCCACAGCGAACGAAGCCACGACGCGGGGGTTTTGTAGTCAACGCCCAGCGAGGCGCCAGCAACCGCAGCATCGTGACGGCACACGTCGAGCTCGACAAACGAGGGCGCCAGCATAACGGCACGCCCGTGGCGGGCAACCAGGTCGGCGAGCAACGCCGCCTCGGCATCGCTCAAGTCCGTCCCGGTATTGGTGGTATAGATTCGAACAGGCATGGTCCTCCACTCAAACCGTTCGCAATAATCATTGCATCCATCCTACCCGCCCACGCGGACAGATTTGCCCCACGCCAACAGATTTGATTCCTTGGGGACGGAGGAAAACGGATCACAGAGGGGGTTAGTCTAACCCGGTGATCCGTTTTCCTCCGTCCCCAAGGGATCAAAAAACCGCCCCCGAAGGGACGGTTCTGCGCAATTCGTTTTTTCCGCTGGCCTACTCGCCATCCTCCAGCTTGATGAGGATCTTGCGATAGCCACCGTACTCGCCATTAAGCGCCTTGGACACGCGGCTCACCGTGGTGGACGATGCGCCGGTGCGGGCCTGAACCTCAACATAGGGCTCGCCCTCGTCCAGATAACGCGCGACCTGCAGGCGCTGCGATAAATCGCAAATCTCGCGCGGCGTGCAGATATCGGTTAAAAACGCCTGGATATCGTTCTCGTCATCCAAAAGACTAAATGCGTGGACCAGCTGCTTGACATCAGGCTTGTCAAACATGTTCTCGATAT
>CAJLOU010000005.1 GCA_905208345.1 uncultured Collinsella sp.
CGTCTGAGGACGAGACGATCGAGCGCTTACGCTCGCAGGCCCGCAAGGGTTCCACTTTCGCATCGGGCAGAAAACGCCAGGGTGCACGATTCAGGAAGTAGTGAACAGGCCCCGAGTTCCCTGTGGAGCTCGGGGCCTGTGTCGTTCGGACGCGAGAGTTCGTGCACTAGAGGTCTGCTATCAGCGCCTCAGCGCAACGGATGCCGTCGGTGGCGGCACTCATGATGCCGCCGGCATATCCGGCACCCTCGCCGCAAGGGTAAAGGCCCGGAGTCGACACGGCGTGGCATGTTCGATCGCGGGTGACCGTGACCGGGGAGCTCGAACGCGTCTCCACGCCAGTGAGGACCGCATCGGGGCGGTCATAGCCGCGCAGTTTCTTGCCGAGCAGGGGGATTCCCAAACGAAGCGATTCGACGATATGCTGCGGGAGGGCATCGTCGATCGCCGTCCAGGTCACGCCAAGTGGATAGGTTGGTTTTACCTTTCCGGGTGCCGTGCTGGCGCGTCTAGCAAGAAAATCTCCGACGAGCTGTGCCGGCGCGTTCCAGTTAGAGCCACCCAGGCGATAGGCGGCTCGCTCGCAGGCGCGCTGGAGCTCAATGCCTGCGAGCGGATCATCGCCGGGAAGGTCGTCAGGTGTGACGTTAACGAGTAGGGCGGCATTCGCGTTGCGCCCGTCGCGGGCATTGAGGCTGGCGCCGTTGACGCACAGATGGCCTTGCTCGGAAGAGGCCGCGACAACCTGTCCTCCGGGGCACATGCAAAACGAGAACACACTGCGGCCGTTGGGGAGATGGGCGACAAGCTTGTAGGGGGCTGCTCCGAGTGCCGGGTGCCCCGCCGAAGGGCCATATTGGGCACGGTCGATGTCGCGCTGTGGATGCTCGATGCGCACACCCATGGCAAAGGTCTTTTGTGCGAGGGCCACGTTGTGGTCCTTAAGGAGCTCAAAAATATCGCGAGCAGAATGCCCGCAGGCGAGGATGAGGTGCCTTGTCTCGATTGGCTCGTAAGCGGCGTCTTGGGACGATTGGACATCAATACCGGTGATGGCGCCAGACGCGTTGGTGCGAATGTCGACGAGCTTCGTTCGATAACGGACGACACCTCCGAGCTGCTCGATGCGCTGGGATATAGCGGTGACAACCTTGGGAAGGATGTCGGAGCCAATGTGCGGCTTGGCATCCCACAGAATATCGCGGGGCGCACCCGCCTCGACGAAGGTTTCGAGGATAAGGCGATGGACGGGATTTTTTGTTCCCGTATTGAGCTTGCCGTCCGAGAAGGTCCCTGCGCCGCCCAGACCAAACTGAATATTGCTCTCGGGGTCGAGGATGCGCTCCTTTAGAAAGAGGTCGATCGCCTGCGAGCGGCGAAATGCCGGGTCGCCGCGCTCGATAAGCAAGGGCTTAAGACCTGCTTCGGCGAGCGTGAGCGCAGCGAAAAGGCCGGCGCATCCGGCGCCGACAACGACGGGGCGTTCTTGAGGCGCGCCGGAAACGGGGGAGGGGAATGAAGGCTCATCGTCTTCTATCGCGCGTACGCGCGAGCGGTCACGCTCGGCAACGCTGTCGACTGCTTCTCGCTCGAGGTGGGGACTAGCCAGCTCAACACGAAAGCTCAGGATAAAATGGACGTCTCGTTTTTTGCGAGCGTCGATCGACTTACGGTGGAGCTCGATGGACTTGATCTCGGAGTCCTTGCAACGTAGGACGCGCTTGGCGACTCGCTTGCCAACAATGAGGCAGGCATTTTCATCGCCGGCTTCATCGAGCGAAGCGTTGACTTGGGTGATTTCGATCATCGAGGTCTCCTTAGAGGCAAGAAAGAGGCCGTCCGGTATCCCAGACGGCCCGAATGCGTTTTTGATTATAGACTGCGCGGCTACAGGCTGCTTGCAGCGCGAATGCCCGAGAGCCATGCCCACGCAAGGTTAAAGCCTCCGCAATCGGCGTCGATGTCGAGCGCTTCGCCGCAGACGTAAAGCGGGGCGTCGACAACGCTGCGCGCGCGTAGACTGGGTGTTGAGATACTCTCGACAGATACGCCACCACGCGTGACCTGTGCCGAGCGCTCCTCGGCTGTTCCCTCAACGAGCAACTTAAAGTGCTTGAGGATCGAGACCAGGTGGATGACATCGTTGGAGCCTGGATGGCACTGTTCGAACGCCGTGCAGACGACGCGGGAGAGTTGCGGGGCGAGCATGCCGTCGAGCCAACGGGGATCGCGGGGCGAAAAGCCGCCGAGCAGCTCAACGCGCTGGTTGAGCATATCGAGCAGCTCGTCTTTGGAGAGGTCGGGGAAAACGTCGAGCAGGATCGTATCACCGCGCTGGATACGACGGGAGAGGTTGAAGACAGCGACGCCCGAGATGCCGAAGGCTCGAAACAGTACTTCACCGTCTTCGTGCCAGAGCTCACTATGGTTACGGGTGAGCGTCAAGCGGGCGCGGACGCGCAGACCATCCAACGTCTTGAGTGCCGCCCGATCGCCAACGACCGTTGCCGATACGGGGCAGAGGATGGGGCGCAGCGAGGTGAGGGGGAGGCCAAACGTATCGGCGATACCGGTGGGGTTGCCGCCCGTGGCGATAATTACGGCATGTGCCTGCAGGGCTTCGTTCTTGCGAGGGACATCGGCGAGTGCCTTCCGAAGCGAGCGGAGCTCCGATTTTCGGTCGTCGTGCTTTTTTGCCTTTAGCGCCCGCGCTGGACGGTCTATTTGGAGTGCCCAGCCTTCGGGATCTTTGCGCGCCGTGGCAATATTGGCTCCGCAGATTAAGGTGATACCTAGGCGGTCGCAAACGTTGAGAAGCGTGTCGCGCACCGATTCAGCGCGAAGGGAGCGCGGGTACAGCCGGCCTTCCTCGGAGGTTGTCATGATACCCAGCGAGGAGAAGAAACCCATAAGCTCTTGTTCGGGCTGGGGGCCCATGACGGATTCGACGAATGCGGGGTGGTTATACCGCTGAGGATCAATCGATTCGTTGGAGAGGTTGCAACGGCCGTTACCGGTCGCAAGGAGCTTAAGGCCGCAGGCGACATCGCACTCAACGATGCAGACGCTTTTGCCAGCGCGTGCGGCCGTAATGGCAGCGGCGAGGCCTGAAGCCCCGCCGCCGATTACCAGGACGTCATAGAAGGCGCTCGTGTTCACTTAGGCCTCGTCGGTCTCGTGCGGGGTAATGGCCTCGACGGCAGAGACTGCCTTGGGCAACATGCCATCGGGCAGCGCGGTCTCGACCTCGCCCTTATCGCAGGCCTCGGCGAGTGACGGATTGATGGGAAGCGTGCCCAAGATGTCGAGGTTATAGCGTTCTGCGACCTCGGGGAGCTTGCTCTTGCCAAAGACCTCGATCTTCTTGCCGCAGTCGGGGCACTCAATATAGCTCATGTTTTCGACGATGCCCAGAATGGGGACGTTCATCTTCTCGGCCATGTTGACCGCCTTGGCGACGATCATCGAGACCAGATCCTGCGGGCTCGTGACGATGACGATGCCGTCGACGGGCAGTGACTGGAAGACGGTGAGAGCGACGTCGCCTGTTCCCGGAGGCATGTCGACCAGCAGGTAGTCGATGGGGCCCCATGAGGTCTCGCTCCAGAACTGCCTAATGGCGCCTGCGATGACCGGACCGCGCCAAAGGACGGGGTCGGTCTCGTTTTGGAGCAGAAGGTTGGAGCTCATGACCTTGACGCCGTGCTCGGAGATTTCAGGCAGCATGAGGTTGCCAAGGGCATGGACGTGGCGTCCGCTCATACCGAACATCTTGGGGATAGAGGGACCGGTGATGTCGGCATCGAGGACGCCGACCTTGTGGCCGTGACGGGCAAGCTCGGTGGCGATGGCACCGGTGACAAACGACTTGCCGACACCGCCCTTGCCGGAAAGCACGGCGATGACGCGTTTGACCTCGGACAGCGTATTCTCCTCAAATTGCGACGGCGACGTTTGTCCGCCGGCGGCCTGTGCGTGCTCGCAACCCATGTATGACTCCTTTGTATATGTTGGGGCCGGGGCCCCGTGATGTGACACGAGCGTCATTGTACCCTCGTTTGCGAGCGGGAGTCATTTGCGATGCATTTGGGCCGAGCGTGCTTGCAATACGATGGGTCCAAGCGAATGGGCGGGCTTACTGAACTTTGCTGGCGAACTCGAGGTATTGCATGCGCTGCAGCTTGTCGATCGTCGAGGCGTATGGGCTGTCTTCAGATTCCAAGTCGTAGCGCAGCCCGTCGGCACCAAGGTAGCCGGCGACATTGATGGTGGGCACATCTGACCTTGTTGCAAGCAGAGCCTTTTGATAGTCGGTGAGCGGGGCGCCGATCTTATTAAGGGTAATGGCTGCAACCTCGTTTGCCCCGACGGTGTCGTAGACGTTGAGCTCGGTATTGCCGGCGATTTCATAGTTAGCCCAGACAAAATATGTCGACTGATAGATACGGAAAGCGTGGCTTGCCGTATCTTCCTGAGGGTACAGCTCGTCGTTGAGAGTCGTTGCGGCGCTCGGCTGATGGTCGCCAAAAAAGACAAGGACAACCGGTCTGCCGATATTGCGGAGCTCGTTGATAAAGTACTCGAGGTCCCGGTCGGATGCGTTGATGCAGGTAAGATAGGTGTTGAGCGCGCTATTGGCACCCTCGCTGGCTCCCTCGACCCAATAGTTTGTCAGCTCCTCGGCGGGAACGGTGCCATAGTCGTAGCCGCCGTGATTTTGCATCGTGACGTCAAAGATGAACTGCGGGGCTTCGTCGGTTCTAAGCAGGTCGAGTATCTTGTCGTAGGTGGCGTAGTCGCATACGCCGGCATGGTAACAGGGCGCACCTTCGAAATCGCCGATTGAAAGAAAGTCTCCAAAGCCCAGCTGCTGATAGATTTTATCTCGATGGTAGTTGACGGGGTTTTGCGGGTGCATAGCGGTAGCGGTATACCCAAGCTCCTTAAGGTCCTTTGCCAGGCTGTTGACGCCATTCATCTG
Source organism: uncultured Collinsella sp. (assembly GCA_905208345.1). Taxonomy (GTDB): domain Bacteria; phylum Actinomycetota; class Coriobacteriia; order Coriobacteriales; family Coriobacteriaceae; genus Collinsella. The sequence goes on from CAJLOU010000005.1 coordinate 4,982, forward strand.
ATATAGCTGATAGGGGATTTTGCCTAATCCGACAAAGGCCGTTGTCGCTCCGGTCAAAAATTCGAATTCGGAGTTCGCCGTTCCGCCACCGGCGACCGAAGCGAGCATGGTGCCGCGAACAAGTGTGTCGGGAAGCGAGTTGTAGAATGCGGGGCCGGTGTACCCGGCCGCCTGGAGCTGCTCAAAGCACGAAAGGTCGCTAAAACTCTCATTCATGACGGCAACAATCGTCGGCTTGATTTCATTGAACTGGGCAACGGCCGCCGCGCGCTGCTCGCTCGAGCCATACGTGCTGTCGTAGGTGGCGGCGAGCTCCTGCTCGATGCTCTGCGCCTCATCGGGCGTATAGTCTTCGGGCTTCTCAATGGGCAACTCGTTGACCATTTCGGTGAACGAAGTGATAAAACCCTGAGACGCATACGTGGTGATGGGCTGCCAACGGTCAAATCCAAAATTCAGCGCCTGCTCCAAGTCGATGCTGGAAAAGCCCGAGAGCCCCACAACGGTCACTAGCAGAAAAGCGCAGAGGTTAGCGGCGATTGCGGGGAAGACATGGGTGGGCGTACGGAGCTTTCTCGGTCGGATAAGCGAAAGAAGCCCTAGGGAAATCTCCAGCAGGGCTAGAGAGGTTACGATTCCGGCGGTAAAGGTAAACTCGTATCCCTCGCTCACTTCCATTGCGGTGCCAAGGGCCAAGATATCGCTTGGCAGGATGGCCTCGCCTTTAAACGTTATGACGAAGTGCTCGGCAATGCCAAGGATGCAACAGGCGACGGGCACGAGGGCCATGACGCCTCCATGACGCTGTCCCAGCAAATAAAGGGAGAGCAGAACCGTCGCGAGCAACCCGACGGAAAACCCGAATGAGTTGGCGGGAATGCGATAGAACGTTTCGTTGCAGGCAATTTCGAGTGAAACGAACGAGAGCGCTGAAACAGCGGCGATGACAAGGATGTCACGGCAAATACAGGCAACCGTTCCCGTCGCAAGATCGGTTTGGTCGATTAGTCCCGAAACCAAGGGCTCGACAAGAAGTGTGACGGCGGCAGCACCGAGCGCCGAATAAGAAAGGACCCATAGGGAATTGTCCTCATTTACGAGCAATTGATTCGTAATCCATGCAGCTACCATGCCGAGCGGGATGAGGAGGGTCGCGCACCAAAAGACGCGGGCAATGGGCGGCTTTTCATTGTGTTTGATTGAATAATATACGCGCACCACGACGATGGCCACGATAAGGACGGCGATGAATATGGGCAGATTGGCCATGTCGCTCGAAGTGATTTCAAGGGGGATATCTTCGGTCATGGACGTTCCTCTGTTACGGCAAATTAAGTTCAGTCATTAGATTACTGTAACCTTTCCACGGCATTTCGAGAAACAAAGCGCCCGATACGCAAAGCTAAAGGTCTGCGAATCTTGTATTACGAACATCTGTGCGCGTCGAGTGCGCTAAACTCATCGACAGTATGATTCGATGAAATAGGAGGCAAGGAGCTTCCATGTCTGATTCTTCTATCGTTATTCGCGGCGCTCGTGAGCACAACCTCCGTGATATCGATGTTTCCATTCCGCGTGACCAACTCGTGGTCATTACCGGTCTTTCTGGCTCGGGCAAGAGCTCGCTGGCATTTGACACTATCTATGCCGAGGGCCAGCGTCGATACGTCGAGAGTCTTTCGAGCTATGCGCGCCAGTTCTTGGGCCAGATGGACAAACCCGACTTGGATTCAATCGACGGCCTTTCGCCGGCGGTGTCGATCGACCAAAAGACGACGTCTAAAAACCCTCGCTCGACGGTTGGCACCGTAACCGAGATTTATGACTATCTGCGCCTGCTGTTCGCCCGTGTGGGCACCCCGCACTGTCCCGAATGCGGCCGCGTCATTGAGCGTCAGACGACCGACCAGGTTGCCGACAAGGTCTTGGCGGCGGGGGAGGGCCGCCGCGCGTTTGTGCTGGCACCGGTGGTGCGCGGGCGAAAAGGCGAGTACACCAAACTGTTTGAGGACCTTCGAGCCGAGGGCTTTAGCCGCGTGCGTGTCGACGGTGAAGTGCGCTCGCTCGACGATCCGATCGATCTGGACAAGAAGTTCAAGCACGATATCGAGGTCGTGGTCGATCGCATCGTGATCCGTGAGAACTCTCTGGGCCGTATCGCCGAGTCTGTTGAGCAGGCGACCGCGCTGGCTCACGGCAACGTAAACGTGTACATGCTGCCCGATCGTGATACTCCCGAGGGGACCGAGGGCGAGCTGCTGGAGTATTCGTTGGCCTTGGCGTGCCCGGAGCATGGTCACTCCATTGACGATCTTCAGCCGCGTGATTTTTCGTTCAACGCTCCCTATGGCGCATGTCCTGAGTGCGACGGCCTGGGCTTTAAGAAAACCGTTGATGCCGAGGCGCTGATCGAGGACCCCTCGAAGTCCATTGCCGACGGAGTCTTTGGTAGCCTGTTTGGCAATTCGAACTACTATCCGCAGATTTTTGCTGCGGTCTGCAAACACTTTAAGGTGAGCACCGATACGCCGTGGGAGGACTTGCCCCCTCGCGTGCGTCGTGCATTCTTGGATGGCCTGGGCGATACGAAGATCTCGGTCGACTACCAAAAGCTCGACGGACGTCGCAGCCAGTGGGATACCAAGTTTTCGGGCGTTCGCAACATCCTGTACGAACGCTATACCGAGACGACGAACGAGAACACCAAGGCGCGCTTGGAGAAGTACATTCGCGAGGAACCGTGCTCGAGCTGCCACGGCGCTCGTTTGCGCCCTGAGATGCTCGCCGTCACCGTGGGCGGCAAGTCCATTTACGAGGTTTGTTGCCTGTCGTGCCGTGAGTCGCTCGAGTTTTTTGAGGGCCTGGAGCTCACCGAGCGCCAACAGTTTATCGGCGGGCGCATCGTCAAGGAAATCCTGGAGCGCTTGCGTTTTCTGGTCGATGTTGGACTCGACTATCTGACGCTCGATCGTGCCTCGGCGACGCTTTCTGGTGGCGAGGCGCAGCGTATTCGCCTGGCAACGCAGATCGGCGCGGGTCTCATGGGCGTGCTCTATATTCTGGATGAGCCCTCGATCGGTCTTCATCAGCGTGACAACGAGCGCCTGATCAAGACGCTCGAGCGCCTGCGCGATATCGGCAATACCGTTATCGTTGTCGAACACGACGAGGATACAATCCGTGCCGCCGACTACGTGATCGACATGGGGCCCGGCGCCGGCGTCAACGGCGGACACGTAGTCGCGGCGGGAACGCCTGCCGATATCATGGCTTGTCCTGAGTCGATGACGGGCGCTTATCTGACCGGCAAACGAATGATCCGGGTGCCTGATGAACGGCGCAAGCCCGGTCGTGGCTGCCTTAAAATTACGGGTGCTCGAGCCAACAACCTCAAAAACGTTACCGCCAAGATCGAGTTTGGTACGCTTACGGTTGTTACCGGCGTGTCGGGATCGGGCAAGAGCTCCCTGGTTACCGACACCATTGCGCCTGCCCTTACGAATGCCATTCACCGTTCGACGCGCCCTGTGGGTCCGTATAAGAAAATCGAGGGCATCGAGTGTATCGATAAGGTTATCGATATCGACCAGTCGCCGATTGGCCGCACGCCGCGTTCCAACCCTGCTACCTATATCGGCCTGTGGGATGATCTTCGCGCGCTGTTTGCGAGTACGCCGGAGTCGAAGGCGCGCGGCTACTCGCCGGGTCGTTTCTCATTTAATGTGAGTGGCGGGCGCTGTGAGGCGTGCAAGGGCGACGGGCAGATCAAGATCGAGATGCACTTCCTTCCCGATATCTACGTTCCTTGCGAAGTTTGCGGCGGTAAACGCTACAACCGCGAGACACTCGAGGTCACCTACCGTGGCAAGACCATCTCGGACGTGCTAGACATGAGCGTCACCGAGGCGCTGGCCTTCTTTGGGAATATCCCGCAGATCAAGCGAAAGCTCCAGACGCTGTACGATGTAGGCTTGGGCTACGTGAGCCTGGGCCAGCCCGCCACGACGCTCTCGGGCGGCGAGGCGCAGCGTGTGAAGCTCGCCAAGGAGCTTCATCGACGCCAGACGGGCAAGACGTTCTATATTTTGGACGAGCCGACGACCGGCCTTCATTTTGAGGACGTCCGCCAGCTGCTCGATGTGCTGCAGCGCTTGGTCGATGCGGGCAACACAGTGCTGGTGATTGAACACAACCTTGATGTCATCAAGGTTGCCGACCGCCTGATCGATATGGGTCCCGAGGGCGGTAACGGCGGCGGAACCGTCGTGGTTTCGGGCACACCGGAGCAGGTTGCAGACTGTCCGCAGAGTTATACGGGCAAGTTTTTGGCGCCGTTGCTCAGGCGTGACCGGGAGCGCCAGGCTCAACTTGATGCTCAATAAATAGGCGATTCAGTTCATGGGCGCCATCGACTCCTTGTGATTCGATGGCGCTTGCTGTGCCGAAGTGACGTATGCAGCCGAATTGGACATATACTTAATCTTTGCGTCCGAATGCGAGGGAAAGGATATGTCATGGCAAAGGCTGTAAAGACGCCAAAAACCAATGCGATGCGCGAGCTGGAAAGCGCCGGCATTTCCTATGTTCTACATACGTACGAAGACGATGGTGATGAGTCGGTGGGCCTGGGTGTCGCGATTTCGGAGCAGCTTGGCGAGGAGCCCGGTCAAGGATTTAAGACTTTGGTCTGCGTGACACCGTCCAACGACTATGTCGTGTGCTGTATCCCTGTTGCCGACGAGCTCGATCTAAAGTCCGCCGCGCGTGCCGCGGGGGAGAAGTCCTTGGCCATGATGCATGTGAAGGATTTGCTTGCGGCGACTGGCTACGTTCGCGGCGGCTGCAGCCCGGTCGGTATGAAAAAACGCTACCGGACGCTCATTGATGAGACATGTGTCCTTTGGGATACCATTTTTATTTCGGGAGGCAAGCGTGGTTATCAGCTCGAGCTTGCACCCGATGATTTAATTGCATTTTGCGGGGCGACGGTTGCCGCGATTACGAGAGAGGACTGAGCGATGCCGCAGGAAGAATTGAAGCGCGGAGCTCATTTTGCAAAAGAATCTGCGCCTCAGACACCCTCATCCGAAGCTTCTTCGTCGCGAGATGACACTGACGACATGGGCTCGTCGGACTACTCCACGGTTGGTCGTTCCGCCGGGCTTATGACCATCCTGACCATCGTGTCTCGCGTCACCGGTTTTATCCGCACGTGGGCAATGGCGGCCGCTATCGGCATGTCGCTACTCTCGTCCTCCTATCAGGTCGCCAACAACCTGCCCAATATGCTCTACGAACTCGTGATGGGCGGCATGCTCGTGACGGCGTTTTTGCCCGTGTACATGGGCGTGAGGCGTGAGCAGGGTCGCGAGGCCTCGAACGAGTACGTGGGCAACCTGCTCGGCATTCTGCTTTTGGTGCTGGGTGGCATTTCGTTGCTGGGGACCGTGTTCGCCCCGGGCTTTATCTGGACGCAATCGTTCCTTTCGGGTGACGGCGGCAGCATGGATACCGCTGCGTTCATGTTCCGTTTCTTTGCCATCCAGATTCTGTTTTATGGTTTGGGCTCGGTGTTCTCGGGCGTTCTCAACGCACATCGCGACTACTTCTGGTCGACGTTTGCCCCGGTTCTCAACAATGTCATCGTTATCGCCAGCTTTATGGGCTTTGCTCCCGTGTCTGCACAATTTGGCGAGCAGGTCGGTATTATCTTGATCGCAGCTGGTACGACCCTCGGCGTCTTTGTCCAGATGGCCTGCCAGATTCCCGCGCTTGGCAAGCATGGCGTGCGTCCTCATATCCATATCGACTTTAAGGACCCCGCGCTGCGACAGACAATTGCGCTTGGTATCCCGACGCTGCTCGCCACGGTGTGCATGTTTGTCTCGACTTCCATTACCAATGCCGCCGCGCTGGTGGTGCAGCCCGAGACCGGCCCTTCCGTCATCGCATATGCGCGCCTGTGGTACACGCTGCCCTATGCGCTGATCGCCGCCTCGCTTTCGACGGCACTCTATACCGAACTCTCTCACGATGCACAGGAGAAGGATTACGACAGCGTCCGCACGGGCATTTCGCGCGGTGTCGCCCAGATGCTCTTCTTCCTGATTCCGTTTGCGATGTACCTGATCGTCTTCGCCCGTCCGCTCAACATGATCTACTGCGCCGGCAAGTTCGATGAATCCGGTGTGGCGCTGGTGTCGGAGTTCCTTATCTATCTGGCACTTTCCCTGCCGCTCTACGGCGTGGTCGTGCTGATGCAGAAGAGCTTCTCGGCCCTGCTCGATATGAAACCTTATAGCCGCTATTGCCTGTACTCCGCTATCGGTCAGGCCGGTTCGGTGCTGCTGTTTGGCGTGGTGCTGGGCTACGGTATGCCGGCAATTGCGCTTTCGTACGTCGTTGACTACGTGGTCTTGGTCGGATGCTCACTGTGGTGGCTGCGCCGTCGTCTGCATGGCCTTCAGGTCAAGTCTATCCTGCACGGCGGTTTCTTCGGCCTGTTGTTCGGTGGCTTGGGCGCTGCCGCGGGCGCCGGCGTCATGTGGGCACTTGAGCACTTTGTCGGAATGCTTGGCAGCTCGATCCTCATTACCCTGGGCTACGTTTGTGTTGCAGGCGTCGTCTCGCTCGCCGTGACTTTTGGCCTTGCCTTCGTCTTTAAGATGCCCGAGGTCTCGGCGCTGCTTCGTCGCAAGTAGGTGCGCGTGGCCGGTCACGACAACATTCCAACGCTTGCCGAGCAGGTTTCGCGCGTTCCCACACAGCCCGGATGCTACCTTTGGAAGGATGCCAAGGGCGATGTCATCTACGTGGGCAAGGCGAAAAACCTACGCGCCCGCATGCGTCAATACGTGACACTGCAGGATGAGCGTCAAAAGATCCCGCTGATGATGCAGCTGGTGGCGAGCTTTGACTATATCGTGGTGGAGACCGAGCATGAGGCGTTGGTGCTCGAGCGCAATTTGATTGGTCAGTACCATCCGTACTTTAACGTCGACCTCAAGGATGACAAGAGCTACCCCTTTATCGCCATTACAAAGGGCGACCTGTATCCCGCTATCAAATATACGCGTGAGCGTCATAAGCCGGGAACGCGCTATTTTGGACCCTATACCGATAGCCGTGCGGCACGTGAGACGATAGATACGCTGCGCAAGGTTATCCCCATCTGCTCCGCATCCTGTGCGGAGTGGCGTCGTTGTCGTCGTATCGTCGAGTCCCACAAGGGCGAGGAAGACATCGTCAATATGATGTGCGCGCAAAACGGGCGTCCCTGCTTTGACTACCATGTCGGGCGCGGCCCGGGTGCGTGTGTCGGCGCGATTTCCCCGGCAGACTATGCCAAGAACGTCAAGCGTGTCGAGCGCTTTTTGTCGGGCCATCGCAAGGATGTCGTCGATGAGCTGACCTCCGAGATGACGGATGCAGCCGAGGCGCTCGACTTTGAGCGCGCGGCACGCGTCAAACGTCGTTTGGAGGTCATCAGGGGTCTGGACGATCGTCAGCAAGTCGTTTTTCCCTCCAGTGTCGATATCGATGTCATCGGGTTCTATCGCGAGGAGACCATCTCCGCCGCTTGCGTCTTCGTCGTTCGCGAGGGCCGAACGGTTCGAACCTGCGAGTTTATTCTCGATAAGGGTTTGGATGTCGACGAAGAGGAACTTCAATCGGGCTTTCTTAAGCGCTATTACGACGAGACGGCTGATATTCCAGCTGAGATAAACCTCTCTGTCGAGCTTGAGGATGCGGAGGCGCTGGGGGAGTGGCTTGCGGGCAAGCGCGAGCGTTCATGCCATCTCCATAGGCCGCAGCGTGGCGAAAAGCACCGTTTGCTCGATATGGCATCCAAAAATGCGCGCCATGCCCTCATGCGCTACATGATGCGAACGGGGTACGCTGACGACCGCACCAATCAAGCGCTCCTGGAGCTCGAAAGTGCGTTGGCGCTGCCATCGCCGCCGTTGCGTATCGAGTGCTTCGATATCTCTACACTGCATGGCACCTTTACGGTCGCCTCGATGGTGGTGTTTACCAACGGGCGCGCCGACAAGAGCCAGTACCGTCGTTTTAAAATTCAGGCCGAATTGGACGAGGCAAACGACTTCGTGTCGATGTCCGAGGTTTTGGGACGACGCTATGCTCCCGAGCGCATGGCCGACGAGCGTTTTGGCTCGCGCCCCGATTTGCTCGTTGTCGATGGCGGTAAGCCGCAATTGACCGCTGCAATCAAGCAACTTGAGGCTCTTGGGCTCGATATACCAGTTTGTGGCTTGGCGAAGGCCGACGAGGAAGTTTTTGTGCCTTGGGACGAGACTCCTGTCGTGCTGCCGACCGGGTCTGCTTCGCTCTATCTAATTAAGCAGGTACGCGATGAGTCCCACCGATTTGCCATCACGTTCCACCGCGAGTTGCGCGATAAAGCCATGACAGTTTCGGTACTCGATGACGTTCCAGGCGTGGGACCCACCAGAAAACGTGCCCTTATGCGCCATTTTGGCTCGATGAAGCGTTTGCGCGCGGCGAGCGAGCAAGAGATCGCGGAAGTTCGCGGCATACCTGTCGATGTTGCCAAGGCGGTCCACGAGGCGCTCGTTGCGTGGAATGCCGAGCGCGCCGAGGCGGCGGCTGGCCATTCCGATAGCTAAACACGAGCCTAAACTACTGATATACATGATTGCGTGATTTTCAACCATTTATTTCGCCATGATTGCATGCTGGTTTCGGGTTTTATTAACGCTAAAACGTTTGACTAGTCATGGTGAACAACCCTGCTATCCTGCGGGTTGACGAAGACTGATATCTCACCTCGTCGATACATACTGTCTGGCGAATCATTTGTCAATGAATTCGGTGAACGGTAGTAAATACCGTTCAAGCGTATGTATGTATCGGTCGCCGAGCGCGGCACCTCAGTTGGGTTCGTCGGTAGGTAAGGTATATATCGTCCGCAAGTTGCGCGGGGGCAAGTCTAGGTGCTCCCGAGTAAGATTCTCTATTGATAGGAGAAGACATGGCCATCATCAACAAGGGTATGTCCAGGCGTTCGTTCCTCGGCCTCACCGGCAGCGTCGCTGCTGTCGCAGGGCTTGGTCTCACCGGCTGCGGTGGCAGCTCTAGCGACGAGGGTTCCGCTTCCGGTTCCACCGATTCCGCCAACCGTGGCGGCGGCGTGATCACCGCTGGTTCCGCTTACGCTCCGTCCAGCTTCGATCCCGCCAGCACCGGCTCCGCTGTGGGCCTGGGTGCTAACTGGCACGTCGTCGAGGGCCTCTACGGCATCGATTACCACGACTACAGCACCTTCAACGAGCTCGCCACCGACGATCCCAAGTCTGTGGACGACACCACTTTCGAGGTCACCATCCGCAAGGGTGCCAAGTTCTCCGATGGCACCGAGGTCACCGCTGACGATGTTGTCGCCTCCTACACCGCTTGCGCCGCTTCCGCTACCTATGCTCCGTTCTTCCAGCCCTTCGAGTCCATCGAGGCCAAGGACGCCAGCACCGTGACGGTCAAGACCAAGGTCCCCAACTTCTCCCTGCTCAAGGATCGTCTGGCCATCGTCCGCGTTACCCCGGCCACTCAGACCGAGGAGGATCGCGCCAAGCAGCCGATCGGCTCCGGCCCCTGGATGTACGACTCTATCTCCGATACCGAGATCACTCTGGTTCCCAACCCTGAGTACAACGGTGAGTATGCTGCCGAGGATAAGAAGATCCAGTACAGCATCCTGACCGACCCCACCGCTCGCGTTACCGCCCAGCAGGAAGGCTCCACGCTCGTTATGGAGCTCGTCACCGCTGACGCCGTCGACCAGCTCGAGAGCGCTGGCTGCAAGATCGACAACGTCCAGGGCTTCGGCACCCGCTTCATCATGTTCAACGTCGCCAAGGAGCCTTGGAACAACGTCAAGGTCCGTCAGGCCGTCATGTACGCGCTCGACACCGAGAAGATGATCACCAACACCTTCGCCGGCCTTGCCACCGCTGCCAGCTGCTACCTGCCCAAGAGCTTCACCAACTATCATGAGGCTTCCACGGTGTACAAGACCGACGCCAAGAAGGCTAAGAAGCTCATCGAGGAGTCTGGCATCACTCCGGGTGCCATCACCCTGCGCACCACCGACAACGAGCAGATTAAGGGCATGGCCGCCCAGGTCAAGAACGACCTCGACGCTCTCGGCTTCGATGTGACCATCCAGACCGATACCTCGCCGGCCACCTACGCTGCCATCGACGGCGGCGAGGCCTACGATATCCTCCTTGCCCCTGGCGATCCTTCCTGCTTCGGCGCCGACCCCGACCTGCTGCTCAACTGGTGGTACGGCGACAACGTCTGGATGCAGACCCGTTGCCCGTGGAAGGAGTCCGCTGAGTGGCAGAAGCTCCACAGTCTCATGGACGAGGCTCTTGCCGCCGAGGGCGACGAGCAGCAGAAGAAGTGGAACGAGTGCTTCGACATCATTGCCGACAACGCCGTTCTGTATCCCGTTGTCCACGTCAAGACCGTCTCCGCTTCCTGGGACGATCCGTCCACTGCGCCCAACGGCGAGGCCCTCGATGGCTTCAAGGGCATCGGCACGACGAGCATGTCCTTCAGGGGCGTTGCGACCGTCAAGGCGTAAGACTCGCTTGAGTCTGTATGCAGGATGTCGGTCGTTGGGACCGTATCCTCATAGTTGAAACAAAGACCCGGGCGGCAACGATGTCGCTCGGGTCTTGTAATGAGTATCCGTACTCATATACCAGTTGGTCCTACCGACAAAAGAAAGGGGAGAGAACGTGAACAACTTGCTACGTTTGATTGGAAGGCGTCTCGTGGCGCTGCCGATCATGGCATTGGGCGTCACCGTCCTGGTGTTCTTCCTTATGTCGTTCTCCAAGACCGACCCCGCCTACACGGCGTTGGGTGACGGTGCCTCGCCCGAGGCGGTTGCCGAGTACCATGAGAAGTATGGTCTGGACGACCCCTGGCCCGTGCGCTACGTGCGCTATATGGGCGATTTGATTCATGGCGACATGGGCACCTATGGTGCTGCTCGCAACTCCGTTGCCAAGCGCATCTCCACGGCCCTGCCCGTTACGATGCAGCTGACCTTCATCGGTCTTGCCATCGGTGCGGTCGTTTCGTTTTTGCTCGGCGTCATCGCGGCACTGTATCGCGACAAATGGCCGGACCAAGTGATCCGCGTCTTTTCCATCGCCGGCTTGGCAACCCCGTCGTTCTGGCTTGCCGTTCTGTTGATCCTGCTGTTCTCTTCCTACCTTAAGGTGCTCCCGGCATCGGGTGCTCTGCCTCACTTCACCACGAATCCGGTTGGCTATCTGGGACGTATGATCATGCCCGCTATCGCCTTGGCATTTCCGCTGACGGGCCAGATGACTCGTATCGTGCGTACCGCCATGGTCGAGGAGCTCGACAAGGATTATGTCCGTATGGCTCGCGGCGCCGGCGTTCCCGAGAAGGTCGTCGTCGGCATCAACGTTTTGCGCAACGCGCTGATCACCCCGGTCACCACCCTCGGTCTTAAGATCGGTTACCTCATGGGCGGCGCCGTCGTCATCGAGGTTATCTTCAACCTCCCCGGCATGGGCACCGCGATTCTGCAGGGCGTTCAGGGCAACGAGGCGAACCTGGTTCAGGGCGTCGTTATCGTCGTTGCTCTTGCCTTCATCATCATCAACATCGTGGTTGACATGCTCTACCTGCTCATCAACCCGCGCATCAGGACGGTGTAGATTATGGTAAAGATTCGAGAGAAGCAAACCGAGCAGCTCGAGAAGGCTGCCTCCAAGGGGCTCAAGCTCGGTGGCTGGAAGAAGATGACGTTGTCTTCTAAGATTGCCGCCGTCGTGCTGGTGCTGGTCGCCCTGACTGCGATTCTGGCGCCCCTTCTTGCCCCCTATAGCCCGGTCGAGATTTTCACTGCTCGCCAGGCTCCCGGCAATGGATTTATCTTCGGTACCGACGATAAGGGCCGCGACATTCTGTCGCGTATGCTCTACGGTGGTCGTTACTCGCTGATCATCGGCTTTGGCGCCACTGCCATGGCTCTGGTCTGCGGCTCGGTCGTGGGCGCCCTTGCAGCGGTTTCGCGCAAGGCCGTCTCCGAGACGATCATGCGTATCTTGGACATCATCATGTCCATCCCCGGCATCGCCCTCGCGGCCGTCTTCGTCTCCATCCTGGGCAACTCCGTGCCGTCGATCATCTTCGCCATCGGCTTCATGTACACTCCGCAGATTGCCCGTATCGTGCGCGCCAACATCGTGTCCGAGTACGGCGAGGACTATGTCCGTGCGGTCATCGTTTCCGGCGCCAAGGCTCCGTGGATTTTGATCAAGCATGTTCTGCGTAACTGCATCGCCCCGATCATGGTCTTCACCGTTACCCTGGTCGCCGACGCCATCATCTTCGAGGCCTCGCTGACCTTCATCGGCGCTGGTATTCAGGAGCCCACCGCTACCTGGGGCAACATCCTCGCCGACGCCCGCGGTGGCGTGCTCGCTGGCCGTTGGTGGCAGGCGCTGTTCCCGGGTCTGGCCATCATGATCACCTGCCTGGCGCTCAACATCCTCTCCGAGGGCATTACCGACGCCATGGCCGCTGCTCCCTCCGCCGCCCTGGATCCGACCGATTCCTCCAAGCGTCGCGAGGCCGACCTGCTGGTCTCCGACCCCGTTCGCGCCTACAAGGAGCAGGCCCAGTCCCTCTCCGCTCGCCTTGGCGCCCTGCGCGATGTTGAGCTCAAGCGTGACGATCGCCATGTGCCCGACGAGTCTGTCGAACCGATTCTCTCGGTCCGTGACTTCTGCATCCAGTTTGAGCATCACGGTGATATCAACGTCGTCGACCATGTCAACTTTGACGTCCGTCCTGGTCAGACCATGGGCCTGGTGGGCGAGTCCGGTTGCGGTAAGTCCATCACCACGCTGGCCATCATGGGCCTGACCGATGAGGACGAGCACCTTTCCGGCGAGGTCCTCTGGGAGGGCCGTGACCTGCTCAAGATGAGCAAGAAGGAGTGGTTCGGCCTGCGCGGTACCGATATCGCTATGGTCTATCAGGACGCCCTGTCCTCGCTCAACCCCTCCATGCTCATCTCTGCCCAGATGAAGCAGCTCACCAAGCGCGGCGGAACCCGCAGCGCCGAGGAGCTCCTGGAGCTCGTCGGCCTCGATCCCAAGCGCACGCTCGAGAGCTATCCGCACGAGCTTTCCGGCGGCCAGCGTCAGCGTGTCCTGATCGCTATGGCCCTTACCCGCGACCCCAAGCTGGTCATCTGCGACGAGCCCACGACCGCTCTGGACGTTACCGTCCAGAAGCAGGTCATCAAGCTGCTCAACGATCTTCAGGCCAAGCTCGGCTTTGCCATGATCTTCGTTTCGCACGACCTGGCACTGGTCGCCGAGGTCGCTCATAACATCACGGTTATGTACGCTGGTCAGGTTATCGAGCAGGCGCCCACCAAGGAGCTGCTCACTAACCCGATCCACGAGTACACCCGCGGTCTTCTGGGCTCCGTTCTGTCCATCGAGAGCGGTTCGGGCCGCCTGCACCAGGTGCCCGGCGCCGTTCCGAGTCCGCGCGATTTCCCCAAGGGCGATCGCTTCGCGCCCCGCTCGAGCCATCCGCGTATTGGCCTGGACACCCGTCCGGTCTTCAAGCGCGTGCCCGGCACCGAGCACTTCTATTCCGAGCTCCCCGACGAGGTGCTCAAGGCAAATGGTTTGACCCCTCACGCGGAGGTGATGTAGATGAGCGAGACCGCAGTCAACGGCGTCGAGCCGATCATCTTCCTTGATGACGTCCACGTCACCTTTAGGACCCGTACCGGCTCGATTCTGCACCCCAACCTGGTTCACGCCGTCCAGGGTGTAACGATTAAGCTCATGCCCGGTCAGACGATCGGCATCGTCGGCGAGTCCGGTTGCGGTAAGTCCACCACCGCTAACGTCATGTGCGGCCTGCAGGCCCCCACGAGCGGCAAGGTCTACTTTAAGGGCAAGGACGTTACCAAACGTACCGCCGAGGACCGTCGCCACATGGGTCGCGTCATCTCGGTCGTGTTCCAGAACCCGGCCACGGCGCTCAACCCCCGCATGGTCGTTCGCGAGCAGCTGCTCGACCCCATGCGCGTCCACAACCTGGGTACCGAGGCCGAGCAGGAGAAGCGCGTCAAGGAACTCTTGGAGCTCACCGGTCTGCCCAGCTCCGCTGCCGAGGTTCTTCCCGGCCAGCTTTCGGGCGGCCAGCGTCAGCGCGTCGCAATTGCCCGTGCCCTGTCGCTGAACCCCGATGCCATCATCGCCGACGAGCCCACCTCGGCTCTGGACGTTTCGGTCCGCGCGCAGATTCTGAACCTGCTGACCGACCTTAAGAAGGAGCTCGGCCTGGCCATGGTGTTCATCAGCCATGACATCCAGACGGTCCGCTATATCTCTGACGACATCATCGTTATGAATGGCGGCAAGATCGTCGAGCAGGGCGAGGCCAAGCAGGTCTTCCAGCACCCCCAGGACCCCTACACCAAGATGCTGCTCGGCGCTGCGCCGTCGCTGCTGCATCCCAAGCTCGGCGAGTAGCCTCGCTTTCCCTCCCGTGCGCCCGGTTCCCTTGCCGGGCGCACCTCCGTTGCGATTTCGAAAGGTTGGGTTCACGAGCCATGCCAAGTGCTCAGGAGCTACAACATCAATTTGGTGAATATCGAGGCGCCATGCCCCGTCCATCAGATTTCGATCTCTTTTGGAAGGATCGCATGGCCGAGGCCGACGCCGTCGGGCTTGACTATGCGATCGAGGCGGCATCGGTCGCCGATGCCGCGACCTGCCAGCTTTTCGACCTCTGGTATACCGGCATGTGTGGCGCGCGCCTGCATGCCAAGTACCTTAAACCCGTCTCGGACGAGCCCGTGCCATTGGTGCTTCAGTTCCATGGGTATCCGGGTGCTAGCCGCAGCTGGTTTGAGCAGGCGTCGTTTGCGGGCATGGGCATGGCACTCATCGCCCTCGACTGCCCCGGCCAAGGAGGTCCCTCCGAGGACATTGGTGGATTTGAGGGCACAACGGTTGCCGGTCATATCGTCGCCGGTATCGACGGCGACCCGGCCAACCTCTACTATGTCCGCTTGCACCAAGATATTCGCATCCTGTGCCGCATCGTTCGCGAGCTCGAGGGCATCGATCTTGCGCGTGTGTTTGTGAACGGCGCGTCGCAGGGCGGCGGTTTGGGCATTGCGACCTGTGCGCTTAACAGCGAGCTTATCAATCGCGCCGCCATCCTCTATCCCTTCCTGTCAGATTTCCGCCTGGTCTGGGATTTGGATGCCGACGACATTGCCTACGAGGGCCTGCGCTATTGGTCTCGCTGGTTTGACGAGGACTCGACTCGTATTGACGAAGCCTATGCCAAGCTGGCGTACTTCGATTCCAAGAACTTTGCCCCTATGGTCAAATGCCCCGTGCTGTTTGGCACGGGCACAGCCGATATCGTCTGTCCGCCAGCGACGCAGTTTGCGGTCTATAACAACCTGACCTGCGAAAAGCGTCAGGAGTTCTTTGAAGGCTTTGGCCACGAGGAGATTCAGGATTTTGACGATTTGATCATTCCGTTTTTCTGCAAGGGAGGGGAGGCTCATGTCTAAGTGCGAGAGCAATGTTGACGAGCTGATTGTCCCCGGGCTCGTGGGAATTCCTGGAACGGTTTCGTCAAGGCTCGCAGAATATCGGGACTGGCGCGGTGATGTCCAAGCAGATGTTTCTGATTTAGAGACATGCGCTTCGAATCTTGAGATTCAAGGCCTGGCCATTACGGCGATTGACTTTGTTAACCTCTGCGCCCGTTACTCGGAGGTCTCCTTTGAGCTCGGTGACGATGCGATTCACGCTCGTTTGATCGAGCCTGTCGGTCGTGCCCGAGTATCTGAGCGCGTGCCGTTGTGCCTGATGTTCCACGACATCGATCGGCCTGTGCGCGGCTGGCATCACATGACGAGATTTGCCGCCATGGGGTATGCCGTTCTCGCGCTGGATGACGATGTTGCTGGTGCGGACGACCTGCGGCGGGGGATTGCTTCGCCCGCTTTTGTCGAGCGCGTCCGTTGGGGTTGCGCGCTGGCGAAGGTGGCGCGCAATCTTGATGGCATGGACCCCGACCGCATCTTTGCATGGGGCGAGGGCCTTGGCGGCGGAGTCGCGCTGGCGGTTTCTGCTCTGGACGAGCGGGGCCTCGCCTGCACGGCGGTTGCCAATCCGTTTCCTGGTGGCCTCGAGGCGCTGTCGTCTCGGGTGCGCGGATCGGTGCTCATGGGCACATCGCTTATGGATACCGTGAGCGATCCCAAGGATCAGTTTGCCGTATTCAACGGTCTTGAGTGTGACCGGAGGCATATCATCTATGCAAAATACGCTCACGAGCGCATCAATGCGTTCGAAAACGAAGTCGTCGACTTTTTTAACCAAACGTTCTACTCGTGTTCTTTGGCCTAGACGGCCTGGACACTGCCAACAAGAGTGGGTGGCATAGGGCCGCCCGCCAGACAACTAAGGAGATTCTTGTGGCAACTCAGAAATTCACCGGCGTTATCCCTCCCGTCGTTGTTCCCGATACCGAAGATCACCAGCTCGACGTTGCCTCCTTTGAGCGCAGCATCAACCGCATGATCGATGCCGGCGTCGATGGCCTGTTCTTCTTGGGATCCTCGGGCGAGGTCGTCTTCTCCACCGACGAGCGCCGTCGCCAGATTATCGCCGAGGCCGTTCGTATCGTCGACCACCGTGTGCCTGTTCTGGTCGGCATCATCGATACCGAGACCGAGCGCATGATTGAGCACGGCAAGGTCGCCCAGGAGCTGGGCGCCGATGCCCTCGTCGCCACCTGCCCGTTCTATGCCCTGCAGGGCATGACCGAGGTCGAGGAGCACTTCCGTATCCTGCACGAGGAGCTTGACCTGCCCATCTTCGCCTATGACATTCCCGTCTGCGTTCACACCAAGCTCCCCTGGAAGCTCCTTGCCAAGCTCGGCGCCGAGGGCGTCCTTGCTGGCGTCAAGGATTCCTCGGGTGATGACATCTCGTTCCGCTACCTCGTTCAGGAGAACGAGAAGAACGGCCATCCGATGAGCATTCTCACCGGTCACGAGGTTGTTGTCGACGGCGCCTACCTCGGTGGCGCCGACGGTTCCGTCCCGGGTCTCGCCAACGTTGAGCCCGAGGGCTACGTGCGTCAGTGGAAGGCCGCTCAGGCTGGTGACTGGGCTACCGTCAAGGCCGAGCAGGATCGCCTCAATGAGATTTCGCACATCTGGGATGTCACCTCGGGCGTCCAGGGCTATGCCGGTGGCGTCGGCGCCTTCAAGACCGCTATGAACCTCATGGGCATCTTCGACAGCCCGACCATGCCGCGCCCGGTGAAGGCCATGACCGGCGAGAACGTCGAGGCGATTAAGAAGGTCCTCCAGGACAACGGTCTCCTGTAAAGCTTCCCCGGGCACCCGATCTTGGGGCTCAAGCGGTCGAGCGTGACCCATTAGGTCAACGCCCGACCGCTTTCACCCCAACCTCGGGCACCCGGGAAACCTTTACCAAGCTGCGGCGATAACGCAGCCTTCATTTCCTGTAGTTGTTTTTTATCTCCTAAGGAGAGCGACATGGAGAACAAGTACGTCTGCTCTGTCGATATCGGCGGAACTAAGATCGCGACTGCCATCATGGAGTACCCGGCTGACGGCAGTGTGCCTCATCCCGTTTTTGAGGCCGAGGTTCCCACTGAGGCCCAAGAGGGCGGCGAGGCCGTCTTCCAGCGTATCGAGGCGTCCATCAAGGCTGCTCTCGAGGCGAATCCCGATGTCGAGGTCCTTGGCGTCGGTATCGGCGCCGCCGGCGTCGTCGATCCCAAGACGGGCGCCATCGCGTATGCCAACGAGATCATGCCCGGCTGGTCCGGCGTTCAGTTGGGGCCGCGTCTGCGCGAGGACCTCGGTCTTCCCGTTGCCGTTGTAGGCGACGTGCAGGCTCATGCTCTGGGCGAGGCCCACTGGGGCGTCGGCAAGGGCAAGTTCTCCGTCTTGTGTCTTGGCATCGGTACGGGCATCGGCGGCGCATATGTCGAGAACGGCCGCGTGATGCAGGGCTTCCATGGTGCTGCCGGCCATATGGGCCACATCGAGTGCTCGGCTGCCGCCGGCATTCCCTGCGCCTGCGGGCGTTCCGGCCATCTGGAGTCGGTTGCTTCGGGTACTTCCATTGGTCGAATGTACGATGAGCGTTTTGGCCGCGTCGACCCCAGCCGTCCTTCGGTCGGTCGCGATGTGAACGATCTGTGCCGTGCGGGCGACGCAAAGGCGACCGAGGTCATCCATGACGCCGGCTTTGCGCTGGGGGCCAGCTTGGGCTCGCTCGCTAACATCCTGGACCCTGAGGTCATCGTGCTTTCGGGCGGCGTGATTCACCAAGGTCCCGATTGGCGTTCGCAGACGTGGAAGGATTCGGTGCACGAGGGCTATGCCAGCCAGGCGCTCGATCCGCTTCAGAACACACCGATCCTCATCGGTTCTCTGGAGGGCGATGCTCCGCTCATCGGTGCCGCCGAGCATCTTCTTGCTTCGTTGAAGTAAACATAACTACCAAGTGTGCCTTCTGAGGTGCCGCAGATTGACGTGAAAGAGGAGCGAAGCGTACTTCGGTACGCGAGCGACGGTTTGAACGTCAAGGTGCGGCGTCTCAGAAGGCTGTTTTGAGAAAGGTTGAGTCGAACATGACCGTTGATCCTTTGATCCAGTCCCTGAAGGGCAAGCTCGTCGTGAGCGTTCAGGCGTATATGGGCGAGCCGCTTCGTACGCCCGAGACCATGGCTCAAATGTCTCGCGCTTGCGAGCTCGGTGGCGCTGCCGCCATTCGCTGCCAGGGCCTTGCCGACATTGCCGCCATTAAGGGTCGCTGTGAGGTTCCCGTCATCGGCCTGTGGAAGGATGGGCACGAGGGCGTTTACATCACGCCGACGCTGCGTCACGCTCGCGCCTGCGTTGCTGCGGGTGCCGATATCGTGGCGATCGACGCCACCGATCGTCCGCGTCCCGACGGCAAGTCGGTCGAGGATACTTTCCGTCCGCTGCACGAGGAGGGCGTGCTCCTGATGGCCGACTGTGCTACCATCGAGGATATTCGTCGTGCTGTTGACATGGGCTTCGACCTGGTGTCCACCACGCTGTCTCATGGTGTTGCCGCTATCGATTGCACCATGGCCGACGGTCCCGATCTGCCGCTCCTGCGCCAGGCGACTGAGGAATTCCCCGGCCTTCCCATCATTTGCGAGGGTCGCGTGCATACGCCCGAGGAGGCTCGCGCCGCGATCGATGCTGGCGCCTGGGCCGTTGTCGTCGGCACCGCCATCACGCACCCCACGAGTATTACGAGTTGGTTCAAGGCTGCGCTTGAGGCGTAAGACAGGCCTCGTATCCGCTCGGGGCGGTATACTCAATATAGGCAATTGACCGCGCGGGATCCGGGTTGCTGGGCCCCGCGCTTGTTTTCGGGAGGCAACACATGCAAAAGGGAGATGCCATGGATGCGGCGGAGCGCTCGGAGCGCATCCCCGATATCGTCATCATCACCGGAATGTCCGGATCGGGCCGCACACAGGCCATGCACGTGTTCGAGGACATGGGCTATTTTTGCATCGATAACCTGCCTCCGCGTCTCATCGCCCAGCTTGCCGAGCTCGTCGGCATCAATACGGGCGTGGGCAGGCATCTCGCCGTCACCTGCGATTTGCGTAGCCAGGGACTGTTTGACGAGTTGCTCGATGCGGTCGCCGCGCTCGAAGAGCGCGAGATGAGCTGCGACATCGTGTTCCTGGAGGCTTCTGACGAGGTGCTGATTCGTCGCTACAGCGAAAATCGCCGCCGTCATCCCATTGCCAAGCCGGGGGAGACTACGGCCGATGCCATTCAGCGCGAGCGCCTTCAGCTTCAGGGCGTGCGCGACCGAGCCGATATGATTATCGACACGAGCCGTCTGCGCACCTCTGCGCTGCGCAACAAGCTACGTATGGCATTTTCCGAGCTGTCCGACCAGCAGCTCATGGACGTCCACGTGTTCTCGTTTGGCTTTAAGCACGGCATGCCCGTCGAGGCGGACATTATGATCGACGTCCGCTTCCTGCCTAATCCGTTCTACGATCCCGAGATGCGCACGATGACCGGTCTCGATAAAAAGGTCTCCGATTTTGTTCTGGACCATCCCAAGACCCAGGAGTTTTGGAAGGCTTGGACACAGCTGCTCGATACGGTGATGCCGGGCTATATCGCGGAGGGTAAGCCGCAGCTTTCTATCGCCATCGGCTGCACGGGCGGCCAGCACCGCAGCGTTGCCATTGCCGAGGCCACGGCCCGTTACCTGGAAGGCGCTCAGTATCATGTGAGCATCTCCCACCGCGACCTGTCGCGCGCCAACACGAAGGCATAGGCCTGCATGTCGTTTACCGCTGAGGTGCGCGACGAGCTTGCGCGCTGCGAACCCGAATGTGAATACTGCGATTTGTCGACGCTTGCCGCCCTGACGCGTGTGAGCGGTACACTTTCGCTGGCCGGCTCCGGGCGGTATCGTTTGACGGTTGCGACTGAGACGGGAGCCGTCGCGCGCACGATGATCACGCTGACGCATCGTATCCTTAAGCTCAAAACGGAGTTCACCGTCCGTAAATCTGTATTGCATAAGGTTCGAAACTACCTCATCACCTTGCCTGATCAGCCAGACCTGGATAAGGCCTTGGTTCTGCTGGGTATCCTCGACCGTAGGGGAGGACTTGTCGCCGGCGTACCCCGACATATCGTTGCCCGTCCTTGCTGTAGACTTGCCTATATCCGCGGCGCGCTCATCGCGGGCGGCTTCGTGGCCGATCCACGCGGCGATTTTCATTTGGAGATCGCTGTGCAGGGCGAGCAATATGCCAAGGGGCTTTGCGATCTGTTGGAGCAGATTGGGGTCCATGCTCGTGTTAATGCACGGCGGGGGTCATATGCCGTGTACATTAAGAGCGCCGAGGAAATCGAGCATCTATTAAAGCTGATTGGCGCCAAGCGCAGCGTTGCCGAGATTGAGGAGGCGCGCGCGGTCAAGTTGGTTAAGAACGATGTGAACCGTCGCGTGAACGCCGAGCTCGCCAACCAGACCAGAAGTGCGGGTGCCGCCCAGCATCAGCTTGCGCTTATCGATGAGCTCGAGCAACGTGGCCTTCGCGATGCGCTTCCGGATGCCTTGGCGGTCTTTTGCGACCTGCGCGAGCGCTATCCCGATCTTTCGCTGCGTGATTTAGGGGAGATGGCTGACCCTCCCTTGTCGAAGTCGGCCCTCTACCATCGTGTTTTACGGCTTGAAAAGCTCATTGAAGCAAACAGGTAGGTTAAAGTATCGACTTATATACGGATTTAGCTGCCATTTTATTCTTTAAAGCGTTTTAACGCAAATTTGATTTTCAATTTCGAGCATTCTCGTGAAATTCAAGTCAAAAAAAAGGTATATTAGGCGAGTGGTTAGTTTGTGGGCCTCAACGGCAGGCGCTGTAGCTTGCGGGGGCCTTACGAAAGGAGACACAATGGCAGTAAAGGTTGCTATTAACGGCTTCGGTCGCATCGGTCGTCTGGCCTTCCGTCAGATGTTCGGTCATGAGGGCTCCGAGATCGTCGCTATCAACGACCTCACCTCTCCCGATATGCTCGCTTACCTGCTGAAGTACGACTCCACGCAGGGCAACTACGCTCGCGATCACGAGGTCGTTGCTGGCGAGGATTCCATCACCGTTGACGGCAAGGAGATCAAGATCTACAAGGAGGCCGACGCCAACAACCTGCCTTGGGGCGACCTCGACGTCGACGTCGTTCTCGAGTGCACCGGCTTCTACACCAGCAAGGCTAAGGCTCAGGCCCACATCAACGCTGGCGCCAAGAAGGTCGTCATCTCCGCTCCGGCTGGCAGCGATCTGCCCACCATCGTGTACAACGTCAACCATGAGACGCTGACCGCTGAGGACAACATCATCTCCGCTGCTTCCTGCACCACCAACTGCCTCGCCCCGATGGCCAAGGGTCTGAACGACTTCGCTCCCATCGTGTCCGGCATCATGACCACCATTCACGCCTGGACTGGCGACCAGATGCCGCTCGACGGCCCGCAGCGCAAGGGCAACAAGCGTCGTAGCCGCGCCTGCGCCGTCAACATCGTCCCCAACACCACCGGTGCTGCCAAGGCTATCGGCCTGGTTCTCCCCGAGCTCAACGGTAAGCTCATCGGTGCCGCCCAGCGCGTCCCGACGCCGACCGGCTCCATCACCAACCTCTACGCTGTCGTTGACAAGAAGGTCACCGTCGACGAGGTCAACGCTGCTATGAAGGCCTACGCTGCCACCATCTCCGAGACCTTCGGTTACAACGAGGACGACATCGTCTCCACCGACATCATCGGCGAGACCCACGGCTCCATCTTCGACGCCACTCAGACCATGTGCTCTGACCTCGGCAACGGCCAGACCCTCGTTCAGGTCACCTCTTGGTACGACAACGAGAACTCCTACACCTCTCAGATGGTCCGCACCATCAAGTACTTCGAGAAGTTCGTTGCTTAATTTAGCTTTTAGCGAATAGCTCGTTGAGCGTCTAAAGAAGGGCGCGGCCTTATAGGGCTTACACCCTAGGGTCGCGCCCTTTTTATAAGAAATCGTCTGCCGTAATGGGAGGCAGACACGTACGAAAGGTAGAAGCAAACATGGCCTTTACCAAGAAGACCGTCCGCGACATCGATGTCGACGGCAAGCGCGTTCTCGTCCGCGTTGACTTTAACGTGCCTATCAAGGATGGCGTCGTTGGCGACACCACCCGTATCAAGGCTGCCCTGCCCACCATCAACTATCTCGTTGAGCACAATGCTCGCGTCATCCTCATGAGCCACCTCGGCCGTCCCGATGGCACCGGCTTCCAGCCCGAGCTGTCCCTCGAGCCCGTCGCCAAGAAGCTCGCTGAGCTCTCTGGTCTCGACGTTGCCTTTGTCGCCGACACCTACGGCGAGAAGGCTGCTGAGGCTGTCGCTGCCGTCGAGCCGGGCAAGGTCCTCGTTCTCGAGAACGTCCGTTTTGACAAGCGTGAGAAGAAGAACGATCCCGAGATCGCCAAGAAGCTCGCTTCCTATGGTGACGTCTTCGTTCTCGATGCCTTCGGTACCGCTCATCGCGCCCAGGGTTCCGTCGTGGGCCCCGCCGCTTACCTGCCCGCAGTCGCTGGCTTCCTGCTCGAGAAGGAGGTCGACACGCTGACCGGCATCTTCGCCGAGCCCGAGCGTCCCTTCGTCGCTATCGTCGGCGGTTCCAAGGTTTCCTCCAAGATCGGTGTTCTCGATCACCTCATCGACTCTGCTGATACTCTGATCATCGGTGGCGGCATGGCCTACACCTTCTTCCTGGCTCAGGGCCTGTCCGTTGGTCAGTCCCTCAAGGAAGAGGACTGGGTCGAGCGCGCTGGCGAGATGCTCAAGAAGGCCGAGGAGAAGGGCGTCAAGATCCTGCTCCCCATCGACAACCGCGTTGCCGATCACTTTGGCGAGGACGCTGTTCCCGAGGTTGTCGCTTCCGACGCTATCCCCGACGATCGTGAGGGCATGGACATCGGCCCCAAGACCGAGGAGCTCTACGCCGAGGCCGTCAAGGGCGCCAAGACCGTGTTCTGGAACGGCCCCATGGGCGTCTTCGAGTTCGACAACTTCGCTCACGGCACCCAGGCTATCGCCGAGGCTGTCGCCGAGGCCGACTGCACCTCGATCATCGGCGGTGGCGACTCTGTCGCAGCTGTCAACAAGTTCAACCTGGCCGACAAGATGAGCTGGATCTCCACCGGTGGTGGCGCTTCCATGGAGCTCGTCGAGGGTAAGGCCCTGCCCGGAGTGGAGGCGCTTCTCGATGCCTAATCGCACCCTTCTTATCGCTGGTAACTGGAAGATGAACAACGACGTCGCCGAGGCCGCCAAGCTCGCCGACGAGCTGGCTCAGGCTCTGCCCGAGGTTCCGGCTGGCGTCGAGGTACTCGTCTGCCCTCCGACCATCGACATCACCACGGTTCATGACCGCATTCAGGCTGCCCCCATCGCCCTCGGTGCACAGAACGTGTACTGGGAGGCCAAGGGTGCCTTCACCGGTGAGTCCTCTTGCGACATGCTCAAGTCCGCTGGCTGCACCTACTGCATCATCGGTCACTCCGAGCGTCGCGACTACTTCCACGAGACCGACGAGGACCAGAACAAGAAGGCCAAGGCTCTCGTTGCCGCCGGCCTTGTTCCCGTCTTCTGCTGCGGCGAGTCCCTCGAGGTCCGCGAGGCCGGCACCTATGTCGAGCACGTCGTGAACCAGGTCAAGGCTGGCCTTGCTGGTCTTGAGATCACCTGCCCCAAGCAGGTCGTCGTCGCCTATGAGCCCATCTGGGCCATTGGCACCGGCAAGACCGCTACCGCCGAGGATGCTCAGGAGGTCTGCGGCGCTATCCGTGAGACCCTCAAGGAGATGTTCGGCGAGGAGCTCGCTAACGGCATCCGCGTGCTGTATGGCGGTTCCGCCAAGCCCGGCAACATCGCCGAGCTCGTCGCCAAGCCCGACGTTGACGGCGCCCTCGTGGGCGGCGCTTCGCTCAAGGCTGCCGACTTCGCCTCTATGGTCGTCAAGGCAGGCGAGTAGGACATATGGCACAACGTCATCTTCCTGCACTCCTGATTATCATGGATGGCTGCGGCCTTGCTCCGGCCGATGGCGAGAACGCCGTCGCCGCTGCCAAGACGCCCTTCCTTGATGGCCTGTACGAGAAGTACCCCCACACCACGCTCGGTGCTTCGGGCGAGGACGTGGGCCTTCCCGACGGCCAGATGGGTAACTCCGAGGTGGGTCACCTCAACATCGGTGCCGGCCGCATCGTGTTCCAGGAGCTTTCGCGCATCAACAATGCCATCAAGGACGGCTCCATCGCCAAGAACGAGGTTTTCGTCAAGGCTATGGACGATGTCAAGGCTGACGGTAAGACTCTCCACCTCATGGGCCTTATGAGCCCTGGCGGTGTTCATTCTCACATGAACCACGTCGAGGCTCTGGTCAAGATGGCTGCCGAGCACGGTGTCAAGACCGTTCGCGTCCACGCCTTCATGGATGGTCGCGACGTTGACCCGCAGTCCGGTGCCGGTTACATGAGTGAGTTCTGCGCCTTCCTGGCTAAGATCTCCGAGGAGACCGGTTGCGACGCTCGCGTTGCCACCGTCTCGGGCCGTTATTGGGCCATGGACCGCGATAATCGTTGGGAGCGCATCCAGCGCGCCTACGACGTCATGGTCAACGCGTCCGATGCTGATACCGATCCCGTTGCCGGTATCAAGGCCTACTACGAGAAGGATCCGCGCGGCGACGAGTTCGTCGAGCCTTTCGCTGCCCATAACGAGGGCATTCACGAGGGCGACGCGGCCATCTTCTTCAACTTCCGTCCCGACCGCGCTCGTCAGATGACCCGCGTGTTCACGGACAAGGAGTTCGACGGCTTTGAGCGCGAGCAGATCAAGCTTTCGCACTTTGTGACGATGACCGAGTATGATCCGACGTTTGACGTCGAGGTCGCCTTCCCCAAGACGTTCCCCGAGAACGTCCTGGCCGACGTTATCGCCGCCAATGGCCTGAAGCAGCTGCACACTGCCGAGACCGAGAAGTACGCCCACGTGACGTTCTTCCTCAACGGTGGCATCGAGGAGCCCAAGGAGGGCGAGGAGCGCGTGCTCGTCGCTTCCCCCAAGGTTGCTACCTACGATCTGCAGCCCGAGATGAGCGCTCCCGAGGTTACCGAGAAGCTCGTCGCCGCCATCAACGAGGATCGCGCTGATTTCTACATCGTGAACTTCGCGAACTGCGACATGGTTGGTCACACCGGTGTCTTCGACGCTGCCGTTAAGGCCGTTGAGGCTGTTGACGATGCCCTGTCCAAGGTTGTCCCGGCGATTCTCGCCAAGGGCGGCTTTGCACTGATTACCGCCGACCACGGCAACGCCGATCACATGTTTGACGTTGCTTCCGACGGTTCCAAGCATCCGTTTACGGCTCACACCACCAACCGCGTGCCGTTCATCATCGTTGATGAGAAGGCCAAGCTCACCGGTATCGAGGACGGCCGTCTTTCCGATATCGCTCCGACCATGCTCACCATGGCTGGTATTGAGCCTTCCGCCGAGATGACGGGCCGCGTGCTCGCCACCGAGGCCTAATAGAAAACAAATACCGTTTTCTAGTAAGGGGGTTGTCCACAACCGGACAACCCCCTTTTTGGTATTTCTGCCATTTCCACCCCGTCCTTGAGTGGCAGGTAGGGGAGAGCGGGGGATTGTGGTACAGTACTGGAGTTTGAACTGTTCTATTAAGGAGCTTATCTATGGGTCCGTTCCAGATTCTTCTGTTTGTCGTTTGGGCTGTTTCTGCCGTGGCGCTGACGATTCTCGTCCTGATGCATTCCGGTAAGGGTACCGGCGTTTCGGATATGATTGCCAGCTCGCTGTATAACTCCAGCTCTGCCACGGGCGTTATGGAGCAGAACCTTGACCGCCTGACCGTCATCATGGCTGTCGTGTTTGCCGTGTGCGTCGTGCTGTGCATGTTCTTCTTCCCGCAGGGCATCGTGGGCTACTAATCACGAGCCGCATAAATACTTGAAAAGGGTCCCGCAAGTGCGAGACCCTTTTTGTTTACATATTTGTAACAGAGTCAAAATATCCCCACATACTTCGCCCAACTAAAGAAATTCTCGACCGTTAACCGGAATTAGCCCCAAATTGTGTATAAAATGCGCTACTGTATTGCAAAACGTTGGTCCGTTGTGCATAACCAGCCATAGCAGCGGGCGGCGTTTTGATGGTTCGGATCGGATTGTTTCGACATGTGTCCGACTGAACATTTCTTTGTCCTATCTCATAAGGAGGATGGCATGGCTGATTCTATGTTCCACCAGCCCGTTATGGGTCGTCGCGCCTTTGTTGGCGGCACCCTTGCTGCGAGCTCCATGGCTTTTCTTGCCGCATGCGGCAAGAAGGGTGGCGACGCTTCCGGTTCTGAGTCCGGTTCGACGCTGAACTTCTACATCAACAACCCGGTCTGCATCGACCCCTACAATGTCCAGGAGGACCAGGGCACTCAGGTCGAGTACCAGCTCTTTGACGCTCTGACCTCTTATGACGCCGAGAAGGGCGAGATCGTTCCGCTGGCTTGCGAGTCCTTCGAGGCCAACGACGACGCCACCGAGTTCACCTTCAAGATCAAGAAGGCCAAGTTCCACAACGGTGACGACGTTACCTCCAAGTCCTTCAAGCTCGGTTGGGAGCGTCTGGTCAACACCAAGTCGGCCATCGCTACCGAGTACGG
>CAJLOU010000006.1 GCA_905208345.1 uncultured Collinsella sp.
CCGCGCGCGTTGCTGCCGGCGGTGAGCTTATCTATGCCACCTGCTCGGTTTTTGACGAAGAGAACACGCAGGTCGTGGATGCCTTCCTAGCCTCTCCCGAGGGCGCCGGCTTTACCGTGGCGCCGCTCTCCGAAGCCCAGATTCTGCAGCTTCCCGATTTCGCGCAGGCCAAGAAGCTTGTCGCCGTGCGCCAGAACGATCGAGGCCTCTTCCAAAGCGTGCCGGTAAACGCCGACTCCTACGACGGCCACTTCTGCGCCAGACTGGTCCACAAGTAACGACTAAGTTGCGGTGAAATAGGGATTGAAAAGCCGCTTCTGTCCGCCAAACAGTCCTTATTTCACCGCAACTCACAAGGAAACCTGGGTAGCTTGATTAGCTACCCATAGAGCAATGAAATAGCCCCGCGATCGGCGTTGATCGCGGGGCCGCGTTGTTTCTAGCGGCTATGCGGGCAGTTGGCGCAGCAGCCGCTGGTGGCGGTGGTGCTGGAACCACCGCTGCGCTGGTCGGTGTTGTAGAATCCGCTGCCCTCAAACTTGATGCCGCTGGCCGAGAACGTCTTGGATGCCGGGGCACCGCAGCTCGGGCACACGACCTCGGGGGTCTCGGACATGGGATGCTCAACCTCAAACACGTTGCCGCAGCTCGAGCACTTGTAATCGTAGCGCGCCATAATACTTCCTTTTCAGCACAAAGCGGGCAGATCGCTCTGCCCGCATAAATTCAAACAGCTGTAACTGTACCCTATATCGGGGGTTTTATCACGCTTCGCCCCAGAATCTATGGGTGTTGCGCAGGAGCTGTGCAGTTTTGCCTTCGGCGGCCGAAACGTCGGCCTCATCGGCCTGCCAGGTCCAGTTGCCCGTGGCGACACCCGGCACGTTCATGCGCGCATCGTCGCCTAGCCCCAGGATGTCCTGCAGCGGCATCATCACCAGGGGAGCGTCGCTTGCCAGCGCGTCGCTCATCAGCTTGGCCGCCACCTCAACACCGCTCGGCTCGTCGCCGCCCGCAAAGGAGCGCGTGCACCAACCGGCGAGCGTCGACGTGTCGTGCGTCGAGGTGTACAGAATCTTGCCCGGTGTGGGATGCACGCCGTTGCGGACGTCGTAATCGCTAAACTCCATCACGTCCATACCGGGGAAGCCGCAGGTCGAAGCCATGGCGCGAACGCCGGGCGTCAGGTAGCCCAGGTCCTCGGCGATAAAGTTGAGCGGCCCCAGCTCATCATAGGCAGTCTGGAACAGATCCTTGCCCGGACCTGCCAGCCAGCGGCCGTCGGCACAGGCCTTGCCTGCGGGAATGCTAAAGTAGCTGTGGAATCCCAGGAAGTGGTCCAGGCGCACGCGGTCGTAGAGCGAGAACGCGCGACGCAGACGGTCCATCCACCAGCGGTAGCCGTTCTCCTTCATGTGATCCCAGCGGAAGGTGGGGTTGCCCCACACCTGACCCTCGGGCGCAAAATTATCGGGCGGCGCGCCGGAAACCTCAATCGCCTTGCCGGTATCGGACAGCCAGAAGTTCTCGGGCTCGCTCCACGCATCGGCCGAATCGTCCGAAACATACATAGGAATGTCGCCGATAACCTCGATGCCCTTCTTGTGCGCATAGTTCATGAGCTCGCACCAGGCCAGGTCAAAGCGGTACTGCATGTACGCCTGCAGTTCGGCTTCGTCGTGGAAGCGCTTGTCATCGATCAGATGCTCGTTGTAGCGCGCGACATCTGCCGGCCAATCGTGGCGCGACTCGCCCTCAAAGTACTTCTTAACGGCCATGTAGACGCAGTACTTCTCGAGCCAATCGGCGTTGCGATGCTTAAACGCCGTGTAGAGCGGGTCTGCATCTTCGCCGCCACGGGCCTTCCAAGCCTCAAAGTCGTCCGCAAGTTCCTCTTGGCTCTCGGGCAGCAGGTCAATATTGCCCGCAAAGGCTGAAGGCCCCGCGTAAGGGGAGCGGAAGTAGTCTGTCGGGTTGACAGGCAGGACCTGCCAGTAGCGCATACCCATAGCGGCCAGATGGTCGATAAAGCGACGCGTGGGTGCGCCGATTGTTCCGGGCTTGCCGTCGTCGGTGGGCACCGAGGTGATATGGCACACGACGCCCGCGCCGTGATCGAGCGGCTCCTGCAGGCGCTGCTCGGCATGGTGATAGATGATCGAAGAGCCCAGCGGATACAGGTCAAGCGTGACCGTACCGTTGTGGATTTCGCACTCGTGACCGCTGATCACGTCACTCGCGCATTCTCCGAGCGCCGGAATCGTCACGCGGTGCGAATTGCGCAGGCTGCGGTTGATGATAACCGTCGCGGACTCGCCATCCTTGCCCGTGCGGTTGTATGCCAGCACCTCGTCGTTGAGCGCAAAGGCCTTGATCTCGCCGTCGATCATAAATGGCAATGCACGGCGTACGGCGGAGGCGTTCTTGACACTAGCCAGCGTGTCGAAGTCGTGCAGTTGGTCCTTGGTCGGCAGTGTGCGGCGGTTGCCCGGATCGGTCAGGCCCTCCAGGCCGTATTCGTCGCCGTAGTAGATCGAAGGCACGCCTGGGAAGGTCATCTGCATGAGCGTGGCGAGCCAAAAGCGGCTCTTGGCCAGGCCCATCGAGTTCTCGTCCAGGCGCCACTTGCTGCGCTCGCACTCGGGCAGCTGTGACTCGTCGGGGCCGCCCCCGAGCACCGAGATGATGCGCGGACGGTCGTGGCTCGACAACAGGTTGAGCGCGCAGGACAGAGCCTCGCGCGGATAATTCTCGCGCAGGGTTTCGATATCCTCGGCTGCCTGGTAGGCATTCTTGTAGCCCATCAAAAAACCGATGACCATGTCACGGAAGGGATAATCCATAGCAGAGTCCAGCTCGGAGCCCTGTAGGTAGCGGCGCAGATGGCCGTAGCTAATCTTGTTGGAGGCGTCTTCCCAGACTTCGCCGAGCAACAGTGCGTCGGGCTTTTCGGCAAGTACGGCCTTCTTGATCTGGGCCAGGAAGTCGTCGGAAAGCTCGTCGGCGACGTCAAGGCGCCAACCATGGGCTCCGGCGCGCAGCCATTTGCGGATCACGCCGTCCTTGCCCAGGAGCCTCTCGCGCACCAGCTCGGACTTCTCGTTGATGGCCGGCATGTTGCCCACGCCCCACCAGCAGTCGTACGAGCCGTCCTCGTGGAAGGTAAACGCATCGCGCCACGGAGAATCCTCGCTTTGCCAGGCACCCACGCCGGGGTAGTTGCCGTAGCGATTGAAATAGATCGAATCGTCGCCCGTGTGGTTGAAGACGCCGTCAAGGATGATGGAGATGCCCAGCTTCTCGGCTGCCTGGCACAGCTCGGTAAAGTCCTGCTCGGTGCCCAGGATCGGGTCGATCTTGGTGTAATCGGCCGTGTCGTAGCGGTGGTTGCTCGCGGCTTCAAAGATGGGGTTGAGGTAGATGGCCGTAAAGTCCAGCTCGGCGATGCGGGGCAGGTCTTCCTGGATGCCCTTGAGCGAGCCGCCGTAGAAGTCCCAGGTCTTGATGGAGCCGTCCTCGGTGCGCTCGTACACGGGCGGCTCGTTCCAGTCCTCGACCATCCGGCGCTGAATGCCCTTGCGCGGTTTTTCGAGTTGGGCCATTGTGCGCTCGCGCCAATGCTCGTCACGGGCGTAGCGGTCGGGGAAGATCTGGTAGACCATGCCACGCTCGTACCAGGTGGGGCGGTTCTCGCGGTGCTTGTAGACGGTAATCTGGAAGGACGGCACCTCGGCGTAGTCGTAGGTTACGCCCTCGCCGCCGGTGCGGCCTTGCGGCGCGCCCAGGCGAACCTCGGGCTGACCTTCGATATTGCATATAAAGCTGTACCACACAAGACACGGTTCAGTGCATTTGAGCTCGCCGGTAAAAATGCCATCGCCTTCGTGCTCCATCGGAATCAGGGTCTCGCCGAGTTCATCGACCCAGGTACGTAGGGTGAGTGTTGCCTGGTTGGGATCGGCATCCTCCAAAATCACCGAGAGTGCAACGGTAGTTCCTGTGGTCACAGCGCCAAACGGAGTGCGAAACTGCGGTAGGCGGCTGTTGTGTATCAATCTCATAGTACGGTCCAGTTCAATAGAATCACGGCCTACGGGCCATGGGCTTTACGCACAAGATATAAGTATATCTGTTGTACACAGGGTGTATAAACAACATCCGTTTACCATCGGCGAACGGTTGTCCTAGAAAATCGTTTTACCAACTGTCTACAGAGAAGGGGCGCCCGGTTGGAGCGCCCCTTGTTTAGGGTTTTGATTAGGTTTTAGATCGTCTGCGGGCTAGCGGCGCTTGCGGGTGGCTGTTGCCTTGCGGACGGAGGTCTTCTTGGTCGGGGCCTTTTCCTCGGCCGGAGCGGCAGGGGAGACCGGGGCCTCCTTGGCGGGCTCGGTCTTTGCCGTAGCCTTCGGAGCGGTCTTGACCTCAGCGGCCTTCGGTGCCGGCTCGGCCTTTACTGCGGGCTTGTCCTCGGCTTTAGCCTCTGCCTTGGGGGCGGCTGTCTTGGTCGTGGTCTTTTTGGCCGTCGTCGTAGAGCGCTTGCGCGTGGTGGTCTTGGCGGCCGGCTTGGCCTCGACGGTTGCTTCGGCCTTAGACTCGGCGGGTGTCTCCTCGAGTTTGGCGGCCGGCTTTGCGGCTGCCTTGGTCGTGGCGGCCTTCGTGGTCGCCGACTTCGTTGCCGTGGTCTTCTTGGCTGCCGTTGCCTTCTTGGCGGTCGTGGTTGTCTTCTTGGCAGCGGTCTTGGCCGGCGCCTTGACGGCGGGCTTGGCCTCGACGACGGTCTCAGCTTTTACCTCGGGAGCAGCCTCGGCCTCGGCGGCCTTCTTTGTAGCGGCGGTCGTGCGCTTGCGCGTGGTCGTTGTCTTGGTAGCGGTGGTCTTGGTTGTCGTCGCCTTGGTCGCAGTGGCCTTCTTAGTCGTCGTTTTGCGTGTCGTGGTCTTCTTGGCAGCAGGCTTTGCAGCGGGCTTCACCTCAGGCTCGGGCTCTGGAGTAGCCTCGATCTTCTCCTCGGGATTGGCCTTAACGGGCTCAGCTTCAACCGGCTCGGCCTTGGGCTCAGGCTCGGCCACAACCACAGGCTCGTCGACAACCGCCGTCGGCCTCTCGATCTCCGGATGCATAAAGAAATACAGGTCCAGATACTTGTCGGCCGAGCGCGTCCAGCTAAAGTCCTGGCTCATGGCCTGCGTGACCAGCTGGTTCCAAGCATCGCGGTTGTCCCAGAACAGGCGTGCCGCGCGGAACACGGCGTCGCCCATCTCGTCGCCGTTAAAGTTGCTAAACGAGAAGCCCGTGCCCTCGCCGGTAAACTCGTTATACGGGATCACGGTGTCCTTCAAGCCACCGGTCTCGCGCACGATGGGTAGTGTACCGTAGCGCATGGCGATGATCTGCGACAGGCCGCAGGGCTCAAACTTCGAAGGCATCAGGAACATGTCGGCAGCAGCATACATGCGCTGCGACAGCGCCGGATCGAACTCGATGCGTGCGGCCATGGTGCCGGGGTACTTGTCCTGGAAGTAGCGCAGGCCGTCCTCGTAGTCGCGGTCTCCGGTGCCCAGCACGGCCACCTGAACGCCGCCGGCCAGAATGCGGTCGAGCGCGTACATGACCAGGTCCATGCCCTTCTGGCGCGTCAGGCGCGTGACCATCACCATGAGCGGACGGTCGTCGCGAACCTCGAGCCCCAGCTCTTCCTGCAGCTTGGCCTTGCACGCGGCCTTGCCGGAGCGGTCCTCGACTGTGTAGTTGGCGGCAATGCGCTTGTCGGTCGCCGGGTCAAAGCCCGCGACGTCGATGCCATTCAAAATTCCCTGCAGCGCGTACGAACGCTCGCGCAGAACGCCGTCCAGGCCCTCGCCAAATTCGGGCGTCTGGATCTCGTTGGCATAGGTGGGACTCACCGTAGTGATGGCGTCGGCATAGCGCAGGGCGCCCAGCATGTAGTTGATGCTGCAGACGTCGCAACGCAGCTGCGAGGCAGCCGCCGGAATATGCGCCACACCAAGGATGTCCTCCATCACGGTGTCGCTAAACTGGCCCTGGAACGCCACATTGTGGATCGAGAACACCGTCTTGACGCGGTCGTAGAGCGGCAGGCCCTGGTAGAACTCGCGCAAGAACACGGGCGCCAGTGCTGTCTGCCAGTCGTTGCAGTGCAGGATGTCGCACTCAAAGCCGGCCGGCAGGTGCTGCAGGCTCTCGGTGATGGCCTTGGAGAAGAAAGCAAAGCGCTCGCCGTCGTCAAAGAAGCCGTACGGATAGTCGCGCGCAAAGTAGCGCTCGTTGTCGATAAACATATAGGTGACGCCGTCGTGCTCGAGTTTCTCGAGTCCGCAGTACTCATTGCGCCAGCCCAGGCTCACGTAAAAGTCGGAGAAGTGCTCCATCTGCGCCTTGTACTCGTCCTTGATGGTGGCGTACTTGGGCACCATCACGATGACTTCGGCGCCGGCGCGCACGAGCGCCGCAGGCAGCGAGCCCGCCACGTCACCCAGGCCACCGGTCTTAACAAACGGTGCGCACTCGGCCGAGGCAAACACGATCTGCATCTTTTTGCTGGAATCAGCCATATTGTCTCCCTGTTGCAATTCGAGAATAGCCGCCTGGTGCAAACCGGGCGGCTATTCTACGTGTTACGAGCGATGTTGCGGTGCCAAAGCTAGCTCGCGTTGGTGATATCAGAAGTTAACGGGGCCTTTCCCAGCACCAGGATGTTCTCGGGCGTGCCGCGAAGCTCGGTGTTGGTGGGAACCACGTTGTTCTTGTCCAGAATGGCATTCTCGACGCGGGCGCCGCTCTTGATGACGCAGCTCTGGTTGATGATCGAGTTGGTCACCGAGGCGCCTTCCTCAACCACAACGCCGCGCGACAGGATCGAGTTACGCACGGTGCCCTTGATGATGCAGCCGGCCGAGATGATCGAGTTGCAGGCGTGGCTGCCGGTCGCGTAGCGCGAAGGCGGCACGTCGTGAGCCTTGGTCAGGATCGGGCGCTCGGGGTCAAAGAGCTGGTCGGCCACGGTCTGGTCGAGCAGGTCCATGCTGCGGCGATACAGCGACTTCTCGCTAAACACGCCCACGACCTCGCCCTTGTACTCGTAGCTGCACACGTCGATGTTGCCAAAGTCGCCCTGGAGTGCCTCGAGCAGGTCCAGATAGTCGGCGGCCTGGTAGTGGTCAATGATCTCGAGCAGCGTCTCGCGGTTGACGATGCAGCAGTCCATAGAGGCGTTGTCGCCGTACACGACGCCGGCGCTCACGCCCGTCAGGCGGCCGTTCTCGTTGATCTGCAGCTTGGTCTCGTCATCGACGTTGCGCGTGGCCTTGCAGTAAACCACAGTCATCTGGGCGCCGGAGTTCTCGTGCGCGTCAATGATGGTGTTGAGGTCCATGTTAAAGATGATGTTGGTGCCCATCATCACAACATAGGGCTTGTCCGAGCGCTGGAACAGCGTCTTGTTGGAGATGATGTCGCGCAGCAAGAAGCGCATGCCGCCCTTGGTGGTGCCATACGCGTTACCGGGCACCATGAACAGGCCGCCCTTCTTGCGGTCCAGACCCCAGTCCTTGCCCGAGCCCACGTGGTCGATCAGCGAGCGGTAGTTGCCCGGCATGACGACACCGACGGTCTTGATGCCGGCATTCATCATGTTGGACAGCGGGAAGTCGATCAGGCGGTAGCGGCCCAAAAACGGTACGGACGCGATGGGGCGGTCCTTGAGCAGCACGCTGCCGTAGGTCGAAGAGTAGTTAGCGGTGATATAACCGATGGCCTTGCGATTGATCATCGGATCATTCCCCCTTCCCGATAACGACGTCATTTCCAACGACGGCCGTATCCTTGGTGGTATCGACAGAGCCGAGCTTCACGCCCTCTTCGACCGTGGAGTTCTCGCCCAAAATTGCACGGCAGATGTGCGCGCCGCTCTTAACGTGCGCTCCCGGCAGCAGCACGGAGTCCTCGACCACGGCGCGCTCCTCGATGATGACATCGGTCGAAAGGATCGAGTGGCGAGCGGTGCCGTAGATCTTGCAGCCGTTAGAGACCAGGCAGTCGTCCAGGCGACCATCCGGACCAATGTAGTGCGGCGGACGCGTGGTGATGTTGGACATGATGGGGAAGTGCTTGTCGAACAGATCGAACTCGGGGTTGTTGCCCAGCAGGTCCATCGAGGTCTCGTGGAAGCTGGCGATGGTGCCGACGTCCTTCCAGAAGCCGTGGAACTCGTAGCTGTACAGGCGCTTGTTCTCGCCGAGCAGCTTGGGGATGATGTCCTTGCCAAAGTCGTGGCTCGAGCGCTGGTCCAGAGCGTCCTCCTCGAGCGCCTCGATCAGCACGTCGGCCGAGAAGATGTAGATGCCCATGGAAGCGAGGTTCGAATCGGGCTTATCGGGCTTCTCGGTGAACTTGGTGATGCGGCCGTCCTCGGGGTCGGTGGTCAGGATGCCAAAGCGGCTGGCCTCCTCCCACGGCACGGGCATAACGCTCACCGTGAGGTCGGCGTTGTTCTCAATGTGCGTCTTGAGCATCTTGCGGTAGTCCATGCGATACAGGTGATCGCCCGAAAGAATCAGGACGTACTTAGGGTCGTTGGCCTTGATGTAGTCCAGGTTCTGCGTAATGGCGTCGGCCGTGCCCGCATACCAGGCGCCACCGGTCTGCGTCTCGTACGGCGGCAGGATCGACACGCCGCCGTCGCGGCTGTCCAGATCCCACGCCTCGCCGGAGCCCACGTAGGCATGCAGCAGGTAGGGGCGATACTGCGTCAGAACGCCCACCGTGTCGATGCCCGAGTTGGAGCAGTTGGAGAGCGAAAAGTCGATAATGCGGAACTTACCACCAAAGCTAACCGCCGGCTTAGCGATCTTTTGGGTGAGTGCCCCCAATCGGCTGCCCTGTCCTCCTGCGAGGAGCATCGCGATGCATTCTTTCTTACTCATCGATTTCTCCTTCTGTCGTCGATGTTTCTAACCCATTAGCGACGGGCGCAGCGCAACGTTGCGCCCGTCGAGTAATGCCGTGCTGGCAAAGGGGAGCTGGCGCGCCTTTACGCGTGCCAAATCTCGTCGCGGTACTCGCGAATGGTGCGGTCGCTCGAGAACCAGCCCGAGGAGGCGGTGTTAAGCAGGGCCTTGCGGTTCCAGGTCTCCTGGTCACCGTAGCTGCCCGTGAGCTTCTCCCACGCATCCACGTAGCTGCGGAAGTCTGCCATGACCAGGTCGGGGTCGTTGTTGTTCATGAGCTCGTTGTAGATGCTCTCGAAGTTGCCCGAAAGACCCGCAAAGGTGTTGTCCTTGAGCTCGTCCATCACGCGGCCCAGACGCTCGCGGTCGCCGTTGAGGGTATCCCACGCAAAGTAGCTGTTGGATGCCCAAAGCTGCTCGACCTCGGGAGCAGTCAGGCCAAAGATGGCCTCGTTCTCGCGGCCGGCCAGATCGGCAATCTCGATGTTGGCGCCGTCGAGGGTGCCCAGCGTAATGGCGCCGTTCATCATGAGCTTCATGTTGGACGTGCCCGAGGCCTCCTTGCCGGCCGTGGAAATCTGCTCCGAGATCTCGGCGGCGGGGTAGATGAGCTGAGCGTTGCTCACGCGGAAGTTGGGGATGAAGCAGACCTTCATGACCTCGTTCACGCGGGCATCGTTGTTGATGACCTCGGCGACGGAGTTGATCAGGCGGATGGTCTCCTTGGCAAAGGTGTAGCTCGAGGCAGCCTTGCCGCTAAAGATGAAGGTCGTCGGCGTCACGTGGAAGTTGGGATCGGCGATGCGACGGTTGTAGATGTCCATCACCTTCATGATGTTCATGAGCTGGCGCTTGTAGGCATGGAAGCGCTTTACCTGGACATCGAAGATGGTGTTGGGGTCAATGACCAGACCGGTCTCGGCCTTAACGTAGGCGGCCAGGCGCTCCTTGTTGGCGCGCTTGGAGGCACCCACGGCCTTCAGGAACTCGGTGTCGTTCTGGAACTCCTTGAGTTTCTCCAGCTCAAAGGCGTCCTTAAGCCAGCCGTCGCCAATGGCATC
The DNA here is from genome assembly GCA_905208345.1 of uncultured Collinsella sp. Lineage (GTDB taxonomy): Bacteria > Actinomycetota > Coriobacteriia > Coriobacteriales > Coriobacteriaceae > Collinsella. Next base: position 10,025 of record CAJLOU010000006.1, read on the forward strand.
GGTCACGAGCTTGGCGTAGGTGGGGTTGGCCTCGGCAAAGAAGCGACGGTGCGAGATGCCGTTGGTCTTGTTGTTGAACTTCTCGGGCGTCAGGGCATAGAAGTCCTTGAGCACGATGTTCTTGATGATGTCGGAGTGGATCTTTGCCACGCCGTTGACGCTATGACTGCAGATCACGGACAGGTTGGCCATGCGAATCTCGCCGTCCCACAGGATGGCGGTCTGACGCAGACGCTCCTGCCAGCCCTCCTGCGTGGTGTCGAACGACTCGTGCCAACGACGGCTGATCTCGTCGATGATCTGGTACACGCGGGGGAGGAGCTTGGAGAACGTGCCGATGGGCCACTTCTCCAGAGCCTCGGGCAGGATGGTGTGGTTGGTGTAGCTCACGACCTGCGTCACGATGTTCCAGGCGTCGTCCCACTCGAGCTTCTTCTCGTCGATGAGGATACGCATAAGCTCGGGGCCGCACATGGCGGGGTGCGTGTCGTTGGTGTGGATGGCCACAAACTGCGGCAGCAGCTCCCAGTTTGCGCCGTGCTCCTTCTCAAAGGTGTCGAGCAGGCTGTAGATGCCGGCCGATACAAACAGGTACTCCTGCTTCAGGCGTAGCAGACGACCGTGCTCGCCGGCGTCGTTGGGGTAGAGGATGGCGCTGATGGCCTCGGCCTCGGCGCGCTCGGCGTCTGCCAAGGCATAGTCGCCGCGGTTGAAGGCCTCCAGATCGAAGTGCTCCTCGACCGGCTCAGCGGCCCAGACGCGCAGCTTGTTGACGGTCTCGCCGGCATAGCCCACGACGGGGATGTCATAGGGGACGGCCAGGATGTCCTGCGTGTCCACCGTGCGGTAGAACGTGCGGCCGTTCTCCTCAAAGCCCTCGACGCGGCCACCAAACTTAATGGTCACGGCCTTGTCCTGACGGCGGACCTCCCAGGGATAGCCGTGGGTGAGCCACTCGTCGGTGGCCTCGACCTGGCTGCCGTTAACGATCTCCTGCTTAAACAGGCCGTAGCGGTAGCGCATGCCGTTGCCGTAGCCGGCAATGCCCTCGGCTGCCATGGAATCAAGGAAGCACGCGGCCAGACGGCCAAGGCCACCGTTGCCCAGCGCCGGATCGGGCTCCTGGTTCTCGATGACGGACAGGTCAAAGCCCATGTCGTCGAGTGCCTCGGCGACCATGTCGCGCACGCCAAAGTTGAGCAGATAGTTGTCGAGCAGGCGGCCGATCAAAAACTCGATCGAGAAGTAGTACACGCGCTTTTTGCCCTCGGCGGTGGCGCGGGCGTCACTCTTGGTGGCAACGGTGCGTGCCTTCTCGGCCACGAGCTTGGCCAGGGCGTTAAAGCGGTCGAGGTCGCTGGCGGCTTCGACGCTCTTGCCGCTGATGCTCATGACGGCATCGCGATAGAGCTCGGTAAACTCCTGCTTGTTGTCGAAGATCTTATTCATACGTTCCTTTCCCCCGGGGATGTTTCTCCCGGAACGGTTATGACATGTATCCTACGCCCCCGCGGGGCGGGTAATTACAGCGGTAACACCTTTGTTACGCTTTCTTGGCATGGGTCTTAACGGCAGCTGCCTTGGCCTTGGGAGCAGCCTTTTTGGTGGCTGCCTTCTTGGCCGTGGCGGGCTTGGCCGAAGCCTTGGCTGCGGGCTTGGCAGCCTTCGCCTTAGCCGGAGCCTTCTTGGCGGCCGCGGTCTTGGGCTTCACCGAGGACGCACGCTTGCGCGTCGCCTTCTTGGGCTCCTCGACCATGGGCGGCTTGTAGCTGCTGGGACCGCGACGCTTAAGCACCACGCCCGCCAGACCGGGCACCTTGATCTCGATGGAGTCCATTTGCCCGTTCCAGGGATAGGGCTCGCTCGAGCAGGTGTAGGGCTCCTCACCGGCGTATCCGCTGCCGCCAAACTCGGGACGGTCGGAATCGAAGATGACTTCCCAGTCGCCCTCGCGCGGCACGCCCACTCGGAAGCTCTCGTAGCTCGCCGGGTCAAAGTTGATCAGGATCACCAGGTCGTCATCGACGTCCTCGCCCTGACGCACAAAGCTCACGATGGACTGCTTGGAGTTATCCGCGTCGATCCAGGTAAAGCCGTCGTCGGTGTAGCCGCGCTCGTACAGGGCGGGCTCGGCGGTGTACAAGTGGTTGAGCGCCTTGATAAACGCCTGATGATGACGGTGAGTCTCGTACTCCTCGGTCAGGAACCACTGGATGGACTCGTAGTAGCGCCACTCAATAAACTGGCCGATCTCGTTGCCCATAAAGTTGAGCTTGGCACCGGGATGCGTCATCTGGTAGAAGGCCAGCGTGCGCAGGCCGGCAAACTGGCGCCACCAGTCGCCCGGCATGCGGCCGATGAGCGAGCACTTGCCGTGCACGACCTCGTCGTGGCTCAGCGGGCAAATGAAGTTCTCGGTAAAGGCGTACATGATGGAGAACGTGAGCAGCCCGTGGTTGCCGGGACGCCACGGAAAATCGGTCTGCATGTAGTGCAGGGTGTCGTTCATCCAGCCCATGTCCCACTTGTAGTGGAAGCCCAGGCCGCCGTCCTGCGGCGGATAGGTCACGAGCGGCCACGCGGTGGACTCCTCGGCCATCATCATCACGTCGGGGTAGTGCGCCTCCACGGCGCAGTTGACCTGGCGGATAAACGCGCTGGCGTCCAGGTCCTCCTCGGTACCGTACTTGTTGAACTTCTTTTGGCCCGGATCGTCGATGCCAAAGTTGAGGTACAGCATACTGGACACGCCGTCCATGCGAATGCCGTCAACGTGGAAGTTCTCGAGCCAGTACAGCACGTTGGAGACCAGGAAGGAGCGGACCTCGCCGCGGGCGAAGTCGAACTTATGCGTGCCCCAGTTGGGGTGAATCTCGTGCTCAAACAGCATGTGGCCGTTAAAGGTGGCAAGGCCGTGGGAGTCGGCGCAAAAACCGCCGGGCACCCAGTCCATGATCACGCCGATGCCCGCCTCGTGGCACGCATCGATAAAGTGCATGAGCTGCTGCGGGTTGCCGTAGCGCGACGTGGCGGCGTAGTAGCCGGTCGTCTGGTAGCCCCAGGAGCCATCGAAGGGATGCTCCATAAGCGGCATGACCTCGATATGCGTGTAGCCCATGTCGCGCACGTAGTCTACGAGCTCAACCGACAGGTCGTCGTAGGTGTAAAACTCGCCGCGCTGCGCGGGGAAGGGATCCATGGGGCCGGGGTAGTTGCCGTATTCGTCGGGCTCTCCCTGCGGCGCGTCGCCGTGACGCTTCCACGAGCCAATATGCACCTCGTAGATGTTAAGCGGCTGCGACATATGGTTGTGGCCGGCGCGGCGCTTGAGCCACGCGGCGTCGTTCCACTTGTAGCCATCGAGGGTCCACAGCACGCTCGCGGTACCCGGAGGGCATTCGGCCTTAAAGGCATACGGATCAGCCTTGTAGAGCTTCTCGCCCTCGTTGGTCTCGATGAGGTATTTATAGAGCTGGCCCTGCTCGGCGCCAGGAATAAAGCCTTCCCAAATAGCGCTCGTATGCACGGGCACCAGCGGGTTGGCTTCCTCATCCCAGTCGTTAAATTCGCCAATGACATGGACGCTTTTTACATCGGGCGCCCAAACGCAAAAGCGCCAGCCGCGCGTGCGCTGCTGCGTGTCGGGATGCGCGCCCATCTTTTCCCAGCTGCGCTCCCACATTCCAATGCCAAACAGGTAGACATCGTCCTTGGAGAGCTCCGGTGCGTGCGGAGCCGGTTTGCGGGTTGCGGGCTTTTTAGCCGTTGGCTTTAGCTTTGTATCGCTCACATTTGATCCCATCATGACGCGGCAGCGTGTTGCCTTGGTGACTAGATGCGAAAGGTCCAAGGCTGCACGAATCGAAGGGACGGCGAAGTTTCTGTGATTCGTTCCACCTCGCGTGCTCGGTGGAACTTTCGGCAAAAACTACGATAACACCTGTACGTTAGTTTTATGGACGAAAGCGGATTTGCGGGGGCGTTTAATCGGTAAGCGACATGTTTATACCACTGGCAGAATTGCAGTGGTAAAACTCTTGACAGTTTTACCAATTTGGGTTTCAAAATTGTTTGGCTGACGTTTGGTAAAACGTTTTTAGCAGGATGTTTACCATTTGATATTGAAAGGTTCGTTTATGTCCCACTCCGCCGCTCCCAAGGTTGCTTTTATTTTCGATTGCGACGGCACGCTGGTAAATAGCACCCCCGTTTGGGCCTATGCCCAGCCCGAATTATTGCACCGCCACGGCGTTGATGTGACGCCAGAGGATTTTGACGATTTTGGCCCCTTGTCGCTGGAGGACGAGTGCCAAGCCTACCACGATCTGTGGGGTGTTAAGGAGGAGGGTCCCGAGCTGTACGAGGAGCTATGCGGCATTTTGCTTGAGGGCTACTCGAAGGTCGCACCGATTGCCGGGTTGCTGCCGTTTTTGCAGCAGGCCCAGGAGGCCGGTGTTGCCATGTGCGTGGCAACCTCCACGACGGCCCATTTGGTGCAGGCCGCGCTGGATGGCTCCGGTGTAGCGCCGTACATGGACTTTATTACCACTACGGGCGAGGCCGGTCGCTCTAAGCATTTTCCGGATGTGTATGAGTTAGCGCTGCGTCGCCTAGAGGAGCGCCACGGGCATGCGTTTGACACCGCTTGGGTTTTTGAGGACGCTGCCTTTGGCCTTAAGAGCTCCGGGACCGCGGGCTTTAAGCGCGTAGGCATTTACGACCCGCTGGGGCACACGGATCGAGATGACGTTCGCGACAACTGCGAGATCTTCATCGACAGCTATGAAGAGCTGGACCTTGCGCGCGTTCTTGAGTTTGAGGGCTAGGCGAGGACTGTGGTTTGTAAAGTATTAGTTGTCTGCGGCTCGCCCGTGGTGGCAAGTTCCGACTTGCTGCGCCGCCTAGCGGGGGAGTGCGACCACATCGTCGCCGTAGACCGAGGTTTGGACGCCCTGCTTGGCGCCGGCTTGAGCTGCGACGTCTATGTCGGTGACGCCGACACCGTAAGCGAAACAGGCCGCGCCCTGGTCGATGCCGCCAAAGACTTCGAAGTAGAACGCCACAACCCCTACAAGGACTACACCGATCTGGCCTTAGCCTTGGACGCCATCCGCCGCCGCTGGCCAGGATCCGAACTAGCAACAACCTGCGCCACCGGAGGCCGCCCCGATATGGCCCTGTCCGTCCTAGGCCTACTAGCAGGCTACACCGACGGTCCCGTCTGGATCGAAGAAGACGAAACCACAGCCCGCATACTCCACGCAGGTGAGTCCTGGACCATCAAGTGCGCCGAAGGCAAAACATTCTCCATCATTGCAATCGCCCCAAACACGGAAGTAAGCGAACAAGGCCTAGAATGGGAACTAGACCACAGCCCCTTGGGATTACTAGCCGACACCGGTATCAGTAACATCGTCCGGGGAACGGCAACCATTCAAGTCCATCAGGGCATCGCAATCGGATTTTTGCTGCATCAGGGTTATATCGGGACGGCGGATAAAAATAATCGCTCGTAGAGTGATTATTTTTGCCCCGTCCCAGGAAAACCCGTAAGGCAGGGCAACTACCAAAAAAAGTCCTTGCATCCCCGAAGATCTTCCCCTATAGTATCTCCTCGTCACGGGGGCGTAGCTCAGCTGGGAGAGCGCTTGACTGGCAGTCAAGAGGTCAGGGGTTCGATCCCCCTCGTCTCCACCATCGTGAATGCAAGGCCACTCAATCGAGTGGCCTTTTATATTTGCAATATCCTTTGATCCCCATTTAGGGAGAGACTACAAATGGGGATGTTCCAAAACCGCCAGATTGAAACCTGTCCCTTAATACAAGGTTGTCCGCCAGCCTCTTCATCTACTCCAAAAAGTTCGTAACCAGAGAGACCATAGATTCCTTTTCTTCAGGTCTCGACTCAGCAATCATGAGCGCGACAGCAACAAGCGTGCTGTCTGCGATTCGTTTGTCTAATCCGCGAAAAAGCAGTCCGTTGCGATCTAGATAGTAGAGAAAGAGGCTGCATCCGATTCGCTTGTTTCCATCGAGAAATGAATGGTTTTTGATGATGAGGTACAACAGATTTGCTGCCTTTTCCTGTACGGATGGGTAGAGGTCTTGGCCTCCAAACGACTGATTGATTACCGAGATGCTGCTGCGGAAGGACTCGTCTTTTTCTAGGCCAAACAGGTCGCTCGCAAAACGTCCGCGCATTTGGGAGATTAAATTCATGCACAGCTCGTATTCAAGTGTGTATATCCCCGTTTGCCCTTTGGGTCGATCGATAGATTCACGGTCGTATTCATCGAGCAGTTTAAAGACATCTATATAGCTTTCAACGATATCGAGTATCTCACGAGAGCCGAGGTCCTCGGGCAGACGTTCGATAATCTGAGCGACTGTCCCTAGTTGCTCGAGTCTACGTTCGTTTTCAACGTGTCCTTCAATAATTAACTTGTGGAGCACATTGGTTGCCCAGCGACGGAATTCAACACCGCGTTGAGATTTAACGCGGTATCCAATGGACAATATCATGTCTAAGCTGTAATGATCAGTTTGATATCTTTTGCCGTCAGCAGCAGTTGTCGCAAATTTTGCGACAACTGAATCATCGTCGCTTAATTCCTCCTTTAAAGCGTTGTTGATATGCTTGCCGATTGTTTTGACATCCCTATCAAACAGCGCTGCCATCTCATTTCGGGTCAGCCATACAGTTTCGCTTCCTTTGTCAATTACAACAGGAATCGTGACCTCTCGGTCGTTGGATTCAAAGAGAACAATCTGATTGCCATTCATTTTCGCGCTCCACATCAATCCATTGGGCACATGCATGTCCAATTCGATACTCGATTGTCTGCCGAACTTTATGGGTGTCGGCCAGCAGGGGCGCATACCTGCCTAAGGGCTCTGAGTGACAGTTGCTGTGAATAAAGCATCCATCTCGCCGATACGTACCATTGGGGGCCTCCGTACCGGCTCACGTTGCCCGTATACCTTTGATTCTATTCTATCAGATGTAGAACGCATGTTCTACATGTATTATCTGCCGTTTTCGTTGAACCTCGCACTGGGAGACGGGATTGTCAACCTCGCCCGATAAACCTTACGCCTACATCTAGCTGCAGCCCAAAAGATGTCCAACAAACCGCCTTAAAATGCGTTGACTCTGTAGCCAGGCGCGCCTATTGTGCGATGAGCATCTTCGCAGTGCGACGCCCACGCCAACACCCGCAAAAAGTTGCACAATTTATTTCCCATGTCTGTTCATAGTTTGTTAGTCAAACGTGAATATCAGTGCAGATCGCTGCTTCATTTGGGCTTCAGGAACGCCCCTAATCACTGCCAGCGCCCCAATAACCTGCACCAACGTGAACAACATCCCAAAACAACCCCCTTGAGCACGCTAAATGAACGAAATGTTGTTAGCCGCTACTCAAATTAGTTTCACTAACAGCTTGTGCTAGGATACCTAACGTAACATGAGTTCAACTGTGCTCACGGCTCCAGCAAGCCACAAAGTACAGGGTCGATCAGCATCCGGCCGTAACGGCGGTGTCAGAAAAACCACGAGCTCCAATAAAGATGTCATGCATCATGTGACCTAGAAGTTTCGCATGACTAGACGTAGCAGTTCTTCAGCTGTTTGCGTGCAGTCCAGTTTTGTACCCGCTTGACTGGGTCGCACGCAGCCAGCTGGAGTCGCGGTCATTTTGCGATACACGTCCGCGTCTCCAGCAACTGCGCTTATACATACCGTTCACGGTGGGGCAGAGCCACGTGCTTGTCTAACTGGGCTCAGGGTTTGAATATGGAGCGCCTTCGCGCACGAGCGCCCTGGCGAAGCCATACCCAAACCCCGTGAGCCGCACGTAAGACAGCAAGGGGGTGGTGCTCGTGTGGTATGTGATCCAGGTCATTAACGGTCGCGAAGACGTAATGCGCGAGCGCATCGAGCGCATGGTGCCGGCTGGTGCCATGTGGGAGCTCTTTTATCCCCAATATCAAACCGAGATCAAGGTACACGGCGAATGGGTCAATACGACTAAGCCGCTCTTTCCCGGTTATCTTATCTGCGACACGGCAGAACCCCGTACCGTGCAACAGTATCTGCTACGCATGGACGACTTTGCCCGGGTGCTTTCCCAGGACGGTCAGTTTGTGCCGCTGGCAAAAGAAGAGGTTCAGCTTATTGGCGGATTTACGCATAGGGGAGACCGCGTAGTACCCATGAGCGAGGCCCTAAAAGACGGCGACCAGGTCGTAGTGACGGCTGGTCCGCTGCTGGGACACGAAGGCCTTATCAAAACCATTAACAGACGCAAGAGCACTGCTTATTTGGAGCTCAACCTGTGCGGCCGACGCGTGACTACACGTGTTGGCCTCGCCGTGCTTTCAGCCGAGCAGCGCATCATGCGAAAGCTTAAACAGGCGATCGCCTAAGTGCGGGCGGTCGCCACACAGTGCAGGGAGGATCCCCGAGCTGGGGACGTAGTGTTGGAAGAGAACGTGTCAGATAAAACTCAATATGCAACGGATGCACCCGCGGGGGCGGCACTGATCGCTCAGGCCATGGACCGGCGTGAGGGCGCCGGCCGCTACAGGGCTATGCAATCCATCATGGACTGGGACCGCTCGCGCCTGGCCTACAGGGCCGTCAAGCGCACGTTCGACATCGCGTTCAGCGGCTGCGTGCTGGCCGTCATCGCCGTGCCCAGCCTTGTGCTCGCCGCGGCTATCCGTCTGGAGAGCGAGGGCAACCCGTTCTACAGCCAGATCCGCGTGGGCCAGACCCGTCGCGACGGTAGCCTGTCCACCTTCCGCATGTGGAAGTTCCGATCCATGTATAAGGATGCCGACGAGCGCCTCGCCGAGCTCAAGGAGCAGAACGAGATCGCCGGCGCCATGTTCAAGATGAGGGAAGACCCCCGCGTCACCAAGATCGGAAAGTTCATCCGCAAGCACTCCATCGACGAGTTCCCGCAGTTCCTCAACGTGTTCTTCGGTCAGATGTCTGTCGTGGGACCTAGGCCGCCGCTTCCGAATGAGGTGGCGGAGTACACCGAGTACGACCTGCAGCGCCTGGCCGTGAAGCCCGGGATCACCGGCTGGTGGCAGGTTACTGAGCGTAACTCGACGGGATTCGACGGCATGGTCCGTCGCGACCTGGAATATATCGCCAAACGAGGCATTTTCTTCGATTTAAAAATAATCCTACTAACTGTGATTGAGGTTGTCAGCGGAAATGGCGCTTGCTAAAGAGACAAGAGGGAAATACGAAGGCACCGGTTCAACGGTTGATCTTCCGGGACGAGTCGAAGTCCTGGGCGTCCCCGTCGATCCTTGGACGATGGGGCAGACCGTCGAGGCGACCGGCGCCCTCATCAAGGAGGGGCGTTTCGCTCACTTGATCGGCGTGAACGCCGACAAGCTGTTGCAGATGCTTGACGACCCCGAGATGGACGCGTGCGTGCGCCGTTGCGAGATCGTGAACGCCGATGGTGCGTCCATGGTCATTGCCGCCAAGAAGCTGGGCGTGGACCTTCCGGGGCGCGTGGCCGGCATCGACCTCATGTGGGAGCTGTGCGGGCTGGCTGAGCGCGAGGGGTACAGGGTCTACCTGCTGGGCGCCAAGGCCGAAGTGGTTGCAAAGACCGCAGGGGTGCTGACCGAGAGGTATCCCAATATGGTCCTCTCTGGCTACCGAGACGGCTACTTCGGTGACGACGAGTTCGACGCCGTGGTCGCTGAGGTTGAGCAGACCGAGCCCGATATCGTGTTCGTGGGCATTACCTCGCCCAAGAAGGAACGCCTGATCGAGCGTTTCCGCGAGCAAGGCGCCAAGGGCGCTTTCGTGGGCGTGGGAGGCTCGTTCGACGTCGTCTCCGGCAACATCCCGCGCGCCCCGATGTGGATGCAGCGTGCGAACCTGGAGTGGCTCTTCCGCATGATGCAGGAGCCAAGGCGCCTGGTGAAGCGCTACTTGGTCGGCAACGTCCGTTTCTACATGCTTCTTCATAAGGAAGCAAAGAGGAGCAAGGTTAATGACTAAGAAGAAAGTTATGCTCGTCTTCGGCACCCGACCGGAGGCAATCAAGATGTGCCCGCTCGTCAACGAGCTGAAGTCACGCACGGATGAATTCGAGACAGTCGTCACCGTGACGGGACAGCACCGCGAGATGCTCGACCAGGTGCTGCGCGTCTTCGGCGTGACTCCCGACCACGACCTGGCGATCATGAAGCCCGGCCAGACGCTGTTCGACGTTACGTGCGACGTTCTGCTCAAGCTCAGGGCCGTCCTCGAGGACGAGAGGCCCGATGTCGTCCTGGTCCACGGAGACACCACGACCAGCTTCGCCTCGGCGCTCGCGTGCTTTTACCTTCAGATTTCCGTGGACCACGTCGAGGCCGGCCTGCGCACGCACGATATCTACAGCCCCTGGCCGGAGGAGTTCAACCGCCAGGCGGTCGACATCGTGAGCGAGTACTACTTCGCCCCCACGGAGGCGAGCAAGCAGAACCTTCTCAACGAGGGCAAGCCGGAGTCAAAGATCTGGGTCACCGGCAATACCGGCATCGACGCCCTGCGCACCACCGTGCGCGAGGGGTACTCCCATCCCGAGCTCGAGTGGGCGGAGGGCTCCCGCCTCATCCTCATCACGGCCCATCGCCGCGAGAACCTGGGCGAGCCCATGCACCGCATGTTTCGCGCCATCCGCCGCGTGATGGAGGATCACCCCAACACCAAGGCGATCTACCCCGTCCATATGAACCCGCTCGTCCGCAAGGCGGCACACGAGGAGCTCGACGGCTTCGACAGGCTCCACATCATCGACCCTCTCGAGGTGCTCGACTTCCACAACTTCATGGCCGCGAGCCACCTCATCCTCACCGACTCGGGCGGCATCCAGGAGGAGGCCCCGAGCCTGGGCAAGCCCGTGCTCGTCATGCGCGACACCACCGAGCGCCCCGAGGGCGTGGCCGCCGGCACGCTGAAGCTCGTGGGCACCGAGGAGGACGTGATCTACCGCGAGTTCAGCCGTCTGCTCAGCGATCAGACCGAGTATGAGGCGATGAGTCATGCATCGAACCCCTACGGAGATGGGCATGCGAGCGAGCAGATTGTGGATGTGCTGGCAGGTTAGCAACATGAATGAATGCTTCAAACTATATAAAGCTGCCCACGCCTGCACCAAGGGCCCGAAGTTCGTCCGTCCGTTGGCGGGAGCTTTCAGACATCTGTCGCAGTTTCTCTTTGCCTGCCATATCGGAAGCCAAGCCGAGATAGGCGATGGTTGCTTGTTCCAACACAACGGTGTGGGTTGCGTCATCTCCGAGCGAGCCGTGATTGGAAAGAACTGCGAGTTCTATCAGCATGTTACTGTTGGAACGCTCCGGGGGGGGGTTCCTATCATTGAGGATGACGTCTCAATCGGTGCCAACGCTGTATTGCTTGGAAATATCGTAATCCATAAAGGAGCGAAGATTGGCGCAGGAGCCGTCGTTCTTTGTGATGTTCCTGAAAGTGCTACTGCCGTTGGCGTACCTGCAAGAATCATCATGACTAGTGAAATGTGATTAATTTTAAGGAATTATATATGGCTTGTTGCGATGAAATGGAAGCAGTTTCTACTGATCTTGTCTCAATCGTATTGCCCGTTTTTAATACTGCGGATTATCTTTCGACTTGCATAGAAAGTCTTTTATGCCAGACCTATCCGAACATTGAAATTGTGATTGTTGACGATGGGTCGAGTGATGGTTCTTCTGATATTTGCGATCATTACTCAATTAGCAATGAAAATATCAGTGTCTATCACATTGAAAATCACGGTCTCTCATATGCAAGAAACCTTGGAGTTGACGCCTCAAAGGGGTCGTATATAACTTTTATCGATAGCGATGATGTTGTTCCGGCATACTACATTGACTATCTAATGAAAGGATTGGCAAACGGGTCGGCCGATTTATCATGCGTTCAACTTCAGGAGATTGAAAACCAAAGCGCTGTCAGCTCATTACCATGTGAATTAGATTTACCTGCATTTGAAATTGTGAATACCAAAACAGCTTTGTCGAAACTACTTTGTAACGTAGATATCTGCGAGTCTGCGTGTGGAAAAGTTGCAAAAGCTTCTTTTTGGAAGCAACATAAGTTTCCCGTTGGGCGAGTTTACGAGGATTTAGCAACTTGCGCAGGGATTATCAATGACGCTGATTCCATTGCGTTTTCCCCTGGGAAGATTTATGGCCAAGTTTATCGTGCTGGATCCCTTTCTAGAAAAGGCAAAATTAGTAATAAGCAATATTCCGATTGGAGTTATGCGCTGAATCGTTCGATGCATACAATTAAAAATAGTATGCATTATGACGAGCTCAAAGATGAAATTGAATGCTTCATGATGTTAAACAATGTTCGATTGATTCGTCTCTTTAACGATATTAATAATCCTGACGAGAATAGTCTCTCTATCAGGAACGAAGCCAGGGATTATGTCACTCTTCATTTGAGGACAATCAGAAAAAATGTCTTGGCTTCTCGCTCCTTACTTTTAAAGTCTTATATGAGTTCAAAAGCACCCTGGGCATATTCCGTAGCATTTTCAGCATATCAGCGCGTTAAGTTGATGAGGCGCAAGAAATGACGCGTCTCAATTGCGAACATAACGGGTCGAAAAAAATAGACAGCAAGATGAGCTTGCTTTCATATAGGGTTAGTGACTTTATACTATTCAACATTTTCTTTCTGCTTGCCTTTCAGAATGCATTTCAAAAGCTCTTTGGAGGGGTATTTGCATATATCGACGAGCTATCAGCCCTTCTTCTTTGTTGCTGGGCGGTCTTCAGTATGCATGGGCAAAAAACTCGTTATTGTATGATTTCACGCTATTTGCTGTTGATCAACAGCCTTCTTCTTCTGTTGGGATTGTGCGGTAACTTATTGTATAAGTTACAGCCTGCTTATCAGGCGATTGCAATCGACGCCTTTGCCTGTTCGAAGTTTATTATTTCTTTGATTTCTTCCGTAGTGATTCTGCAAAAGCGATCAGTGATTGAACTTGCATCTAGCTTTGCAAAATTTATCCTCCCACTACTCCTAATCTTATATTTTCTTAATCAATTTATTGATCTTGGTCTCTCATCCGGCGAGCGATTAGGATATTCATTCTTATTCGGCCATCCGACGAATTTTGCCGCAACTGTTGTTTGTCTGATTAGCATTCTTCTACTTGATGTTAAATCCAATAGGTTATTTATCGTCTGTGGACTGCTTGTTCTCTGCGCTACGGGACGCTTCAAAGCCATAGGGTTTGCTTTCATCATTGCTGCGGCAGTTTTCTTGTATTCGAATAAGAAAAAGATTCCCCTCTCTTTCATTCTTCTAGCGGGATGTGGAGCATTGTTTCTTGTTTACGATCAGATATCGCTTTATTTTTTTGACTCCACTACGGCACGAAGCGTTCTTCTATCAACGTCCTTTGACGTTGCAAACATGCATTGGCCACTAGGCAGCGGTCTTGCTACTTACGGTTCTAATGCATCTGCTGATTATTATTCGTCATTCTATTATTCCTTAGGGTTCCCAAGCGTTTATGGCCTTGGTCCCATGAATCACGATTATTTAGTTGACAGTTTTTGGCCTGCTGTTATTGGCCAATGTGGCTATATTGGCCTGTTGCTGGTTGCCATCATATTTGTACTTCTATTTTCAATGTCCCGCAAAGCCGTAGACCATGGTGTCCCTCTCTGGGCTAGCTTTGCGATTCCCATCTACCTTCTAATAGCAAGCACATCTGAGGCAAGTATTTTTTCTTCATATTCAGTTTTACTTGCTATGACTTTTGCGATGTTGACTGCAGACTCAAACCCATTTCATGTGGGGGAATCAGATGAATAAAAAACACGGTACTTTTTTTAAGAATACTGCCTGGCAATATGGCCTTCAAATAATCAAATACTTGTTTCCCTTAATTACACTGCCTTACTTGACACGCGTGCTGGAACCCGAAGGTTATGCATTCTATGCTTACGTGATATCTTTCATGTCCTTCGCACAGGTTTTTGTTGATTTTGGATTTAACCTTTCGGGTACCAAGCGAATCGCGAAGGCACGATCAATAAAAGAGGAAAACCACGTTATAGGAGCAGTAACCGAAGCGAGACTCCTTCTTTGCATCGTTGCAGGCGTGGCTGTAATGGTTACTGCATCTTTCCTGCCGCTTACACAAAATAGGTTGCCCTATGTCTTTCTGGCATTCACAGCGGTATGCGGAAAAGGACTAGTTCCCGATTTCCTTTTTCAGGGGCATGAGAATATGGGGCCAATCACCACACGTTTCTTTGCCTCGAAAAGCATATCGACTATCTTCACGTTCGTACTTGTACATTCAATTAACGACATCATGTGGGTGCCAGTACTCGATATAGTCTCAAACAGCGTTGCACTTGCATGGTCGTTTGCGGCCGCGAAGCGGAGCTTTGGCACTACCATCGAGCTCGCGCCGCTAAGCGAATCACTTGCTGAACTCAGAACTTCGGGTTTATATTGCTTTTCGAACATGGCCGTAAGCGTTTTCTCGGGTTTTACGACGCTGCTTATCGGCGCAGTCGTGACCGATGCGGCCCAGGTCGCCTATTGGTCTTTGTCTATGACGGCAGTTACTGCGGTTCAGGCGCTCTATGAGCCTATCATCAACAGCCTATACCCTCATATGGTAAATACAGGAGACTATTGCTTTGCCAGAAAACTAAGTATTTTGGCATTGCCAGCCGTCTTAATCGGCACAGTTGCCTTCTGTTTACTTTCTAAATCTATCATGCTTGTTTTAGGCGGCGAACAATACTTAGAAGGCTCTTGGGTGCTCGTGTGGGCGAGTCCGTTACTTGTATTTAGCTTCTTTGGCATGCTATTTGGCTGGCCAGTCCTCGGGGCAGTAGGTAAAGTCGCTGAGGTCACAAAGTCCACCGTAATAAGTGCCTTATTCTGCATCGTTACGCTTCTGATTGCCTCGTTTACTGGTATGACGGACCTCCATGTGATTTGCGCCATTCGATGTGCCACGGAGGCCTTACTGTGCGGAATTAGGTTTTATCACGCACTTCCCGTGCTGCATTAAAAGGAGTCCTGCAATGGATAAGTTAATGGATGAAGAGCGGACATATCTAACGCTTGACGAGGTGCATGAAGAGCTACTGAATTTGCTTCTGCGTTTTGATGCTTTTTGCAAGGAACATAATCTTCGTTATTCGCTAGATTCGGGAACGCTTTTGGGGGCAGTTCGTCATAAGGGTTTTATTCCATGGGACGACGATATTGATTTGAATATGCCTAGGCCTGATTACGATAGATTGTTAAAAATTGCAAATTATCTGCCAACTGATTTGTGCGTTATAAACGCCTCCAATAGCAACTTTACTGGAGGGTTTACGAAGCTATGCACTTCTAATATTCGAGCTCAGGAGCCTTCTTATGACGGGGTAATGGATGAAATGCTTTGGATCGATATCTTCCCAACCGATGGCGTCCCTGAAAACTCGGAACTATTTAGAAAGTCAAAAAAACGCATTCAGAGAGCATTGAAGCGCAACGAGTGGGCAAATATAAACCTCAATTACGAACGAGGGGCGCGTAAAGTAATCAAGACATTTTTTGGCTGGCTCTTCAGGTTCCAAAATCCTAAAAGTCGTTTATTAAAGCTCATTGATGAGACCATTGCATGTCCTGGATATGAGTCTGCCAAGCGGGTTGGATGCTTTTTTGGCGCAGAAAATGGACTTTGGACACTACCTAAAAGCGCATATGAAAAGACCGTATATCTGGAATTTGAGGGGCATATGCTGCCTTGTATGAGTTGCTGGGACGAATTTCTTACTGACCTCTACGGGGACTATATGAAACTTCCTTCCGAGAACGATAGACAAACTCACTGTCTTAAGGCGTGGCGCGCCTGAGCTCCGAAATCCAGATTTTTGACCCATGAAAGGATTGTTTTATGATTAACTTCGCGGTAGGTCCTGTGCCCTCTTCCGAAAACGTAAGAGCAATTGGTTCCCTAGATACTCCTTATTTCCGCACGCCGGAATTTTCACATACCATGCTCGAAAACGAGCAGCTTCTTTGCAACCTAGCCCACGCACCCGAGGGGTCACGTGCGATCTTCCCAACTTGCTCGGGCACCGGGGCGATGGAAGCCGCTATCATGGGGCTTCTTGATCCCATCAACGACAAGGCAATTGTTGTTGATGGCGGCAGTTTCGGTCACAGGTTCCGTTCTATGCTTGAGCTGCACGGCATTGACAACGTCCCAATCGAGCTTGTACCTGGCACTCCGCTTACCGAAGCTGACCTCGAGGCTTTCAACGTTGGGGACTGTACCGCTTTCCTTGTAAACCTGGGCGAGACCTCACAAGGTGTGCTCTATGACGCTAGCCTCATAGGGCGATTTTGTCGTGAACACGATCTATTTCTAATCGTTGACGGCATTAGTTCTTTCCTAGCGGATCCATTTGACATGGAGGCCATGGGGGCTGACGTACTTATCACCGACGCTCAAAAAGCCTTAGCCTGTCCTCCGGGCGTGGCGCCTATGGTCCTCTCACCTGACGCTGTTAAAAGAGCGAATTCTCTTACGCAGCCGTGTATGTATTTAAATCTTTGTGACATGCTAAGGAATCAAGAGCGTGGACAGACTCCGTTCACCCCTGCAGTGACAACGTTATTGCAAATTCACGAGAGGCTAGCCGCCCTCGATGCCGCCGGCGGCGCTAAAGCTGAAGTTGCTCGATGCGCCAATGTGGCCAATGACTTCCGCAATAGGATCTTCTCGTCCGGTCTACCTTTTCGAATGCGCCTAGCTTCTCCCTCAAATGCCGTGACCTATATCGAAAGCCCTTACGTGAGTGCCAAGGCACTGTTCGCCTTGCTTAAAGATGAGTACGGCATCTGGCTGTGTCCCAACGGCGGGGATAAGGCTGACACCTCGTTCAGAGTAGGGCACATCGGCAATCATCCGCTCTCTGACAATGTGCTTTTAGTTGCAGCACTCGTCGATGCTTGCGGACGTTTGGAGTCTAAGCACGACAAGGAAGCCTATAAATGATGAAGGTCATCACCTATGGTACCTACGACCATCTCCATCGTGGACATGTGCGCCTACTGGAGCGCGCAAAGGCCTTGGGCGACTACTTAATCGTAGGTGTCACTTCTGATGATTTCGACAAGCAGCGTGGAAAGATTAACGTACAGCAGCCTCTCGAGGAGCGCATTGCTGCAGTAAGAGCCACGGGTATTGCCGACAAGATAATTGTCGAAGAGTATGAGGGCCAAAAAATTGACGATATCAAGCGTTATGGCGTGGATATTTTCACTGTTGGCTCTGACTGGCTAGGGTATTTCGATTATCTAAACGAGTACTGTAAAGTTGAATACCTTGAACGCACCCGCGGTGTATCATCCACAGAAATTCGCAGCTCTAAAAAACAGCGTTGCGGCTTGGTTGGATATACTGACTACATGAACCGCGTGTATGCAGAATGCGGTTTAGTTAACGGCCTTGAGGTCGTTGCGATATGCACGAAAGATAGAAGCTCGCTAAGCAAGAACTCGTTAAGCGCTCCGCTGATTACAGATAATTTCAACGAATTGCTAGACGCTGTTGATTTGGTCTATATCCACTCGCATCCAGATTGCCATTATGAACAAGTAAAGAAGGCGCTTGAGGCAGGCAAGCATGTTATGTGTGAAGCTCCGCTCGCCAAAAGCGCAGCAGAATGCGATGAGCTATTTTCCTTAGCTGACGAGCGGGACTTAGTGCTAATGGACTCCCTCCGAACCGCGTATTCAACGGCATACGCACGAATGTTATTGCTTATAGCGGGCGGTCGTATCGGCGACGTCGTATCCGTTGATGCAACTTGTACTAACCTCAATACGAACCGTCCGCCGTATTCATTGAGCCATGAAACAGCCTGGAGCAGCATGGCCGCATGGGGACCCACAGCACTGCTGCCGATATTTCAAATATTGGGTTCCAGCCCCGAGACTGTGCAGTTTTCCTCCTTATGTGATCTGAAAGATAAGGCCTTCGACAATTTCTCCAGAATCAGTGTTGAGTTCCAAGGGGCCGTTGGTAGTGCAAAAGTAGGTGCAGGCGCAAAGTCCGAAGGAAGCCTTGTAGTCTCTGGCACCAAAGGCTATGTATACGTTCCTGCTCCTTGGTGGAAAACGGACTACTTTGAAATTCGCTACGAAAATTCATCTGACAACCGTCGATATTTCTACCAATTGGATGGAGAGGGAATTCGATTTGAGTGGGTTTCCTTCCTAAGGATGATTGAGGCGGTGAGCGAAGGGACTGATGGTGAAGAGGCACTTCGTCGTGAAGGTGGTATTGAAAGAGATATAACACGTGCAATCTGTGAAGTGATCGGTTCCTTTGAGCGAGGCGATCACGTTAGATACATGGAGGTTCATAAATGAAGAAAATTCTTCTATTAGGCGGTCCGGTTTTCCAAAAACCTGTAATTCAGCGCGCTAAGTCTATGGGGCTTTACGTTGGCGTGGCTGACATCAGTCAGGATGCTCCCGCAGCATCACTCGCTGATGAGTTTTTCCAGGGTTCCATTAGGGATTATGATGCCATGCTCGCGATTGCTCGTGAGTTTAAACCGGATGCCATTGCCAGCGGAGCATGCGATACCTCGGTTGTCACTGTTGCTCGTCTTTGTGAGGAGCTAGGGCTGCCAGGCAATTCAGTAGATGCCGCTCTTAATTCAACCGACAAATTTAGGATGATAAATTGCTTTGCTCAAGAGGGGGTTCCTCATCCTGCCTTCGCCGTAGCCAAGATGAGTGAGCTTGATACTTTTGTTCCTCCTTTCTCCTATCCTGTCATAACAAAACCTACTGACAGCGCTGGAGGCAGGGGAGTGAATCTGGTTTCAACACCGGAGGAACTCCCCGCAGCACTTCAGACTGCATCCAAAGCGGGCATCTCGGGCGATGTGCTTGTAGAAGAATGTATGACCGGCCCTGAAGTCAGCGTGGAAATTATCGTTTCTGGCGGTGTCCCTCATGTTCTGCAGGTTACCGATAAGTTGACGTCCGGTGCTCCAAATTTCTTTGAAATTGGTCATGTTCAACCCACAAGCTTATGTTGCAAACAGCGTCGGGCAATTTCGGATGTTGCTTCATCAGCTGTACTAGCCGTTGGTCTCAAAAATAGTGCCGCGCATGCAGAAGTGATGCTAACTTCCGAAGGTCCTAAGATGGTTGAGCTTGGAGCTCGACTTGGTGGCGACTGGATCACCTCACATCTTATCTGGAACTCTGTATCGGGCATCGACATGGTTGAGACCATGATTAAGCTGGCATTGGGAGAAGAGTTCAGTGAGCTTAGCTACAGTGATAGCGGTAAATTCGTAGCAACTAAATTCCTTCCTGCTCGCGAGGGCGTACTTCAGGAATTAAACGGCATTGAAACTGCAAGAGATTCCGAAGGCGTTATTCATGTTGAAGTTCACGGTATCGTTGGAAAACGGTACGGAAAAGCCGTGGATGATTCTGCTCGCTTTGCTTCCGTTGTTGCCAGCGGCAACACGAAAGAAGAAGCGTTAACCAACTGCGACCGCGCTCTTAGGTTAATTGAAGTTCAGATGGGATAAGAATTATTCGCTAGCTCTATATGCTGGCATTTTTGAGGCCGGACTGCTTTGTTTACCAGTAACAAAGCAGTCCGGCCTTATTTGTTAGGCTTCTAATCAGAGGGTCCTTTGCTGCTTTTGAAGCAAGCAATCTATTCACCCGTTTATTGCTCCTTGTTGGAAAACCTTTCGCATTGTCCCACTATATGGATACTGAATCAGAGAATCCTGAAAGCAGAGCGGTAATTGTAGTATTGCCAATTGATCTTTAATGGCGGAGGAGACAATGGACCTAACGAATCTACCTGAGTACATCTCAGCGATTGTGGCAATCATCGCGTTGTTCATTTCTTGTTACCAAGCTCGTCTCAGTAATAAACAGTCTCTATTTAATCGACGTTTAAATATTTGGATAACCGTCGATAAGCTCATGAGCGTTTACACAAATAACGCGGAGATCTTGAAACATGATGACGAACCGCAAATGGCTATCGACCTACTATTTGTATGGCTGACTAACACCACGTACCTGCAATCAATTTCAGCCTCAATTAATAAGGTGTTAGATGACGACCTTCAACTCAAATTGCATTTAAAGCTTGATGAAATGAGATCGCTCGCCATGGAGGCGAGATTTTGCTTCAAGGGAAAGAGTGGAGAGGCAATTGCCGAATTCATAGAAGCTTATCAATCCCTTTTGTTTTCAATGTATCAGTATCAGATTCTATTTAATAAGATGCTCCAGAATGCAAGGGAATATCAATGGACGCTTGAACAGGCTTCTGAAAAGTTACATGAGCCCGATCAACGGCAAGATCTCTTTGAGAAAGAAAATGCTCTTGCCGCTTCATACAAGACTCTATGTCAGCAAAACAAGCGGGGTGCAATTCAGCGGCAAATAAAATTAACAGGCCCTATGTGGTGCTGGGTGAATTGATGGATTACGGGATGAGTAGTAATGCAACGGGTTAGATAACGCGACTTGCCGCACCTACCCCAAGCTGCGGTAAGTCGCTCGACCATCAGGATATGGCGCACCACCCTTGCGGTCGGGTCCCATCTGTCCCTGGCCTGGCAGACGTACCAGTCGAGGTAGGCCTGCAGGTTCCTGAGCGACATCCCCGTGAAGCGCCAAAGGTAGCGCTTGAGCCAAGAGCACAGGTCGTTCGCCATCTCCATCCGCTCCAGGTAGATCGGGTCGTTCACGTCGGCCCTGTGTGCCTCGCTCTCGACCCCGCCGTCCCTGACCAACGCGTTGTGCGCATTCTCCAGGTCGTACATGGGCAGCGACCGAGGCAACATTCAGCTGCCCATGGCCTTCCTTGCGCGCGCCGAACAGGGCTTCCCGTGGCCGCGAACGACCACGACAGGGTTCTTATGGACATCGATGGCGACTCAGACGCACGGCTTTTCACGGGATAGACCACGCTTATGCACCTGTTCGTAGCCCTTGGAGGAGCCTGTGTCGTTGATGTTGTTAGCGCCGGGCGATTTTAGCCGCTAATAGTCAAACGATTTTGACCAATCCCGGTCACCGAATAATGGCCACCGTGCCTCCCCGCCGCCACT
>CAJLOU010000007.1 GCA_905208345.1 uncultured Collinsella sp.
GTCTTGAGGTCGATGCAGATATAGGTGTGACGCTCGTGCCCCACGCGTCCTCCCATCAAACACATGTTCTTATCGAATATCTGTTCGATAATACCCGCTCGTCCGGACATCGTCAAAATCTGTCCCTTTTTGGCAAGTATGGTCGTGCGGCTTCATCGGGGTTTTAACGCAGCCCTAAAGAGCGCGAAACAGCTCGGAAAAGCTCGCTTCGTAGCATGAGCCTAACGATCGATACCACCATAAAGCACGGAAGGGTTGTGGGGATAATGGTCAATTATGGGTTTGGTATGCCGACGCGCTTGGTTGCGGATGGGGATGTGGCTCGCTGGTGCGGGCGATTGGTTGCCCACTATGGCGGCACCAAGGCACTGGTCGTGCTGGGAGGCGACAGGCACACGCGTGATGAGCTCGTTTCGGCGGCGCTGGGCTCGCTCGATCGTGCCCTGCTCGAACGCGTACTCTTTCGTTGCGGTTCGACCGGGGGCGACGGGGGAGACGATTTGGTCGATGAGGCCGTAGCCCTGGCAACCGATGAGGGCGTGGACTTTGTCCTGGCGATCGGCGATGCCGATACGGCGGGCTTTGCGCGCGAGCTCGCGCGTCGCATGGCGGCGCTCGATGCCGGCGAAGACGGTTTTGTCCCTTATGGATGCATTGTCTCGGAGGGCAAGGTGCCTGCTGTCGTGGGTACCGGTGAGGTTCCCGTTTTTGCCATTATCGCGCCCGAACTTCTGAAGGGCATCGGGTCTCCTCTGCGTGAGTTGCTCGGTAGCGTCTGCGCCGCGGCCTAATATTTGCCATAAAAGGACGGGTTATTTTTGGTTGGTAAAGCGTTTGACCTGCCAAAATAAGCCTGTCCCTTTTTGATCGGTTGCCGTTTGGGGGCCGATTGGCAACGCTCGCTGATTGTAGTCTTGACCTGCGCTAGAATAGTGGCATCTGAATGTCCGGGCGCATGGAGGCGTGCGCCCGTATGCTGAGGAGGACTCTATGGCAACTGTTGCCGCACCTATCGATGCTACGTCGACTGCCGCTTGGAAGGCGCTCGAGGCTCATCAGGAGAAGCTCGAGGCCGAAGGTATCGACCTCAAGGCCTGGTTCGCCGCCGATGCCGAGCGCGTGAACAAGCTGAGCTTTGACGCCGGTGACCTGCACTTCGATCTGTCGAAGAACCTGGTGACCGATGAGACCGTCAAGCTGCTGTGCGATCTTGCCCGCGAGGTGAAGCTCGAGGAGCGCCGCGACGCCATGTTCTCCGGCGAGCACATCAACACCACCGAGGACCGCGCCGTCCTGCACACCGCGCTTCGCCGCCCCGCAACCGAGAGGGGCCAGCTCATCGTCGACGGCCAGGATGTCGTCGCCGACGTGCACGAGGTCCTCGACCGCATGTATGCCTTCGCCGAGCGCGTGCGCTCCGGTGAGTGGAAGGGCGTTACCGGCAAGAAGATCGAGCACCTGGTGTCCATCGGCATCGGCGGCTCCGATCTGGGCCCGGTCATGGCTTACGAGGCCCTGCGTCCCTATGCCGACGCCGGTATCGATTGCCGCTATATCTCCAACATCGACCCCAACGATCAGGCAGAGAAGCTCAAGGGCCTCGATCCCGAGACCACGCTTGTGATCATCGTGTCCAAGACCTTCACCACGCTCGAGACCCTCACCAACGCCCGCGAGGTCAAGACCTGGATGCTCGAGCAACTCAAGGCCCAGGGCGCCATCGACGGCTCCGATGAGCAGAACGCCGAGGCCGTGGCCAAGCATTTCGTCGCCGTTTCCACCGCACTCGAGAAGGTCGAGGCCTTCGGTATCGACCCCGCCAACGCCTTCGGTTTCTGGAGCTGGGTTGGCGGCCGCTATTCCGTTGACTCCGCCGTGGGCCTGTCGCTGATCGTCGTGCTCGGCCCCGAGCGCTTCCAGCAGTTCCTCGAGGGCTTCCACGCCATCGACGAGTACTTCTGCAACACCCCGCTCGAGAACAACGCCGTCGCGCTGATGGGCCTGCTCAATGTCTGGTACGTCAACTTCTTCGGTTCCAAGAGCCACGCCGTGCTGCCGTACTGCCAGTACCTGCACCGTTTCCCGGCCTACCTGCAGCAGCTCACCATGGAGTCCAACGGCAAGCATGTCCGCTGGGACGGCAGCGCCGTGACCTCCGACACCGGTGAGATCTTCTGGGGCGAGCCCGGCACCAACGGCCAGCATGCCTTCTATCAGCTGCTGCACCAGGGCACTGTGGTGGTTCCGGCCGACTTCATCGCCTTCGCCAATACCGCCAACCCTGCGACCGACGGCGGCCAGGATGTCCACGAGCTGTTCCTGGGCAACTTCCTGGCCCAGACCAAGGCGCTCGCCTTTGGTAAGACGGCCGATGAGGTGCGCGCCGAGGGCACGCCCGAGCAGATCGTCCCGGCCCGCTGCTTTGAGGGCAACCGTCCGACGACCTCGATCTTTGGCGACACGTTGACCCCGTTCGCACTCGGCGAGCTCATCGCCCTGTACGAGCACATCACGTTTGTCGAGGGCACGGTCTGGGGCATCGACTCCTACGACCAGTGGGGCGTCGAGCTGGGCAAGCAGCTTGCCAAGCAGATCACCCCGGCCTTCCACGACGACGCCGCCAAGGCCGAGCAGGACGCTTCGACCCAGGCGCTCATCGAGTTCTATCGCGCGCATCGTAAGTAGTCGCTGCTGTTAACGCATCGCGTCTTATAGTCAGGGGCCCGTATCCTATCGGATGCGGGCCCCTTTGCTTTTGCCGTGGTCCCGGGGCGCACGGCCTTTGTGGAACATCGCCGGGGCGCCGCGCGCCGCGAGAACCCTGCGCCTAGATCTCGGTCTCCGCATGGCCTCGCTGCGCCTCGGGCAGCTCCCCGTAGAGCGGATGGTCTTCGAGCCTAAAGCGCTCGACCTGTTCGGGAGTGTGGCCGCGCACAAAGAGCCACGAGCGATCAATCGGCGTCGCCATGAGCGTGCTGGGCAGCGCGTCGGCGCGGTCGGAAAACACCCGGGCACTCTCGGGATCCTGGAACGCCAGCACCAGATGCGTGTCGCAGTTGCCCATGATGGAGCGTGCGCGTGCCTCGCCATAGAGCGCATCGAGCTGGTTGGTCGACTGCAGCAACAGCGTTGCCCAGATGTTGCGGCTTCGGATAATCGAGAGCACGTTGTCGATCTGGGGGATCTGCAGATTTGCGAAGTCATCGAGCATAAAGCGCACGGGTACGGGCAGGCTGCCGTCGGGCTGCCTATCGGCTTCGCGAATGAGGCCCATAAACGCCTGCGAAATAAAGAGGCCGGTCAGCGGATCGAGATTGCGGTCAATATCGCTCACGGTTACAAACAGGGCGCAGGGGGTGTGTCCCATGGAAGCGAAGTCCACCTGATGGCACTCACGATAGAGCTGTGCCGCACCGTCGAATCCCAGACACATGACCTTTTCGGCAAGGATGCCGACGATGCTCGCGTGCATGCGCTCGGCATTTTGCGTAATGGCGTAGCGCCGCCATAGCGAGAGGGCATAGCTTTGGGGGTCGGTCGTGATCAGGTCGTCAAACAATCGACCCGTGGCACCGTCCTGCAGGTGCTCGATTAGCTTGATGACCGAGCTGATCGTCTGCTCGTCGGCGGGTAGCTGTTCGGTGACGTAGGCGATAAGACACGACAGCAGGTTTGCCGCCGCATGATCCCAAAAAGGCTGGTTGTTGTCCTCGATGGGGCAGATGGCCTTTGCCACCGAGAGGATGTCCTGCTGGTTGGGCCTGCCGTCCGCCTTGCGGCGAATGTGCCTCAGGGGGTTGTAGCCGCAGCGCTCGATGCCGGGCGCAAGGGCCGGGACGGTGTTGAGGTCGGCGAAGTTGAGACATTGCACGCGGTAACCGTGGGCTGCCAGCACGGGTCCCACTTCGCGACAGAGCGTGCCTTTGGTGTCGAGCACGATGTAGCTTGCGTTCATTTGCAGCAGGTTGGGCTTGAGGACGTTTCGGGTCTTGCCGGCTCCCGAGGGGCCGATCACAAGTGCGTTGTTGTTGAGTCCCGTTTGGCGGGTGTCGCAGGAAAGCGTTCGATCCTTGGCGAGGATGGTGGACGATGCGGACTCAGATGCGGCGAGACGGCTGGCGAGGTTAGACATGGGCGACCTCCTTGGTGGTCGAGAGGATTTCGTGGGCAAAGCCGAGCTCGACGGCGCGCTCGGCCGAAAGGTAGGTGTCTTTTGCAGTGAGGGACTGGATGCGCTTGGGCGTGAGGCCGCTGCGGTCCGAGAGGATTTGCGTGAGGGTCTTGCGGGTCTGCATGAGACGCCGGCTGGTTTCCTGCAACGCAAGTGCCGAGCCGCCTGCCCCCTGGGGGATCAGCGGGTCATGAATCATGAGCTCTGCATGGGGCGCCATACGGCGATCGTCGCCGCCCATAAAGATCACGGCGCCCATGGACGCGGCGAATTCCAGGCAGACGGTGCGGATGGGGCACGATGCGAGGCGCATGGCGTCATAGATCGCAAGACCCGATCGCACGCTTCCGCCGGCGCTGGCGACAAATATGGTGATGGGGCGGCTGGGGTCGGTGGCATCGAGCAGGCGGATCTGCTGGCATAGGTCGTGGGCCATCGGGGTTTCGATGTTTCCCATGACGGAGAGCTCGCGACGGGCGAGCATCTCATCGTAAATGCTGGTGAGCGTGATGCCTCGGGCGGATTCACGCATGGTGAGGGGGCTGATGATGGGGGAATGATTGGTGTCCATGAGGACTCCTTTCTGTTGGTTGTGTTGTGGAATAGGATTGTTGCCCGCGGAGGGGCTGGCGGGCTACAGGGTTCGTCCGAGCCTGAGATCGAGCTCGGTTGTGGGGCAGACTGCCTGTTCGTGCGGCTCGCAAGCGCCAAGGGCTCCAAAGCGATAGAGCGTTGCGGCGGGCGTGGTGTAGGCGAGCCGCAGCTGATGCTCGACAGGGGCACATCCGTCATTTTTGTAATGAGCCGCGTAGTACTGCGCGATGCTGGCGTTCATCTCGCTGCCATTGCGATGGCGCTCAAACTGGCGTCTGCAGGTCTCGATGATCTTTGCTACCGACTTGGGTGCCGTCGCGGGAACAAGGGCGAGATAGCCCTCAAATAGCTCGTTGATGCTCAGGAGGCACAGCAGGTCGATTAGCGTCCTTATGGCTGTTCCCTCGGCAGAAAAATGCGCGGTCATGCGGTTATATCGGTTGCGGTCGACGATGGCCGCATGGGGTCTTGGAGTTTTCTGCCCCGTGGTCCCGGGCTTTTGCCGCGCCTGTGTATTGAGCTCGACGTTGCAGCGCTTGAGGCCGTCCAACGGAAGGAACAGTGCGGTGCGCAGGGTGTTCCGCTTGCTTTCGAGTTCATGACGCTCGTCGGGTTCCCATTCGAGCTTGAGTTTCGTGTCAAGCGCCGTAAGCATATGGGCTAGGCAGCCTACGGTAAGAACGTACGAATCGTTGTCGCGTTTTGGGGCATAGGGGTCTGTCAGCTTGCGAATGTCGGGGTCGCCCATGATCTTTGTGCAGCGCTTCAGCAGTTGAGGGTGGTCGGCCAAGATCGTCGCGAGCGGTAGCGACGCGTAGTTCTTGATGGTCGCGGCGGCAAAGGCGGCGTCATATTCGTTTGCATATGCTCGCTCAATGCGGGCATCCAGAATGCTTTTCTTATCGCCGTCTTCAGCGTGGTGGTTTGTCATAGCTTCTCCAATCGGTTGATGTTCGTGCTGTTTGTTGATGTGTTGGTTGTCGTGAGTGATGTGCTTGCCGTGGGTGATGTGCTGACGTTGGGGTGCTATGCGGTTTTCAATGAGCCCGTGAGGCAGTTGCTGCAGGGGCGGGATGGAACGGCCCATGCAAGGCGGAAGGCATCGTGCTCAAAATCGAGACAGCAATGCCCCGGGTGCCTCACATGTGGCAGTTACCTCATTAAGTTGTCATTGCGTTTGGGGCTGTACTTTGCCGATCTTCTTTCTCTTACACGCTAAAAACTGAAACTTCATATGCTCGATCTACTTAAAACCGCAACGGCGGTCTTTTATCAACTTATATGTCGGAACGCGTCTTTGCAAGTACTTTTTTGCCTTTGTTTCAAATGGGGTGGTTTTGCAACCGTCACGCGCCACGCTATGCGAACGTGCCCCGGCTCGGATAAGATGGTGCGATCGAGTTCTACCGCGCTCACCGCAAGTGGTCTTTGCTGCTGAGATGGGTCATGGCCGAAAGGGGCCCGTATCCCAACAGATACGGGCCCCTTGCTATTTAAATGGGCATGAGGGTGTATTGAGGGGGGATGTCTTGCTGTCGGCATCCGCGTGCGGTGCCATTCGCTGTCCGTAAATATACGTTTACGGCTAATTTCATACCACTTGTCGGAATGCGGACGCTGTCC
Source organism: uncultured Collinsella sp. (assembly GCA_905208345.1). GTDB lineage: Bacteria > Actinomycetota > Coriobacteriia > Coriobacteriales > Coriobacteriaceae > Collinsella. The sequence goes on from CAJLOU010000007.1 coordinate 6,389, forward strand.
TTGCATGCCGGGCGTACATTGAACGTGGTTTTTCGCGTGAAACCACGAATCGGTTGTCAGCTCCGAACAAGGAGGCCCAGCATGACGCTTGCCAAACCCATCAATAAATACATCGACTATATCGATGCCCCCGAGGACACGTTTGAGCAGTATGTCGAGAAGGCGTTAAAGTACAACTTTCGCTGCGTATTTGCGAACCTGCAGGAGTACGAGACGGGCCGCGCCATGCTCGAGGGCTCTGACATCATCCTTGCCGGCGCTATCGACTTTCCCCAGGGCACTATGACGCTTGAGGAGAAGCTTGCGAGGTTTGAGGAATACGCTGCGTGTGGCTTTACCGAGATTGACTACGTTTTGAATCAGGGGTCGATCGAGAACCGCGATTTTGATGCCATCGAGCGCGAGATGACTACCATTGCTGATTTTTGTCGCGCGCATGGCATCACTGACAAGGTGATCGTCGAGATGTGCAAACTGGACGGCGACGACGCCGCCAAGCGCCGTGTATGCGAGATCGCGCTGGAGGCCAAGCCGGGATTCCTTAAGACATCGACCGGCAGAAGCTTTGGCGGTGCTAAGCTCGAGGACGTGCGGCTGATGCACGAGGTGCTCGGCGATGCCGTGGCAATCAAGGCGGCGGGCGGTATCCATAATTACGAAGAGGCTTGCGCATTCATCGAGGCCGGCGCCAGCGCGTTAGGTGCATCGGCGGGCATCGCGATCGTCGAGGGCACACCGACGGATGAGCGTCGCTAGCAGACGTATTTGACCTGAGCGATAAAGCTTCACGACCACACGCCGTTCATGTTCGAGACAATATGACTTTTTGCCCGTTGTAAACGGAGTCGCGATGGGTGTTCTGTATGATGGCTCAGACAAGGTTGTTCAATGACAAGGAGGCATATATGGCAATCAAAGCCATTGCGATGGATATCGACGGTACGCTCACCAACGACCAAAAGGTCATCAGTCCGCGTACGCGCGAGAAGCTGCTCGCGGCGCAGGAGTCGGGCATTAAGCTCATCTTGGCTTCGGGCCGTCCCGCATGGGGGCTGCACGCCTTGGCGCAAGAGCTCGACCTTCAAAACCATGACGGTCTGCTGGTGGCCTTTAACGGCGCACACGTCGTCGATGCCCAGACCGACGAGGTGCTGTTCGATCAGGCTATGCCTGCCGACGAATTGCATCGCCTGATTGATCACCTGCGTAATTTTGACGTGATCCCTATGATTTCGCTCGGTCGCGATTTGCACGTCGAGGACTCGTACCATTGCATGATCACGCTGCCTGACGGCTCGCAGAAGAATATCGTCAAGTATGAGCGCGACGCGTGCGATCTTAAGATTCGCGAGGTGGAGAGCCTGCATGAGGTCGCTGATGCTTATCCCGTGGACAAGCTGCTGACGGCGGGCGATCCGGCCTACCTGCAGGCGCATTACGAGGAGATGTATGCGCCCTTTAAGCAGACGCTTTCGGGCATGTTTACGGCCGACTGGTACTTTGAGTACACGGCGCCCGGTATCGACAAGGCCCGCGCGCTCGAGGGTGCCCTGCCCAAGCTCGGCATCGATGCCAGTGAGGTCGTATCGTTTGGCGACGGCCAGAACGACAAGTCCATGATTGAGTGGGCCGGCACCGGTGTTGCCATGGGTAACGCCGTCGAAGAGGTTAAGGCTGTAGCCCAGATGGTGACCGCCAATAACAACGAAGACGGTATTGCGGTGGCGCTGGATAAGCTGCTGGGTTAGAATCGCCGATTAATGCATGGCTCGGGCGCCTGCTTGCGGGCGTCCTTTTGTTAGGGAGGGTGCCGTGTCCGCATTTCCGTTCGACGCCGTTATCTTTGACATGGACGGCGTCATTGTCGATACCGAGTATTACTACCTGGGCGAGACTGCCGCGTTTGCCAAGGAGCTTGGGCTTAACCTGACTCAAGAGGAGTTGAATGGGCAGGTCGGTACCTCGCATCAGTTCTTCCTGCATATGCTGGTCGATTGGTTTGAGCGCGCCGGTAAGGGGCATTTCACTGGCGAGGAAGCGTTGGCCCGTTGGGACGAATGGGCTCATAAGCGTCCGCGCGACTATCAGGCTTTGATTAACCCAGGCGCCGTGGATACGATTCGAGAGCTGCCGCGCCGTGGCGTTCGCGTGGCGCTTGCCAGCTCGTCTCCCATGGTTAGCATCGAGGAAGTGCTCAACGCGTGCGGGCTGTCGGATGCCTTTGAGTATGTGGTGAGCGGCGAGCAGTTTAAGGAGAGCAAGCCCGAGCCCGACATCTACCTGCATGCGCTGGACCTGCTGGGGCTGCCCGCGAATCGCTGCTGCTGCGTTGAGGATTCGGTGCCTGGCATCACTGCCGGCAAGCGAGCCGGCCTGACAGTCATTGCCAAGCGCGAGGAGCGCTTTGGCTTTAGCCAGGATGCCGCGGACAAGATTATCGACCAGCTGCCGGAGCTGCTCACGCTTTCTTAGGAGCGCGGTAGTTGCGCGTTTTTCGGGTCTGATGAGTAAATAGCCAACATTTTGGTGCGACACCTAGCATACTTTAAGCTAATGCGGGCTTAAGGGCTTGTTGAATGCCCTTAAGCCCGTTTTAGAATTAATTGTGCTGGGAGAGGGTATATGCCACCGACTGAAGGGCTAACTGACGGTAAAGCAGCGATACCGCTGTACCAACAGGTCATTGATATCATTAAAAACGAAATCAACTCCGGCGCCTACAAGGCAGGCGCGCGGATACCCAACGAATTCGAATTGGCTGAGAGCTATAAAGTTGGCCGCGTTACCGTGCGACGCGCTATTGAGGAGCTCGTCCAGCAGGGCTATCTAACGAAGCGACAGGGGAAAGGCACGTTTGTCAATGCCCCCAAGCTCAAGCGCAAGATTCGCCAGAAGGATGACGTTCAGAGTTTTTCGGACGCATGCCGCGTTAACGGAATGGAACCGGGGGCGTGTGTCATTTCGAGAAAGATACTGCCGGCGGATTCCACCGAAGCACAGTTCTTTGGTGTTCCCGTTGGAACTGACTTGATTTGCGTTGAGCGCGTGCGCACTGCCGATGGAGTCCCCGTCATGCTCGAGAACAACATATACGTTTACGAGGACAACGCCTATCTATCAACGGCACCTCTATCTAACCAATCCATTTTTGAGTTCGTGCGTAACCGGACGGGCCGTACGCCCGCGTTTACCGACCCGTGCACACTCGAGATCGCGTGCGCGTCGCCCGAGGTCGCTCGGCTGTTGGCAGTTCCCGTTGGCGAACCCTTGTTTTATATGGAAGCCTTCTTCTTTGATGAGCAGCGGCGGCCGTTTATCATCGGTCGTCAGCGAATCGTTGGGTCTCGCTACGTTTTTGACATCTAGGACATTGCGAATGGAAGCGCCCGGTGGATCATCTCACCGGGCGTTTCCATACCGTTCACGGCGCAAACGCAACCGTTCAACCGCGTTGCGGCAATCAGTTTGAAATTATCTTGATGAAGGAAAAAGCTGCTGGTAATCTATGGGACGTCATAGAACGTTTGCATTGTGCAAACGTTGAAGCGAGATGCGATGCAGTCTCGAGTTCTTTGGAGGTATCTATGTCAGATACGAAGGCGAAGAAGACAAACAGACGTTTTAAGTTCAAATTACCGCATGTCTATACGATCATGTTCTTGCTGATCGTTGTCTTTGCGGTCCTGACTTGGATCGTTCCCTCTGGTCAGTATCAGCGCAAGACGATTTCGACAGCGGCGGGCGAGCGTGAAGTCGCCGTTGCTGGAACCTATGAACAGGTCGATAAGAACTACACCGATTCCGAGACCGGCGAGACCATCAATCTGGGCCAGGATATCTTCGCGGTCCTGCAAGCGCCCACCAAGGGTATCCAAGAGGCTGCCGACGTCGTTGCGTTCGTCTTATTGATTGGCGGATCGTTCGCAATCATCACCAAGACCAACGCTTTGAATGCCGGCATGAGCCGTGTGATTAAAAAGCTCAAGAACAAGGATATCCTCATCATTCCCATCACGATGACGTTGCTGTCCATTTGTGGCACTACGTTTGGTATGTCTGAGGAAGCCCTGCCGTTCTATGCCATCTTCATTCCCATCATGATGGGTATCGGTTATGACTCGATGACGGCATTCATCATCTGCTTCCTTGGTCCTAACCTGGGATATTGTGCTTCGACCATCGACCCGTTTAATGTTTTGATCGCCCAAGGCATCATTGGCATCGAGGGTAATCCGCAACTGTGGCTGCGCGCCGTTTCTTGGGTCATCTTCACTGCCGTCGGTATCGCATTGGCCATGCGCTACGCCATGCGCGTCAAGAAAAACCCCGAGTCGTCCATTGTGTACGAGGACGATAAGCTCAAGCGTATTGAATTTTCCGTGACCGATGCCTCCATCGAGGAAGAGTTCACTATCCGTCAGAAGCTCGTGCTTATCGATTTTGCTTGCGGTATGGGCATTATCGTCTGGGGTCTTGTTACCCAGGGCTGGTACATGAATCAGATTTCCGCTGTGTTCCTTGGCATGGGCTTGCTTGCCGGTATCCTGGGCGGCCTTGACCAGCAGACGATCGCAGAGGAGTTCGTTAAGGGTCTCGCCGACTTTGCGTACGCTGCCGTCGTTATCGGTATCGCTCGCGGTATTCTGGTCATCGCCGAGGGCGGCATGATCATCGACACCATCCTCCAGGCGCTCGCTACCGCGCTCGCCGGTGCACCCGCCGCCGTCTACACCACGTTTATGTATGTCGTCCTTGGCCTGCTCTCTTTGCTGGTTCCCTCGAGTTCTGGACTTGCGGCGCTCACCATGCCCGTCATGGGTCCGCTGACCGAGCTTATGGGCCTCAATCCCGAGGCTGCCGTTACCGCGCTCCAGTTTGCCAACCAGACCATCAACACCATCAGTCCCGTGGCGGGCATGACGGTCGCCGGCCTTGCCGTGGCTAAGATTTCGTTTGGCCAATGGTGGAAGACTATTTGGAAGTTCTTCATTTTCATGGTCGTCTTTGGCCTGATCGTAACGGCAATCTCTGGCATGCTTCCGGTGTAGGTGGTTGTGATGTCTGATCGTTTGACGGTCCTGACGTCTAAGAGCGTCTTTACCGGTACGGGGGACCTGCCGTTTGAAGGTTTCGTAGCGGTCCGTGGCAATCGAATTGAGGCTGTTGGCACCAAGTGTGAGGTAGCTTCGTATTTGACCCAGGCGGACGAGGTAGTTGACCTGGGCGACCGCACTGTCATGCCTGGCCTGATCGATGTGCATACCTTCTATACGGGCTGGGCGCTGCGGTCGTTGGGGTCTGATCTGTCCGGCATCGCTGATGCCAAAGAGGCCGTGTCGCTCTTGCGTGCATGGAAAGAAGGTCATCCGGATTGCCCGGCGGCTTTTGGCCACAATCTGCCCGAAACGTTGGCATCGGATGCCGAGAACGCAAATACGGCAGCTGTGTTTGACGATTGTTTTGGCGATATCCCTGTCGTCTGCTTTACGCCGGGTGCGGAGACCTGCGTTCTCAATGCTGCCGCCAGTGCGCGATACGGCTTTACACCCCAGGCATGCTATGCCGAGAAGATCTGGCGCATGATGAGCGATTTCCTCGCGCTGCCCGAGGTGCGTGCCGGGTATTCGGACTACATGAGCATGCTTAACGAGCGCGGCGTTACCGCCATCAAGGAGATGGCGTTTGATGACTACTACGGCTTTGCCGACGAAATGGCTCGCCGTGAGGAATCTGGTGAGCTGACGGTTCGCGTCTCTATGATGTCGCAGCCGGTGGGCGCCGGTGCAAATCTGGCATATGCCCGCGAGGCGCGAGAGCGCTTCCGGGGACCGTTCGTTCGTTTTTCTGGCTTCAACCGTATGACCGATCGCGGCGTATGGGCGGGGCTTGCCGAGATGATTGACCCCTATGAGGACACGGCCGATGCGGGCGCTGCCGGCAAGACGGTCGTCGAGGAGCCAGAGTGGGATCTGATTGAGAACGAGCTGCGTGCAATTGATGCTGAGGGCTTCCGATACTCCTTGCATTGCCAGGGCGATGGCGCCGTTCGCCGCACTGTGGCGCTCTATGCCTCGCTGCCTCGAGACGAGCATGGACGGATGCTTCGCCGCCATGCGATTACCGATCTCGAGAACTCTGACCCGACCGATCTTGTCGAGTTTGGCAAGTTAGGTGGAATTTGCGAGGTCTATCCGCAGATTCTGACGTTGGACCGGCGCGAGGATTGCCTGTCGATGATGCGTCGACAAATTGGCGAGACGCGACTTTTGCACAGCTGGAATCGCCGCGGCATGGAAGATTCCGGATGCACAGTGTGCTGTGGAACGGATTTGCCACTGCTGATTCCGAGCCTGGGCGAGTCAATCTACAGCGCGTGCGGCGGATTCTTCGCCGACGGACTGCCCGTGAATGAGGTCAACACGCTGACGCTTGTCGAGCTCTTGCGCGCTTGGACTGCCGGGGGCGCGTACGATCTGATTCGCGAAGACGAGCTGGGTACGCTTGAGGTTGGCAAGCTTGCCGATATCTGCGTGCTCGATCGGGATGTGTTCGACCTCGATTATCGCGACGCACGCGATCTTGCGGTTGATATGACGATGTCGGACGGACAAATCGTGTTTGATCGAAATAAGGAGGCATAAGATGCCTGAATCCAAACCGACGCTGCGCCGCGAGCAGATTGCGGGCATGAATATCCACTACATCATGTGGTCGCTCGATTACTTCCTTGATGTGCAGCAGCGTTTGGGCTTTGAGTCCATTGAGCTGTGGTGTGCAGAGCCGCATGTGACGCTCGACCATACGGGCTACTTTGAGGCTGAGGTCCTGGCGAAAAAGGCTGCAGACCGTGGGCTTAGGTATCGTACTCTGTGCCCCGAGAACGTTGTCTATCCTTGGCAGTACTGCGCACGCAAACCGCTGCATGAACAGCGTAGCCTGGCGTACTTTAAGCACGGCATTGAGCTTGCCGAGGTACTTGGGTGCGACCGTATGTCCATCAACTCGGGCTGGGGCGACTGGGACGAGGACCGCGAGGAAGCCTGGAAGCGCAGCCGCGAGCACTTGTCCATTCTGGCGGAGTATGCCGGCGAGCACGGTCTGGTGCTTACGATGGAAAGCCTGCGTCCCGAGGAGAGCAACCTTGTGACGACGGTTTCCGATGCGAAGCGCATGATTGACGAGGTCGCGAGCCCGTACTTACAGCCCATGGTTGATACAACCGCGATGGGCGTTGCAGGCGAGACGCTCGAGGACTGGTTTGCCACCTTTGGTGATGGGGCAATTCACGAGATGCACTTTATCGACGGTGACCCGTATGGCCATCTGGTGTGGGGCGATGGCAAGCACGATATGGACGCCTTCGTCGCCACACTCAACGCCCATGGTTTCGACGGCATGCTGGGCCAGGAGATCACGGACGGTCGTTACTACGATGACCCGGCGGCGGCAGATGCCAAGAACATGGCCGCATTCGAGAAATATCTGATTGACTAAAACAACTATCGGCCACGCAACCAACGTCATTGATTGCGGCCAAACAAGAAAGGAACTGGATATGAACGCACACGATCTGATCAAAGAGGCAATTGCCGAGAAGGGCAAGTTCGACAGCGTCTACTGGATTGCTTGCGGCGGCTCCATGATCGATTTGATCCCGGCTCATGAGCTTCTGCAGCGCGAGGCAACCACCTTCACTTCGTATATCTATACCGCGCGTGAATTTGACATTATGCGTCCGCGTCGTCTGGGCGAGAAGTCTCTGGTCATCGCTTGTAGCCACAGTGGCAACACCCCGGAGGTCGTCGAGGGCTGCGAGATTGCCCTTGCCGCCGGCGCTACGGTGATCGCCCAGACCGACAACGCTGGATCCAAGATCGACTCCGGCAAGTGGACCACGTGGGTCTACCCGTGGGGCGAGGGCGTGCCGCAGGCCGAGGTCCCCGCTGGCATTTCGCTGTCGCTTGCGGCAGAGCTGCTCGATCAGCAGGAGGGCTACGCCGATCTTGCCGATATGTATGCCGGTATCGCCGAGATGGATAAGATTCTTCCCCCGGCACGTGAGAAGGTAAATGCCGAGCTGGGCGATCACTTTGCCAAGCTTTGCCAGGAGCACGAGTTCTTCTATATTCTGGGTAGTGGTCCCAACTTTAGCCAGACCTACGGTTTCGCTATCTGCTCTCTTATGGAGATGCAGTGGCAGCACTGCAGCTACATCCACTCTGCCGAGTACTTCCATGGCCCCTTCGAGGCTACTCAGGATGGCGTTTTTTACTTCCTGCAGATGGGCTCCAGCGAGTGCCGTGCTATGGACGAGCGCGCCCTGGCGTTCCTTAAGACGCATACCGATACGCTGATGGTGCTCGATGCTAAGGAGTACGGTATGGAGGCCGTGCCGGCGAGCGTCCGTGCTTATCTGGACCCGGTGCTGTTCTACGCCATGAACTGCGAGCTGCGTGCCGCACGCGGCAAGGTGTTTGATCACGATCCCGATTTCCGCCGCTATATGGGTGTTGTCGAGTACTAGAAGGGGCAAAGGCCATGGCATTTAACGTTAACGCGCTCGGATTTGGCGACAACGTCGTCGATCGCTATGAGCATATCCACACCATGTATCCCGGCGGCAACGCGGTGAACTTCGCCGTTTATGCCAAGAAATGCGGTGCCGCACGCTCTGCATACATGGGCATTTTTGGCAATGACGCCGCTGCCGAGCATGTCATTGCAAGCCTCGAGGATGAGGGTATCGAGCTTGACAAGTGCGAGCAGATGATTGGCGAGAACGGAGCGGCTCGCGTGACCGTCGTTGACGGTGACCGTGTCTTCCTCGGCTCCAACGAGGGCGGTATCCGTGGCGATGCGCGCTATGTCCTCGATCGCTTTGACCTTGCGTACATGAAGCAGTTCGATGTGGTTCATTCGGGCAACTATTGCTTTACCGAGCGCGAGCTGCCCAAGTTGAAGGCTGCGGGCGTCACAGTCTCTTTTGACTTTTCGGACGACTCCACCGACGAGTACTACGAGCAGATTGCGCCCTACGTCGATTTTGCTTTCTTTAGTGCGGCGGATGCCGCGAGTGAGGACGAGATTCGCGAGCGTCTGGCATGGGTGAAGGGCCTGGGTCCGCGTTTTGTGTCGGCTACGGCGGGCGCCGAGGGCTGCATTGCTTACGACGGCGAGCGTTATTACCGCCAGCTGGCTAAACCGGTAACGGACATGAAGGACACCATGGGGGCGGGCGACTCGTTCCTCACCTCGTTTTTGATGTGCTATCTCGATTCCGCCAAGCGTGGTGAGGATGGCGCCGAGGCCATCGAGCGCGCGCTCGACTTTGCTGCCGGGTTTGCCTCGACCGTGTGCGGCATGGAAGGCTCTTGGGGCCACGGAGCACCAATCGTCGAATAGCTTAAGAAAGCGTACGGCGGTCTGGCTATGAGGCCTTGGACAGCCGATGCAAAACAATATGCGAAACGCGAAAAGGGGGCTCGCCATGTGGTGGGTCCCCTTTTGATCATTGGAGAAGACCATGGGTATTAAAGCGTGTGCGGCTGGTTTTTGCTGCGCGGACGTCTATCAAAACATCGGCGTGTTCTATCCGACTGGCAATGGCATTGACTGGGGTATCCATCTTGCACGAATGGGCGTTTCGGTATCTGCCGTGTCGGTTGTCGGCAAGGACGAGTACGGAGACAAGATGAGAGAGGCGCTGGCCGCCGAGGGGCTCGATATCTCACATCTGCGGGTGGAGGATGGCGACACCTCGGTGATGCTCATGGCATTGAAAGACGGCGTCGATCGCGTACATCTCGAGGCGATCGATGGCGTAATGGAGACATATCGACCGAATGAAGACGACCGGGCGTTTATCCTGGAGCATGACATCATTCATACCGACCTGTTTGGCAATTGTTTGGACCTCCTGCCCGAATGGCATGATGCGGGCAAGACGGTGGTTATGGACTTCTCGGTGTTCAGCCAGGATCCCAAATATGCATGTGAGGCTCATTTTCCTTACGTAGACTATGCGTTCATGTCGTTTGAAGAGGACACTCCGGAGCTACGTGATTGGGTACGTCACGTACAGGAGTTGGGGCCGCGCGTTGCGGTTGCCACGCTTGGCGAGAAGGGAAGCATTGCCTATGACGGCGAGCGCTTCTATGAGTGCGGGATCGTGCCGGCGGAGAAGGTCGTTAACACCGTGGGTGCCGGCGACTCGTATATTGCCGGGTTTACCAAGGGCGTGATCGATGGCCTTGATATTCCGGCGTGTATGAAGGCGGGCGCTGAACTGTCGTCCCGAGTGATTGGTTCGTTTGAGCCGTACTAGGGTCAAATGCCTGGAAAGGAGTACGAAATGGTTATCGACATGTTGGTCCATCCTATGCTCTATGGCGAGATCTGTACGCCAGGTGATGAGCCTGATGGATTCGGTTTTTGGTCACGAGAATTTGGTATGGGGCATATGGGTCCCATGGATTGGGATGAGCTTCAAGTCGAGATGGACGTCTGCGACGTGCGGAAGAGCGTGCTCATGCCGCTCGATGTAACCACGGCATGCGGAGGACACTTTGGCACCAATGACCAGATTGCCATGCTGGTTGCCGCGCACCCCGATCGTCTGTGGGGATTTGCGAGCGTAGATCCGCAGGTGAGCGGTGCCGCAGACGAATTGGAGCGCGCCTTTACCGAGTTGGGGGCAAAGGGGCTTTGCCTGCATCCGGCAAAGCAGGGTTTTGCCCCCGATGATGCTGTGGCCGAGCCGCTTTACGAGCTGTGCGAGCGCTATAACAAGCCGGTGGTTTTCCATGCCGGTATGTCATGGGAGCCGGGCGCAGAGCTCTCGCGCGGTAACCCGCTTGCATTTGAGCACACAATCGCAACGCATCCAAATGTGCGCTTTAGTTTGACCCACTTTGGCTGGCCCTGGGTGCGCGAGACCGTGGCGATGCTGCTCAAGTATCCCAACTGCTACACGGACACCTCTATCACTTACATCGATTCGCCCGAGGAGATGATGCAGCGTCTTTTCACGGTCGATATGGGGCCGCTGTGGTATGAGCGCGCGCTATCGCATCAAGTGATATTCGCCAGCAATACGCCGCGTTTCCGTGCATTCAAACTCAAGCGGGCGCTCGATACCGTGCCCATGCGCGATGATGCGCGAGAAAGGCTCTACTGGGGTAATGCCCTGCGTTTTCTTGAAGGGGATGAGTAAACATGGTGACGCTCGAGACATTGAGCTATCTATCGACTGCTCCGGACCAGTTCATCGATATTACCGAAGATGTGCACGCTGCCATCGAACGCAGCTCGGTGACCAATGGCTTGGCAGCGATTATTTTGTCGCATACGACCTGTGGAATCGTGGTAAACGAGGGGCTGCCCTGCGTGGAGACGGATCTTATGGAGACGCTTGATCGCATCGCCCCACTCGATGCCCCCTATGCGCATGCGCACTTCCTGCCGAGCTATGGAGCCACCGGCAACAACTCCTGTGGGCATATCAAGAGCATGATTTGTGGGAACAGTTGCTTCTTTCCCGTCCAAGATGGCCACATCGTGTGCGGAAGTGCCCAGAACATCTATCTTGCGGAGTTTGACGGTCCGCAGAAGCGAAAAGTGTACGTCGAGGTGCTGGGGGAGTAGCGTCCCTGCAATAACCCTATGAAGGAGCACGTTATGTCGTTTCTAACCTCGATGTTCAAGACCGAAAAGCCGGTTATCGGAATGCTGCATCTGCGTCCTCTGCCGGGCGATCCACTGTATTACCCGGGCGGAAGCGTGTCGCAGGTCGTGGAAGCTGCCAAGCGCGATCTCGAGGCGTTGCAGCAGGGCGGTGTCGATGGCATTTTGATTACCAATGAGCTCTCGATGCCCTATGAGCAGCATGTTTCTCCCTCAACCCTTGCATCGATGGGCTTTGTAATCGGGGCTCTATCCCATGATCTGTCGACTCCTTGGGGAGCTGAGGCTATTTACGATGGCGATGCCACAATCGAGCTGTGCGCTGCCGTCGACGCGCAGTTCACGCGCTGTAATTTTTGCGGTGCCTGGGCCGGTGATCTCGGGCTGATTAACCGAGATTTCGCTCACACCATGCGTCGCAAGGCGGCGCTGCGCCTGGACGACCTCAAGCTTTTTCACTTCATCACGAGCGAGGGGGAGGTTTATCTCAACGACCGCACGACTGCGGACATTGCCGATTCACTTCTCTTTAATTGCCTACCGGATGCGATGGTCATCGGCGGTTCGGCTGCCGGTCGTGGCGCTTCGGGCGAGCTTGCCGATGAGGTCCGCGAGCGTGTTGACCAAGTACCTGTGGTATGTGGTACCGGTTGTCGCGAAAATACCGTGGCTGACGTATTTGCTCACTACGATGGCGCGTTTGTCGGCACGTGCTTAAAGCGCGACGGAAAGCTGGATGCCCCGGTCGATGTTGAGCGGGTAGCTCGTTTTATGGCTACCGCTCGTACGGCGCGAGGGGAGTAGGCACCTATGGCGCTCTATCTGGGTATTGATATTGGGACAAGCGCCTCTAAAGGCGTTTTAATCGATGATCGATGCAACATCGTTTGCCAGGCCTCTTGTGGACACGAGACGGAGAACCCGCGTGATGGATGGTACCAGCATGATGCGGAGGCAGTTTGGTGGGGCGATTTTTGCCGCTTGTCGCGCGAGCTGGTGGTGCGATCGGGGGTTAACGCGGCACAGATCGGATGCGTCGGCCTTTCCGCATTGGGTTGCGACTGCGTGCCGGTCGATACCGAGTGCAACGCGCTGGCGCCCGCGATTTTGTACGGAGTCGATGCACGTTCGAAGCCGCAGATTGACGAGCTTCTTTCCGAATATGGGTCAGATCGCGCACGCGAGCTTTTCGGACACGATCCCTGTTCGTCAGATATTGCTCCCAAGATCTTGTGGTTTAAGGAGAATATGCCCGAGGTGCACGAACGTGCCGCGAAGTTCCTGACGGCGTCATCGTTTCTGTGCGCGAAGTTGACGGGGCGTTTTACGGTGGACCGTTATTTGGCGGAGGATTTTCTTCCCCTATACGACCGCTACACCTGGAAGGTTGATGCTCGGGAATGTGCTCGTTTCTGCCGGCCTGACCAGATGGCGGAAGTAATGTCGGCTACCGATATTGCCGGGGTGATTACGCAGCGTGCGGCTGAGGCGACGGGGCTCGCGGCAGGGACACCTGTCTTAGTGGGAACGGGCGACTCTGGTGCCGAGGCCATTTCGACGGGTGTATTCCGTCCCGGCGATATGATGGTTCAGTTGGGGAGCACGGCGTATTTCATCTACCTAGCTGATCATATGATTGATGATGCCCGCCTGTGGCCGGGGACGTTTATCATTCCCGGAACTTACGGGATCTGCGCGGGGACCAATACGGCGGGTGCGCTCACATCGTGGCTGCGCCAAGAGCTGTATCGCGACGCCGTAGAGGCCGAGGGCCACGGTGGCCCCGATGCCTATTCGGTTATGGCGCATGATGCCGCCGATGTGGCGCCGGGTGCCGATGGGCTCCTGTGCCTGCCGTACTTTGCGGGGGAGCGTACTCCGCTCAACGATCCCGAGGCACGTGGCGTCTTCTTTGGCCTGACCGGAAGGCATACGCGAGCCCATATGGTTCGCGCCGCCTTGGAAGGCGTCGCGTATACCGTTGCATCCCATGTCGACATTATCGAGCGAGAGCATGGACTGCCAATTGGGCGCATCATGCTTGTCGGAGGTGGAACCAAGAATCCAGTTTGGATGCAGGCTATCGCCGACGTATGCGGGCGCGAGGTCTCGGTTGCCAAGGTTACGGTGGGTGCATGCTTCGGTGATGCCATCATGGCAGCTCTCGCAGGTGGCGCTTATGCATCATGGGATGAGCTCGCCCAAGTCCTTGGCGTTGCGCAAACAATCGTGCCTGATGTGACTGCCCACGAGTTATATGCGTCGCGCCGTCATATCTTTGACGAATTGTATACACGTAACCGTGATTTCATGCACGAATTGGTGTAATGCTGTCGAACTGTACTGCCTTCCAATAGGGACTGCGTTGTGCGATTCGCATGTTCCTTGGCATTTTTGCCCACAGGGGTTAGCGAAGGTCAAATACAGAGCGCGCATTTGCTAAAACTGCCGACTCGATGCGCTTTGCGTCACAGTTTTTAAGTGAGGCAATGCGCATCGAGGTCCTTGTGAGCGATCTGATGAGCGATTGCGCGCTTGTTTCTGTGTTTGCCTCCGCTGGTGCATCGGTCTCGAGCAGTAAACGATCGAGTGGAATCTGTCGTGCGTATTCGCGTCCTCGTTTAGACGCGAGCATGCGTTCGTTGACGGAAAAATAGCAGCCTGCATTACGCGCGCGGACGAGTTCGTCCGAAGTGCCGCTAAACCAGTGGAAGATGATAACGGGGGAGTCGGAGTTTGGGATGAGTAATCCATGCGATTCGAGGACGTCCAGTACAGTTCCCGCCGAACGAACGGCGTGAATTGATATCACGCGCCCGGCAAGAGGATTCAGCACGAGTGTATCGCAGAGCCGGTCAAATGCCTGTATTTGAAGCGGTTTGCTTCCGGCAAAACGAGCGGAAAAGTCAAGTCCCACCTCGCCGATGTAGCGCTCTTGGGCAGCAACTTCGCAAAGCAGATTGACTTCGGCGGGACCGCAGCGGCCGTCGGCGAGCCACCAGGGATGGAGGCCGATGCCCTTGATGACGGTGGGAAGGCGACGGGCTCGCCCATGTGCGCTAGCGAAGTCGCGTGGATCGACGCCGCAATCAAATAGAGCCAAGCCCAGCGCCGTTGCCTCATCGGCAACGGCGTCCGGGTGAGCCATTAAATCAAGATGGCAGTGTGCATCAAATAACCGGGGCTCCATCTCGGCGCGCTCCGCTAGTCCAGGCGCTGGCCATCGGAGCGTACACGTTCGGTGCCGCGGCCGCTGATCTGGCGGATAACCTCGCCGGCAATCATCTGACCCATGATGGGCGGCATAAAGCTGGCGGTTCCGAGCTCGGTACGCTCGTGGATGTTGGAAGGATCGCGGGGCTGTGTCTTAACCGATTCCTCGCAGCTAAACAACACGTACAGGCTCTTGATTCCGCGCTTCTTACATTCTTTGCGCATAATGCGGCTCATGGGGTCACGTACCGTATCGAAAATGTCGGCAAAGCGGAGGCACTCGGGATGGAGCTTGTTGGCCCCGCCCATGGAGCTAACCAAACGAATGTCGTGGTCCTGAGCATATTTGGCAATGGTGAGCTTGGCCGAGATGGTGTCGATGGCGTCGACGACGTAGTCGAGCTTGCCGTCCGTCTGCTCCAAAACGCTCGCGAAGAAATCATCGATGTTGTCGCTCAGCAAGTATTCAGTTCGCTTGATGACGGTGGCGGCGGGATTGATATCGCGAATCATGGCTTCCATCACGTCCACCTTGCGCTTGCCGACGGTGCTGTGAAAGGCGATGGCCTGGCGATTGATATTGCTTGGCGCGATGATGTCCTTGTCCAAAATGACGAAATGTCCAATGCCGCCGCGGGCAAGTGCCTCGCAGCAATTGGAGCCCACGCCTCCGCAGCCGAGCACCAGCACCGTGGCGGCGGCGAGTTTGTCGAGCGCCTCGCGGCCCATGATGATTTCGAGCTTGGTATCGCGCGTCTCGACGAGAGCGGCTGTGGTTTCGGCCATAGACATCCTCCGATGGGGAAGCGAATCGTGTTTTAGCTATCGCCATTATAGGTATTATTACGATTCCATTTGAACCCTTGGGGTTTGTTGAAATGGGATCGGGATTCGCATAAGATTGAAGCAGGTGGCGCCCGTTGCCGCGGGTTAGCCAACTCCAAAACACGTTTGTAGCGTGAGAAGTGGTCGTCTTCGCATTACGCGGGGGCGGCTATTTTTTGAGTGTAAGATTAGATAGTTAGACAAACATCTAAATATCGAGTATAGTGTGCGCGTCGAACGAAATGCTGAGAGGAGGTCCTATGCCGGGAGAGGGTTTTAAGGCGCTTGCCGATCCAACGCGACGGCGCATTTTGGAGTTGCTGCGCGAGGGCAATTGCACGGCCGGGGAGCTTGCCGAGCATTTCGATATCAGTAAGCCGTCGCTGAGCCATCACTTGGCGACGCTCAAAAACGCCGGGTTGGTGACCGACGAGCGCCATGGCCAAAACATCGTATACAGCTTAAACACCACCGTCATGCAGGATTTAATTGGCTGGTTTATGGGCTTTACAAACACGGAAGGTGATAAGGATGAATAACGAAAACAAGGGCATTCACCCCACGGGGGTATCGTCGCGCGTGTGGATTGCGCTGGTCGCTCTGTGCGTCGCCAATGTCGTAGCGCACCTCATGGTGATGCCGAGCTTGCCTGCGCAGATTCCCACGCACTGGGGCGCGAACGGCGCCGTCGACGGTTGGGGTCCTAGCTGGATGGCCTCCGCGCTCGGCGTGCTGCCTCTGGCGCTTCTCGCAATGTTCTGCGTGGTGCCGCGCATCGACCCCAAAGGTGAGGCATATCGAACCTCGGGCAAGTTCTACCAGGGCTTCGTAATCGCCTTCACCTTGTTCATGTGCGCCATAAGCTGGCTGGGAGAGCTTACGGTCTGGGGCGTGGTGCCGGCGGTCGGTTCGGTTAACGTGCTGATTTCCGGTGTTGTCGGTTTGCTGTTCATCGGCGTAGGCAACTACTTGCCGCGTGTGAAGCAGAACTATACGCTCGGTATCAAGACGCCCTGGGCACTTGCCGATCCCGAGAACTGGCGCCGTACGCAGCGCTTTGGCGGTGCCTGCTTTATGGTGCTGGGTGTTGGCCTGATTGTGATGGGCGTGGCGGGCAGCGTGCTTTCGAGTGAAGTCGTCGCCGCAGTGATTGCGGTTCTGGCGTTTGGTTCGGTCGGAGCCGTCTACGTCTACTCGTATCTGCTGTGGCGCAAATCGCAGCGAGCCGCTCGTTAAGGTTGCGGAAAACTAGCGTACGCAGTTCATAGTATGTTCTGGGGGACTTTTCCCAGGTAGTATTAGGGGGTATGGGCAACCATGCCCCTTTTTTCGTTAAGTTTCAGAGCTGGTTTCCTCATTTCGTTTCCACTAAAGCGAATCAAGAATAGAGAAACAGCAGGTAGAAAGGATAAAATAGGCAAATGGCAGAGTTTATCTACCAGATGTATCAGGCTCGCAAGGCCCATGGCGACAAGGTGATCCTTGACGACGTGACCCTGAGCTTCTACCCCGGTGCCAAGATCGGCGTCGTGGGCCCCAACGGCATGGGCAAGTCGACCCTGCTCAAGATCATGGCCGGTATCGAGGAGGTCTCCAACGGCGATGCCCGCCTCACCCCCGGCTATACCGTGGGTATTCTGCAGCAGGAGCCGCCGCTCGACGACGACAAGACCGTTATCGAAAACGTGCGCATGGCGTTTGGCGACATGATTGCCAAGGTCGATCGCTTTAACAAGATCGGCGAGGAGATGTGCGACCCGGACTGCGACATGGACGCCCTCATGGCCGAGATGGGCAAGCTCCAGGACGAGATTGACGCTGCTGACGGCTGGGATATCGATTCCAAGCTCGGCCAGGCCATGGACGCCCTGCAGCTGCCCGATTCCGACATGCCGGTCAACGTGCTTTCCGGCGGCGAGCGCCGCCGCGTGGCCCTGTGCAAGCTGCTGCTCGAGGCTCCCGACCTGCTGCTGCTCGACGAGCCCACGAACCACCTGGACGCCGAGTCGATCCTGTGGCTCGAGCACTTCCTGCACAACTACCAGGGCGCGGTGCTTGCCGTCACACACGATCGCTACTTCCTGGATAACGTTGCCGAGTGGATCTGCGAGGTCGACCGCGGTCACCTTTATCCCTACAAGGGCAACTACTCCACGTATCTGGAGACCAAGGCCGCCCGTATCGAGGCGCAGGGCAACCGCGATGCCAAGCTCGCCAAGCGCATGGAGGCCGAGCTCGAGTGGGTGCGCAGCTCGCCGAAGGCCCGCCAGGCAAAGAACAAGGCCCGTCTGGCTCGCTATGAGGAGATGGAGGCCGAGGCCCGCGCAAGCCAGAAGCTCGACTGGACCGACATCCGCATCCCTGTGGGCCCGCGTCTGGGCAACAAGGTGCTCGAGGCCCATCACCTGCACAAGGAGTTCGACGGTCGCGTGCTCATCGATGATCTTTCGTTCACCCTGCCGCGCAACGGCATCGTGGGCGTCATCGGTCCCAACGGTGTCGGTAAGACCACGCTCTTCAAGACGATTGTGGGTCTGGAGCCGCTGACTTCGGGCGAGCTCGAGGTGGGCGAGACCGTCAAGATCTCCTATGTCGATCAGAACCGTTCTGGCATCGACCCCGACAAGAACCTGTGGGAGGTCGTCTCGGATGGCCTGGACCACATGATGGTCGGCGAGACCGAGGTTCCGAGCCGCGCTTATGTGGCGAGCTTTGGCTTTAAGGGCCAGGACCAGCAGAAGCGCGCCGGCGTACTCTCCGGTGGCGAGCGCAACCGTCTGAACTTGGCGCTTACGCTCAAGCAGGGCGGCAACCTGCTGCTCCTCGACGAGCCCACGAACGACCTCGACGTCGAGACGCTGTCCTCGCTCGAAGCGGCGCTGCTCGAGTTCCCGGGCTGCTCGGTGGTTATTAGCCACGATCGTATGTTTCTGGACCGCGTCGCCACGCACATTCTGGCGTGGGAGGGCACCGACGAGAATCCGGGCAACTGGTATTGGTTCGAGGGCAACTTTGAGGCCTATCAGGCCAACCGCATCGAGCGCCTGGGCGAGGATGCAGCCCAGCCGCATCGTATTCACCGCAAGCTGACGCGCGACTAGTAGCAAGTAGAAGGGCCGCCACCAAGGGCGGCCTTTCTTGTAGCGATTGCACTGCAGCTATGCCCTGGCTGCTGGTTTGATTCATAATCAAAGTCATCTCTTTGGGATTAAAGCCCGTTTTTGCTATGAGTGATTTTCTAATTCCGTTTAAAACGTAAAGACGCATTGGGTTGCAAGGACATAAGCAAATCGAATTGAAATATAACCAGTGCTGTAACGTTACAAAAAAGATTATAGAATAGGAGTACCTTATAAGTCGCTTCTCTAGAAAGAAGAACATATGCTTTCGCGTCGTCGTTTTCTGCAACTTGTCGCGTCTTCAATTGTCGCCTTAGCCGCACGTCCGAAAGAGGTTTTTGCTTCGACGGGCAATATTGATGGTGAGCAGATACAATTTACTTCTGAAATTGCGCAAGAGCTTGCCGATAAATATATAAAGGGACTCCTCGGCTATTCGTATACGCCTTCTGACCCTATTCCTTTTGTAGATGTTGATGGGTCCCCGCTTGGTTACATTGTTCCGGTTGTGACATCCAATAGAGCCGCGGGCTATTTGGTTTTAGATGCTTCAGATGATGAAATACTTACGGGATATCGTTTTGGAGACGGCTTAGTCAGCCCTATGGATCGGGGAGGAGATCTTGGTGTCGAGTCTTATTCGTTCAATAACCCAGTCGTAATGATCAATCCATTCGAATTCGGCGTGCAATCTTTGGACGGTTCAATAACAACAAATTGCGGAAGAACAATCCCGGCTGTTTCCATAGAAGGACGGCCTGTCGTTTTATCGAATAAACCTTCAAGCTGGAACGATGTTGTAATTTACGCAACTCAAATGCAGGATTACACAGTATCTGGATTTCGTTCCATTTCTCAGTTTATGTCATATGATGAAAGCGAGATTAAGAGGCTTACCGCCCACTATGCTTGTATGGTGACAGCTTTTTCGAACGTTGCGGAACTGTATGGCATTGCCAATTTATATAGCGACCCTTCGCAATATATGCAGATATGGAATTACACCAATACCCATGCTCTTTCCGATGAAGAACAGACTGTTCCCGGCGTTGTTTTGGGTGGAACGCCGATATCAACCTGTGCAACGGGGTTTACAAATTACTGCGCAAGCAGAGGAAGTACTCTTATCGCCCGCACTGTCTCCTCTCCGGCTATCGCGAGCATTCAAAATGAGATTAACTCTAATAGACCGAATGTTTTACATGCGAGTTTGTACAACGGATCAGCCCATTCTGTAACAGCGGAGGCTTACGCCACACTTACTGGTAAGAAAACTGGAGAGACAAGGCAGATGATTGGCATAGCGGACGGCTGGAATTCATCTTTATCCTTCCTGAAGTATGATCAGAGCTATTATGCGTGGACTTATGGAACGACTTTTTCGAAGTAGGGCGATTCGTCTAGCTCTGTCTTTGGTGCTGATGGCTTCATTGGTGGGCTGTTCAACAAAGGAAGAGATATCGCGCGGAGGTTCCGGAGAAGTGACTGCGACAGACTCAGGTTCATTAGAAATAGCTGGCGGGCATGCCGATGTGATGTTACAAGGAAAAGGCGTGCTTAGGTCGATTGATGCTGAAGACGCTGTCTGCTCAATAGAGGATTTGAAGACAGGTGAAACTGCATCGTACCGAGTTTCAGATAATGCTGCGAATATGATTGAGTCGATACCGACTGGAGCGCAGGTTTCTTTTAGATACTTTGCTCCGCAACTTGAGGATGAGCTTGCTTCTCTGGTGTCTATATGCACCGATGACAACTAAAAGGCCTGAATTCAAACGGCCTCGGATGGTCAATTGGCTATCCGAGGCCGTTTTTTACTCGACCGGGGCTTCGACCTTGTCGATGGCCCAGGCGGCTCCGAGACCGCCGGTGGTGTTGCGGCGGATGCGCACGGTAACCTCGCGGCGCTCGCCGGCCTGCGTGTAGCACAGGGGGAAGTTTGCGCGGTTTCGCGCGGCCTCGATGGTACCGCGCTCGCGGGCGATCCAGTAGTACTCGCCGACAATGCCGAGCGTGTCGGCGCCGTAGGGGAGATAGGTCGACAACTGGTGCAGAAGCGGGCCGGGGCAGAAGACCTCGGTTGCGAAATCGACGGGGAAGTCCTCAGGGATGGCGGGCGCTGCGGGTGCGGGGGTTGGGGCCGCTGCGGGTACCGAAGCCGGTGCCGGTGCGGGAACTTGGTCGCAAGTAGAGGTGGGCACGGATTCGATGACGGGTGCGGGCTCAGGCACCGGTTCCGGCTTAACTGCGGAATCTGCGGGCTTCACGGTGACGGGCGCGTCTACAGCTGCAGTTTCAAACTCAACCTGCATCGCGCTCTCATTCTCGACGCTCGACTTTGCTTCGATGGGCGTGGATGCCATAGTGGTGATGCCGGCGTTGGCGTTCTCGGGGTCATAGACGACCGTGAGCGAGATGGCGGGCTGCGGCGTCTCGGGCTTCGGCGTCGACTCGGTAGCGTCTTGATCGGCGGGCTGATCGTCCTCGGCCTCGTCGCTAAAGACATCACTGTTTTGGAACGAAGGCGTCTCGGGTTGGTTAGCGACTTCTTCGGTTGTCGACTTGGGAGTCTCGTTGAGCTCCGCAGTGGCTTCCTGCTCGGATATGACTTTGGGATCGGTCGTGGCGGCGATTTCGGTTTCGGCTTCTGCCGTTACCTCAATAGCGACTTCAATCTCTGCCTCGGGCTCGGATTCTGGCACGGCTTCAACCATGGCTTCAGGCTCGGGACGCTTAACGTGCTTGGGGCGCACGGCCTTGAGGTCCTTCTCGCCGCGCTTTTTCTTTTTGTAGGACTGCTTGGCTCCCTTGGCTGCCTTGGGCTTGTCCTCGCCCTTGGCAAGGGCGGCATCCCAGGCATCGTTGGCGATGACGGTGGCATACAGGCGACCGCCCTTAAAGACAGTCAACTTAATGCAGTCGTCGAGCTCCTCGAGCAGCTCGCGCGTTGACTCGAAGCCCAGGTCATAAGCGGCCATGTCGCCCGCGGCGAGCGCCTCTTCGACCTGCGTCATAAACGTTTGCTTGCCGCATCCAATCGCATCGCGCAGCAGGCGATACAGATAGATGTGGTTGCCCAGCGATAGCGTGGGCCTAACTATTGTCTTGCTCATGGCAAATCTCCTCTTTACACACGTAAAGTATCTTACCATCGCATAGCGTTTGCCATGGCGGCACCCAAGGCAAACGGGCGCGAACCGCTATCGATTCGCGCCCGTTGTACAGGTTGCCTATCTGGGGATGCAGCGCCTAGTTGCCCGATGCCGTGCCTTGGCTCGAGTTGTCAGATGCCGTGCCGGACGCGGTTCCGCTCGAGCTGTTCGAGCTGTTGGCGTTGCTGCTGTCTGCTGTGCCCGTTCCCGAAGCGGTGTCGCTCGTCTGGCCGCCCGTGCTTGGCTGCGAACCGTCAGTCGTTTGGCTTGAGTCGGTCGTGCCGGATGGCGTGCCACTGTTGGCCGTAGAGGAATCGGTGCCCTGCGATTGGTCTTGGGTGTTCGAGGACGAATTGGCAGAGGTGGAACTGTCTTGCGTGTCGTCCGTTTGCGTCTGCTGATCTTGAGACCGGGTGTTGTCATTTGCATCGCTCTCGGTCGTGCGCGACGAAAGGATTGGCTCGGGGCGCTCGCCCAGACCCTCACCGGCGGTGGTGATAAGGATGGCGCCGGCGCAGGCGATGACCGCGACGATGGCGATGGCGATCGAGAAGATGATGACCTTCTTTTGCGTCTGGCTGCGCTCTGCCGCCGCCTTGGCGCGCAGGCTGTTGGGGGCGACACGCGCCGTGGTCGCGCGTCCCGCAACCTGGCGCATCTCCTGCGTGGTCGCGGCGCCACCTAGGTGCTCCTCGGCATCAAACTCAACGGGCTTATAGGCGCCGGCGGGGTAGTCGACGTCGGCGTGCGTACCTTTGAGGGCTTTGGCGCTGGCAGAGATAAAGTGGCGGTAGACCTGCGAGGACACAACGGTGATGACCGAGCTCACGGCGGCGCCAATTACTGAACCCGCGATACCGATCTTGGAGGCAAGTGCAACGCTCGTGGCGGCAGCTGCGGCGCCGGCGATGATCTGGGGAATGGAAATGTCGTCAAACAGGCCCTTTTTGGGCGCGATGGCCATGGTCTGTCCGATGGAATGGTTCTCGTGCACGCCGTTGTTGAGCGATGCCGGCGTCATGACGCGCGTGCGCGGCGCGTCGGTGTACTTGGTTGTCATACGGGGTCCTCCCGGTGTAAATCTGCTTCGTTTCGTGTAGCCATCAGGGTACCCACCAGATGTGAATCGTACGTGACATTTAACAGATACCATCAACTCATCAAGGGGGCTTGCTGTCTTTGGTGCAATAGCTTGATGCTAAACTGGATTTACGATTGCGAGGTGGTTTACGTGATGTACCCATATATGACATTCGAAGACGGTACCGAGGTCGTTCATTCTGACCTGATAACAGATGGGGACATCGAAAAGGTTATCGTGCATTTTGAACGACCGACGGCAGAGGGCTTCGACTCCGCTCGTTGTGAGTTGCCTTCCTGTTCGTGGACTGACTGGGAAGGGCATTTTACTCAGAGTGAAAAACGAGCTTTCGAAGAGTGTTTGAGCAAATCATTTAGATTAGTTCGAGTTTAGTTCGAATATAGAAGCCGAATGAGATGACCTAAAGCGTATGCATTTTTAGTATTAGATGCGTATGAAATGGAGGATGTGAATGGATGAGCTAATAGACTTTAAAAAACGATTTCTCAAGAATGGCGAGCTGGTTTCAATTCCAAAAAAGGAAAGCTATAAAAGAATCATGCTGCTATGGGCCGTCTCTTTCTTTGAATTAAATACAAGTTATACGGAGCTTCAGGTTAATCGTGTGCTGTCACAGCTCTATCCTGATTATGCCGTGTTGAGGCGGTACTTGGTTGATTATGGATTCCTATTAAGGGATGAACGAGGCCTGAAATACGAGGTTAATCGTGATGTTCACGGTATTGAGAGCTAGCCATCCGGTTCGGGTCCTATATATTGCTAGAGGGATAAGCGAAATAGGCAATTGGTGTGCGAATATTGCTTTGCCAATGCTGATTTACGAGGTAACTCACGATGTTTCTGCAACTGCTTTGATGGTCTGCTGCAGATTTGCCCCCTCTCTGTTTTCAGTTGCGCTCGCGCAGCTGCCTCAGAAGATGGGTATCGGGACACTGCAGGCCATGAGATTGGCAGACTTAATTCGCGCGGGATTATTCGTTTGCTATATTTTTGTTGATAGTAAATGGAGTATGTTTGCTATTACGTGCGCGGTATCGCTTTGCCGAACGGTTGAAATGCCCTGCTTTTACTCGTTGTTAAGAGCCAATACGAATAGTATCAATCGCGACGTAATTAATAATTCGTTTGGGTTTCTGCAGAATTTGATGATGGTTCTGGGGCCAGTTGCCGGCGGTTTTGTTGTCGCTCAATTTGGGGCGGAGGCTGTTCTTGTGTTAGCGCCGGGCGATTTTAGCCGCTAATAGTCAAACTATTTTGACCAATCCCGGTCACCGAATAATGGCCACCGTGCCTCCCCGCCGCCACT
>CAJLOU010000008.1 GCA_905208345.1 uncultured Collinsella sp.
GCACGCTCAACGGTCACGGCATCGCGGGACTTTCTGCCGGCCTCGACTTTATCGAGGCCCAGGGTGGGGTCGAGGCGATTGCTGCCCACGAGCGTGCGCTCGCTGATCGCTTCCTTGCCGGTGTGCGCAAGATTCCGGGGATTAAGCTCTACGGTGCCTTTGACCAGCCGACGCGCTCTGCGATTGTGTCGCTCAACGTAGCCGATATCGACTCTGCCGAGATCTCGGATGCGCTCATGCAAGGGTGGGGGATTTCGACGCGCCCCGGCGCCCATTGCGCCCCGCTCATGCACCGCGCGCTGGGGACCGAGCGCCAGGGCGTCGTCCGCTTCTCGTTTGGGTATTTCAACACGGACGAGGAAGTCGACACCGCGATTGACGCTTTGCGCGATTTAGCCTGCTAGAGCGTATATACTTGCGGGACGGGTCTTTTGCCCGTCCCGTTTTTGTTTCGACCCGAAAGGTGTGCATATGGCCTCATCCGCTCCGCGCGGTTTGCGCTCCGACCATGTCGTTACCGTCGGCATTGCGCTGTTCTCGATGCTCTTTGGCGCCGGCAACCTCATTATTCCGCCGCTGCTGGCGCTGCAGGCTGGTTCTGCCACGCCGGTCGCCATGCTCGGCTTTCTGATTGCCGCCATCGGCCTGCCCGTCATGGGTTTTATCGCCGTGGCACTTGCCGGAACGGCGCGCGAGCTTGCCGGCCGCGTGCATCCTAAGTTTGGCGAATTCTTCGTTGCGGCGGTCTACCTGGCCATCGGCCCGTGCCTGGCTATTCCGCGCACAAGCTCCACGGCCTTCGAGATGCTGGTGCCGCTGCTGCCCGAGGGCGTTTCGCTCGGCACGGCACGTCTGGCGTTTGCCATCGGGTTCTTCATCATCGCGTTTGCGCTCACGCTGCGCCCGGGTGTCATTACACGCGTACTCGGTCGCATTACGGGCCCCGCGCTCATTGCGCTCATCGTACTGGTCGTGGGTGCTGCCGTGATCTCGCCACTGGGACCGGCTGCCGCGCCTCAGGCTCCCTACGATGCAGGCGCCGCCGTGCAGGGCTTTCTGACTGGCTATCAGACCATGGACCTGCTCGCATCGCTCGCCTTTGGCATTATCATCGCCGAGACCATTCACGAGTTGGGTGTTACCGATGACAAGCGCGTGGCCTTCGAGATTTCGCGTTCCGGTGTGATCGCCGGCGTGCTCATGGCCATTATCTATTGCGGCTTGGCCCTTGCCGGTATGCAGCTCGGCACCGTGATGCCCGACGCCACCAACGGCGCTGCAATCCTTGCTCGCTCGGCCTCCATGCACTTTGGCCTTGCCGGCACGGTCGTGGTCTTTGCGATCTTTTTCCTCGCCTGCATGAACGTGTGCATTGGCCTCATTAGTTGCTGCGCGCGCTATTTCTGTGAGACGTACGTGGTTGAAGGGGGAGCGGAGGCCTCCGAGGAGGCCATGCGCCGCCCCTTCGCGATCCTCGCCTTTGTGTTCGCGGCGTTTTCGTGCCTGCTCTCCAACGTGGGCCTCGACGTGATCCTCATGTTCTCGGTGCCTATGCTCAACGCCTTGTATCCCGTTGCCATCGTACTGGTACTGATGGGCCTGGTGCACGGCTTTTGCGACGCTCATCCGCAGGTGTGGGTGTGGGTCGGCGGCGTGGTTGCTGTGCAGAGTGTGATCACCTCGGTCCGCGATGCGTTCTTTGCGGGCGCGTGGCTACCGTTTGATGTTCTTCCGCTAGCGGATATCGGTGCCGCGTGGGCGCCGGTTGCCGTGGCGGCGTTTGTGATCGGTCTGCTCCACAGCAAGTTTGTCGCACATTCGAGGAGCTAGGGTTTCTGCGCTTGCACAGGCGGGGAGTCTCCCCTATAATTTCCTTCGCTTTGGGACACGCAAGGTTTAGACCTTAGCTGCTCAACACCTTCGGGACGTGGCGCAGTTTGGTAGCGCGCCTGCTTTGGGAGCAGGATGTCGCAGGTTCAAATCCTGTCGTCCCGACCATATCTTGCGGGCGTAGTTCAATGGTAGAACCCCAGCCTTCCAAGCTGATGACGCGGGTTCGATTCCCGTCGCCCGCTCCATAAGATAGCTTAACGGCTCTGATTCCCTTTGGGATCAGAGCCGTTTTCGTAAACGTGCCGGGGACCCCACATCCCCACCTAAGTTGCGGTGAAATACGGACTGTTTTTCGGCTTTTATGGCCCATGTAGTCCGTATTTCACCGCAACTATTTGTAAGGTTGGATTTTGATGCCGTTGGGAGGGTCGTAGCGACCGTCTACCGAGAGTGGAAATATTTTTTGAAGCTCTGACCTGCGGCGTCAAGCTTTTGGTCAGCTTTTGGCAAGGCCTGCGAACGGAAGCATGCGATAGCGTAATGGTATTCTCTCCGCCGTGATGGTTATGGGGTTGGCCATGCTCGATAAAGGCAAACATTTTCCGCAGTCATATGCAAGGATGCTATTCTCGGCCGTTGGAATTCATCAAGATGGACAGCTGCTTATAACAATTGATCCTTGGGATGAACGCCGCGCGCGTGAGCTTATGCAGGAAGAGCTCATGCTTCGTCTTTACAATCACGTGTATGCGGATCCGGTCTATTGGAATAATCTTGGGGTTGAAGATCGTATCTTTCAGCTGGCATCCGCTATTGCGGTCGTTGAACCGGATGCTGTGTTCTGCGGAGCGACAGCAGCGCTGCTCTACGGCATCGGCTCGGCGTATACGCTTCTGGATAAAGTGCAAGTGCTGCTGCCACGGTCTACAAGGCGTGATACGTATGAGTTCGTTGAATACAAGCGCTGGCGCCCGGGCGAAGTGTGGCGGCTTGGTCTGTTTACACTGACGGATCCGTGTCGAACGGTTGTTGATATCGCGCGATCGAGCGCCTTTCGCTATGCGCTGGGTTATGTCGATGGCTTGGCCCGTGAGTACGATGTCGAGCGCGAAGAGCTGCGAGCATATGCGCAGGCAAATTGTCGAGGGCTGCATGGCATCGCGCGTGCTTTTGACGTTTTTGAGTATATGGACGGCAGGTCAGACAATGGCGGCGAGTCCGAGGCGAGAGCAGCGATGATTCTCGCTGGGGTTGCCGCGCCCGAGCTTCAAGTTGAGATAACGCGACCGGGAAACGCTGGCTATTATCTAGCAGATTATGGCTGGCAGATGCCAGACGGCTCATGGACGCTGGCAGAGCTGCATGGGCTAGGCAAGTTTGAAGACGAGGGTCAAAATGATCCAGAGCGGGCGGCGGCAAAAACGTATCGAGCGGCCCTCATGCGCGACGCGAACCTTCGCGCCATGGGCCACAACGTCATTCATTTCAAACTCTCGGACACCTACGACGTAGAATCGTTCGGTGCCATGATGCGCGGTTACGGCATTCCGACAACAAAACCCTACGCCGAATCCCGATAGCGAAATCGTTCGCGGTCCACCTTCAATAAGTTGCGGTGAAATACGGACTGTTGAGGCCTTTAAAGGCATAAATCAGTTCGTATTTCACCGCAACTCAGGTGGGGATGGGGTTAGTGGCGACCGTGATGGCGGAGCTTGTCGATGGTGGAGTCGGTGCTTCGGCTGCGGGCTTCGGCGGCGCGGTCGCGAGCGTCGGCAGCGGTTTGGCGCTTGCGGCGGTAATCGATCATGCCTTGGATGATGGGCTTGCCAAAGCTCACGACATCATCGTTGTAGATGGCGGTTCGGGCTGCGAGGAGGCAGTCGGTAAAGTCCATATGGGTCTTGCCAAAGAGTTTGACGGCAAGGGCGACAACGGTGGGCTCGTCGACCATGACGTCATCGAGCAACCTCTTCATGGCCGCAGTAATCTCAACGCGGGGAACCTTATAGACGTCGCGCAGTGTGACCACGACGCGCGTGATGATTTCGGGGTAGACGCGAGCGGTGCGCGTGGCGATGACCTTGGCGGCGCGCGGTGACAGAACCTCGTCGTCGTCAAGCAGGTAGCGCAGGATGACGGTCTCGTCGATGATGGTGCTACTCATGGATATCTACTTCCTCGGGACCCAAAATCGAATCGTCGCTTTCTGTGGCAAGGTACTCAATCCAGGCATTGCGCTCTTCGGAGCGGCGATTGGGGTCACCATATGCTTTGAGCGATCCATAGGCGGCGGTGCCGTTCTTTGAGCGCACGGCGACCGGCTGAAAGGGGAGCTTGCGCATCAAAATGCTTTGCGCGACAAATAAGCGGACAGCCTCGGCGAGCGATGTGCCCATGGCATCGTAGAGATGCTCGGCATGCTGCTTGTCTTCCTCGCGAATGCGCACCTGCAGGATGGCTCTTTTTTGAGTCGATGACATCACTGGCCCCCTTAATGAGCGTGCAATATAGTCGGTCAAATGCGGCATGTGCCGATACTTGAGCATCTTATAACGATTACTTTATTTCACTCAAGTTGATAACCATAAACACGAATACAAGCGTAGTACATCCAAAATGAGAGCGCATAAAAATCTCTGAGGCGTACGCATGTAATACACTCACCTTTATAGCTTCTAGAGACTAATTCCAACCTGCCAAAACCCCTGCAATACACCCGTATTGCAGGGCCTATGCTCAAGTTTGCCACCTGCAACTGCGTATATTTAGCCTGTATATCGTTGGAGGAACTCTATCGAAGTGCCTGTTTCGCCGCATGCACTCGATACGCCGATGCCGGACCACGGGCGGTCCGGGGCAACGTCGACAGGGTCTCTCCGGCATGGGATTCAGGAGGGAGTGAACAACATGGGCAATAAACGAGTCGTGGCTGATTCTTCACGCTGCATTGGGTGCCAAACCTGTATGGCGGCGTGCATCGAGGCGCACGATATTCCCGGCAACATCGCCGCACCTCGCTTGCGCGTAACGCGCACCTACGAGATTTCCGCGCCGGTGGCATGTCACCACTGCGAGGACGCTCCGTGCGCCAAGGCCTGCCCCACGGGCGCCTTGTTCTTTGATCCAAAGAACCATCGCATCGGCGTCAACGAGGACAACTGCATCGGCTGCAAGAGCTGCGTCATGGCATGCCCCTTTGGCGCCGTGAGCGTGGCGACCACGCAGGTCCCCGTCTTGATGGGTGACGTTCGCGTGGGTTCGCAGACTAAGAGCTTCGTGCTCAAGTGCGACCTGTGCGTGGACCGTCCCGGCGGTCCGGCGTGTGCCGAGGCATGCCCGACCAAGGGCCTCACCCTGGTAGACGAGGAGCGTCTGGCAGAACTGACTGCCGAGCGTGCCCGCGCCACCATCGAAAACGAGGCGTAGGCGGGCGGCCATACAGGCCCAATGATTGTCAAATTAGTACCGAGTAATCGGTAGCAGAAAAAGGAAGGAGGGTGTCATGGAGAAGCATAAAGTGATCTGCCCGTATTGCGGCGCCGGTTGCCAGTTTAACCTCCTGGTCCAAAACGGCCAGGTCGTGGGCACCGAACCGCTCAACGGCATCACCAACCAGAGCGAGCTGTGCCTTAAGGGCATGAGCGGCTATGACTTCATCAACGACACCAAGATCTTGACTCCTCGCGTACTGCACCCGATGATCCGCCGCACCAAGGGCGCGGATCTTGAGCGCGTAAGCTGGGACGAGGCACTGGATTTCACCGCATCTAAGATGCAGGCCATAATTGACGAATATGGTCCTAACGCTGTCATGACCACCGGCTCTTCGCGAGGCGGCGGCAATGAGGCGAACTACGTCATGCAGAAGTTTACGCGTGCGTGCATCGGCACCCACAGCGTGGACAACTGCGCCCGTACTTGACACGGCCCTACTGTCCTCGGTCTGATGGACACGGTTGGTTCAGGTTGCATGTCATGCTCCATCCCCGGTATGGAGGATGCGGGCTGCATTTTCCTCTTCGGCTATAACCCTGCCGATTCGCACCCCATCGTCGCAAGGCGTATCGTGCGAGCCAAAGAAAAGGGTTGCAAGATCATCGTCGCCGACCCGCGCCATATCGAAACCGCGCGTATCGCCGATCTCTACCTTCCGATCAAGAACGGTTGCAACGTTGCGTTCCTCAACGCCTTTGCCAACTGCTTGGTCAACGATGGCCTCTACGACAAGGAATTCGTCGCCGAGCACACGAACGGCTTTGACGAGTGGTGGGAGACCATCAAGAACTACACTCCCGAATCCGTACAGGACATCACGGGTGTCGAGCCCGCGTTGATCCACCAAGCTGCCGAGATGTACGCCACGGCGAAGCCCTCTGCCATCATTGGCTGGGGCATGGGCGTATGCCAGCAGAAGCAGAACCTGAAGACGGTGCACACCATCGCCTCCATCGCCTGCGTTGCCGGCCAGATCGGCAAACCCAATTCCGGCCTCGCGCCCGTGCGCGGTCAGAATAACGTCCAGGGCTCCTGCGATATGGGCATGCTGCCCAACCTGTACCCTGGCTACCAGAAAGTCACCGACCCCGCCGTGCGCGCCAAGTTTGCAAAGGCTTGGGGCGTGCCCGAGGAAAAGCTCCCGCTCGAGGAGGGCTACAAGCTCACCGACCTGGGCCACCTGGTCGACGAGGGCAAGGTGCACTGCTTCTACAACTACGGCGAGGACCCGGTGCAGACCGAGCCCGATTCGGCCGGTATGCGCAAGACGCTCTCCGAGCTGGATCTGTTCATTTGCCAGGACATCTTTATGACGCAGACGACCATGCTCGCCGACGTCATCCTGCCCGCTACCTCTTGGGGCGAGCACGAGGGTGTCTTTACCGCATCCGACCGTAGCTTCCAGCACTTTGACGCGGCTGTTCCGCCCAAGGGCGAGTGCCGTCACGACTGGGAGATCTTCGCGGACCTGTCTACGCGCATGGGCTATCCCATGCACTACGACAACACCGAGCAGATCTGGAACGAGTGCATTAGCCTGTGCCCCAACTTTGTGGGCGCGACCTACGAGAAGATGGCTCCCGAGGGCGGCTACGCCCAGTGGCCGGTCAAGAGCACCGATGTGAACGACCACGGTACGCCCGACATGTTCGCTGGTGGCAAGTTCACCACCAAGGACGGCCGCGCCAACCTGATGGCGCACGACTGGGAGGCGCCCTCCGAGCTTCCCGACGATGAGTACCCGCTCATCCTGTGCACCGTCCGCGAGGTCGGCCACTACAGCTGCCGCTCGATGACCGGCAACTGCAAGACGCTGGCGCTGCTTGCCGACGAGCCCGGCTTTGTCCGCATGAATCCCGCGGACGCCCAGGCACGCGGCATCAAGAATGGCGACATCGTCTCGGTCCACAGCCGCCGTGGCCAGGTATATAGCCGCGCTGACATAAGCGATCGCATCAACAAGGGCACGGTCTACATGACCTACCAGTGGTGGATCGGCAAGTGCAACGAGCTGACCATGCACAAGGTCGACCCGGTCTCGCATACGCCCGAGGACAAGTTCTCCGCCTGCCAGGTCGACGCTATCGCCGACCAGGTCTGGGCCGAGGGCGAGGTCGAGCGTCAGTACACCGAGCTCAAGCAGGCTCTGGTGGACGCCGCCGCTCCCCAGGACGTTGAGCCCGGCGCCGCCAAGTTCGACGACGAGACGCACGTGAACCAAATCGTGTAGTCCCGTTCTCGTTGGCTATTTGGGCCGGGCGTCCCGTACGTTCGGGAGCCCGGCCCGTTATTTTGAAAGGAAGTGGGGATGAACCGCTTCATCGACATCAACCCGGAGAGGTGCATCGGCTGCGGAACATGCCAGTCCGCCTGTGCCGACGCCCACCGGATGCAGGGTCTTCAGGATACGCCGCGCCTGGCGCTCGTGAAGACCGGCGGTATTTCGGCCGCCCTTGCCTGCCACCATTGCGAGGGTGCCCCCTGCGCCGAGGTTTGCCCGGTGAATGCCATCGAGCACGATGGCGATCGCATCCACGTCAAGGAGCAGGAGTGCATCGGGTGCAGGCTGTGCGCCATCGCGTGCCCCTTCGGAGCCATCCATCCCGATGGCACGTCTATCGCCGGTGTCGCAGGCATGTGCGACCCGACGCCTTCGTATCCTAAGTCCCTGAGCAGCCTGCTTACGTGGGCTCCCGGCCAGTACACCTGCGCTATCAAGTGCGACCTGTGCGCCTTCGATCCGGACGGCCCGCATTGTGTGGCGGCGTGCCCCACCAAGGCGCTGACCGTCATGGGCGGCGCGGCCGATCGCGAGCTCGACGAGGCCAAGCGCCTGCGCTCGATCGAAAACGGTCCGGTTGTCGACGTTACCGCTGTGGCCCAGGGCCTGTCCGAGAAAGCAGAAGGGAGCGTAAACAATGGATAGCATGACGCTGTTTATCGCATCGCTTGCCGTCTCGTGCATCGGTGCGCTCGCCTCGGTTCTGCTGATCAAGGCCGATAACGCCGCCAAGACCGCCGGCTGCCTTATCGGCGCCGTCGCCGCGGTTCTTTCGTTTGTGGCCGGTATCCAGGCCGTGCTGGGCGATGTCACGTCGGTCGACACCATCGTGTTTTTCCCGTTTGCCCATTTCCAGCTGCTGCTCAATCAGCTGTCCGGCCTGTTCGTGGCGCTCATCTCGGTGCTCGCGTTTGCCGGTTCGATTTACGGTCTCAACTACTTTGATGAGTACCCGGGCAAAAAGGGCCGCGCCGGCTTCTTCTTTAACACCTTCGTGGCGTCCATGATGCTCGTCATCACCGCCGACAACGTGTTTTGGTTCCTGGTCGCCTTTGAGCTCATGTCGCTGACCTCGTACTTCCTGGTCGTGATCGAGGAGAACGAGAACTCCATCCATGGCGGTTGGCTCTACTTTGTGATCGCGCACGTGGGCTTTGTGCTCATCATGGCGAGCTTCCTCACCATGACCAACTTCGCCGGCGGCTCGTTTGCCTTTGCGGATTTCCGCGCTACGCAGTTTAGCCCCGCGGTCGCATCCGTGTGCTTCGTGCTCGCCTTCTTTGGCTTTGGCGCCAAGGCCGGTATCATCCCGCTGCACGGCTGGCTGCCCAAGGCGCATCCCGAGGCGCCGTCCAACGTGTCGGCCCTCATGTCCGGCGGCATGATCAAGATCGGTATCTTCGGCATCCTCAAGGTGGGCCTCGACCTGCTCTCCGCCTCGGGCGTTCAGGTCTGGTGGGGTCTTATGGTCATGGTCTTCGGTGCGATCTCGTCGGTCCTCGGCGTGGCCTTCGCCCTGCAGGAGCATGACATCAAGCGCCTGCTGGCCTATCACTCCGTCGAGAACATCGGCATCATTCTGCTCGGCGTCGGCGCCTCCATGGCCGCTATGGCGCTCAACTCGGTCGGCATCGCCGCCCTGGCTCTGATGGCCGCCCTCTACCACACGTTTAACCACGCGATGTTTAAGGGCGAGCTGTTCTTGGGCACCGGTGCACTGCTGTACTCCACGGGTACGCGCAATATGGAGAAGATGGGCGGCCTGTTCCGTCGTATGCCGGCAACGGCCATCTGCTTCCTCGTTGGCGCGCTTGCCATCTCGGCCATCCCGCCCTTCAACGGCTTTGTGTCCGAGTGGTTTACCTATCAGTCGCTGTTTAATGCCGCCATGCAGGGTGACAAGGCCGTCATGATCGTGGCCGTGTTCGCTGCCGTCGCGCTTGCCATTACCGGCGCTCTGGCCGTCACATGCTTCGTTAAGGCCTATGGCGTCTCCTTTGCCTCCGCGCCCCGCTCCGAGGCCGCGGCCAATGCCAAGGAGGTTCCCGCCCCCATGGTGTTTGCACAGGGCCTGCTCGCGGCCATCTGCGTCGTGCTGGGCATTGGCGCTCCCGTGATTGCACCCGTGCTGGTCGATGTCGCCGCGTCCGTGCTGCATCCGTACGGTGGCGTGTTTGCCGCCGAGGGCATGGAGCTCATGAACCAGTACTCCGGCGCTGCCACTTCCACGCCCGCGATCGCTATTGCGCTCGTGGTGCTCGTCGGCCTTGCCTGCGGTTATCGCAAGCTCAAGACCGTCGGCAAGGTGCAGAAGTCTCAGCCGTGGGCATGCGGCTATGCTCCCAACGAGCATATGCCCGTCGTGGCCACGACCTTTGCCTCCGAGGTTTCCTGGTTTATGCAGCCGCTCTACACGCTGCGCGACCGCTGCACGGCTGTCTGCTGGTCCATCGCGCACTTCTTCCAGAAGCTCACCGGTGTGGCCGAGGCCGTGGAGCCCGTGCCCGACAAGGTTCTCGTCGATGCCCCGCATAAGGGTGTCGAGAAGCTCGCCGACCTCGCGACTAAGCTTGAGGGCGGCAACTACAGCATCTATATCTGCTATATCGTCGCGGCACTCGTGGTGTTCCTCGTGCTCGCCGTGCAAATGGGTTAAGGAGGGGAGAGCATGAACAACATCGTACTTGCCGTTCTGCAGGGCGTGGTCGTCATGGCCGTCGCACCGTTCTTCTCCGGCCTCGGCCGCGTGATTCGCGCCAAGATGCACAACCGTCGCGGCCCCAGCATCATGCAGGACTATCGCGACCTGGCCAAGCTCTTTGCGCGCCCCGAGTCCCAGAGCGAGGATGCGAGCTTTGCGCTGCGCATTATGCCGCCGCTGTTCTTCGCCGTCGCCTTTATGCTCGCGATGGGCCTGCCGCTCTTTACGGCACAAAGCCCCATCCCGGTCTTTGGTGACGCCATCACCATCATGTACAGCCTGGCGCTCGCCCGCTTCTTCTTCGCCCTCTGCGGTGTGGATTCGTCCAACGCCTACGCTGGTATCGGCGGCGTCCGCGAGCTGCTCATGAGCGTGCTCATCGAGCCGTCCATGCTGCTGGCGCTGTTTGCCGCCGCCCTGGTGTGCGGTTCCACCGACATCGCCACCATGGGTCAGCACATCATGACGGGCGCCATCGACGCGCCGGTCGCCGTGATCCTCGCCGGCATCGCCTTTGCGATCGCCTGCTACATGGAACTCGGCAAGCTGCCGTTTGATCAGGCCGAGGCCGAGCAAGAGCTTCAGGAAGGTCCGCTCGCCGAGCTTTCCGGCCCGTCGCTCGCCATGGCCAAGCTTGCCATGTCCATGAAGCAGGTCCTGGTCGTCGCTTGGTTCTGCGCGATCTTCATCCCTTGGGGCGAGCCCGCGACCGTGGGCGCTGCCGCCGTTCTGGGTGCAGTCATCTTCCTGGTGAAGTGCCTGATCGACTTTGTCGTATGCGGCGTGATCGAGAACTCCTGCTCGCGCTCGCGTTTTAAGGTACTCGGTAATCAGACTTGGGCTGTCGTTGGCATCGCCGTTCTGGCGTTTGTCTTCGTGGTCGTCGGCGTGTAGGAGAAGGGAGAAACAATGTCATTTGCAGTCAGTCTGTCCCTTCTCGGCTTGGTCGCCATCGCGGCCCCGATGGTGGCCTCGGTGCTCGTCGCCCTGTTCCCCCGTCCGTACGCCAAGTGGTTCAGCGTTTTGGGTGCCGCCGTCTCGACGGTCTGCACCATCGCCCTCGCCGCGAATTTCGCTGGCGCCGGCATGCCCGACACGCAGGTCCCCCTGATCTCGTTTGGGCAGACCCTCGTCATGGGATTCACCTTCGATCGTATGAGCACGCTGCTCGCGCCCGCCTTTGTGGGTATCGGCCTGCTTGTCGTGATCTATTCGATTCCCTATATGAGCGAGAATAACCGTGAGCATCCCGACGCGCCGCGTCGTCGCTTCTACGCGTACCTCGCGACCTTCATCGGCGCCATGGCCGGCCTCGTGTACAGCTCGACCCTTTTGGGCCAGCTCGTGTTCTTTGAGATCACGGGTGCGTGCTCTTGGGGCCTCATTAGCTACTACATGACGCCTACGGCCAAGAAGGCCGGCATGAAGGCCCTGATCATTACGCATATCGGTGCGCTCGGCCTGTATCTGGGCGCCGCCATCGTGTTTGCCCACACCGGCACCTTCGCCATTACCGCGATTGCCGGCCTCGACGCCAAGCTCAAGGCTATCGTCCTTTTGCTCGTGTTGTTTGCGGCCTGGGCCAAGTCCGCACAGGTTCCCATGTACATGTGGCTGCCTTCGGCCATGGAGGCGCCGACGCCTGTTTCGGCCTACCTGCATGGTGCCTCGATGGTCAAGGTCGGCGTGTGCGTGTTCGCGCGTGCACTCGTCTCTGCCGGCGAGATTCCCGAGATCGTGGGCTGGGTCGCCATTATCGACGCCATGGTCACCATGCTCTTTGGTTTCCTGATGTACCTGCCGCAAAAGGACATGAAGCGTCTGCTGGCCTTCTCCACGATCGCCCAGCTCTCCTATGTGTTCTTTGGTCTGGGCCTTTCGGTCTTTGGCAGCCAGCTGGCCTTTGATGGCGCCGTGTGCCACATCTTTAACCACGCCTTCGCCAAGACGCTGTTCTTCCTGATCGCCGGTTCGTTCTCCTTTACCCTCGGCACGCGTATGCTGCCCAAGCTTCGCGGCATCGTAAAGAAGTACCCGATCTCGGGCGTGGGCTTTGGTGTCGCGGCGCTCGCCATTGCCGGCGTGCCGCCCATGAACACGTTCTTCTCGAAGTTCCAGATCATCGCCGGCGGCTTTTCTGTGGGTGCCGGCAACGTCGCGATCCTGGTGCTCGTGTGCATCATGGTTGCAGAGACCGTCGCCACTTTTGCCTGGTTCCTTAAGTGGATGGGCTATTGCCTGCCCGGCGAGCCGAGCGAAGAGGTCGCTGCGGGAGCCCCGCTTCCCCGCGCGATGGCGTTTGTGTTCATCGTGCTCATCATCATGGTCATCGTCAGCGGCCCGCTTTCGGCCAGCTGGATCGGTTAGGAGGTAGAACGACATGGGTTATTCGATCGTCAACATCCTTGGCGGCCTTCTAATCGTCACGTCCACCATGGTGGTCGTCTCCAAGAACATCAAGCACGCCATCCGCTGGTATGCGGTGCAGTCGCTGGTGCTCGTGGGACTACTCGCTACGCTCGGTGCCACTACCGGTGCGCAGGAGCTGCTTATGTGGGCTGGATCCGCCTTTATCACCAAGGTTGTCCTGGTCCCTTATATCCTCAACCGCGCATACAAGAAGATGGGCGAGCCGAGCGACGCATCGCTCAAGGCCGGCCTTAAGCCCGCGTGGGCCATCTGCATCATCGCCGTCGAGGTCGCGATTTGCTTTGCCGTCGTGACGCAGATCAGCCTGCCTACGGCCGAGGTCGCAACGCCCGCGCTCGCTATTAGCTTCGCTCACTTCTTTGTGGGCCTCACCTGCATCATCTCGCAGCGCAACATCATGAAGCAGATCTTTGGATACTGCCTTATGGAAAACGGCAGCCACGTGACGCTCGCGCTTTTGGCCCCCACCGCTCCCGAGATCATCGAGATCGGTATCGCCACCGACGCCATCTTTGCCGTCATCATCATGTCCATCGTCGTGCGTCGCATTTGGGACGACTCCCACTCGCTCGATGCGCGCGACCTGTCCGAGCTGAGGGGGTAGTCCATGGAAACGTTGATTCTCGCCCTGCTCGCGACTCCTTTGGTGTTCTCGCTGGTCATGGCGTTTTTGCCTAAGAACACGTCCTATAACGTGTTTGCCGGTCTCAACCTGGTCTCCGTCGCAGCCGTCCTGGTGCTGTCGATTATGACGGCCGGTGACGTCCTTATGAGCGGCGACACCGCGAGCGCTCTTGGCCTGTGGTTCCACCTCGATTCGCTGGGCGCCATCTTTGTGCTGCTCATAGGCTTTATCGGTTTTCTCACGGGGCTGTTCTCGCTGCCCTATGTAAAGGCCGATATCGAGGAGGGCTCCATGCCCGCCGAGCGCGCCAAGCAGTATTTTGCGCTGTTTAGCCTGTTCGTGTTCACCATGCTGCTCGCGTGCCTGTCCAACAACATGATCCTCACGTGGGCCGCCGTGGAGGCAACCACGCTTTCCACTGTGTTCCTCGTGGGTATCTACAAGAACAAGACGGCCCTCGAGGCTTCTTGGAAGTATGCGATGGTCTGCACCGCCGGCGTGGCCTTTGGCCTGTTCGGTACGCTGCTGATCTACGCCAACGCCGCCGACGTGATTCCCAACGCCCACGAGGCCGCATTCCTGTCGTGCGTGCTGCCGTATGCCGACCAGTTCGACCCGACGCTCATGCGCCTCGCCTTTGCGTTTATCGTGATCGGCTTTGGCACCAAGGCCGGCCTGTTCCCCATGCACACTTGGCTGCCCGATGCCCACTCCCAGGCCCCGAGCCCTGTCTCGGCCCTGCTCTCGGGCGTGCTGCTTAAGTGCGCCATGCTTGTGATCATGCGCTTCTACGGCTTTACCATCCAGGCCGTGGGCGCCGAGTATCCGCAGCTTTTGCTGTTGATCGTCGGCACGCTGTCCATTTTGGTGGCGGCGCTTTCGATGTTTCGCCAGGACGACCTCAAGCGCCGCTTTGCGTACTCGTCTGTGGAGAACGTGGGTGTTATCGCCCTGTGCCTGGGTATCGGTGGCCCTCTGGGTATCGCCGCGGCCCTGCTGCACTGCGTGTTCCACGGCTTTACCAAGACGCTTGCCTTCTGCGTGTCCGGTAACATTCAGCACGCCTTTGGCACGCGTAGCCTGGCCAAGATCCAGGGCGTCGTCGAGGTTGCCCCTGCAACCGCTGCGCTCGCCATCCTGGCGCTGCTCGGTCTTGCCGCCTTCCCGCCCTTTGGCATGTTTATCTCCGAGTTCCTGACTTTTGTCGCCGGTGTTACCGCCGGCCCCATGTGGCTGGTCGTCGTGGTCGCCCTCGGTCTTACCGTGGCAATCTCCGCGCTCACCCGTATCGCACTCAAGTCGGTATTCGGCCATGCGCCCCAGGGCATGGGCAAGCATGAGGCCCCGGCGCTCATGCTTATCCCCGAAATCATCCTGGCTGTCATGATCTTGTGGTTTGGCATCGCCACCCCGCTGCCCCTCGTGCACGGTGTGGAGACCGCGACCGGCATCGTGCTCGAGCAGAGCACCGAGGAACTTCACGCGACGCCGATGTACCGCGCTGTGTTCGGTACCGAGACCGCTCAGAGCGAGGTGGAGTAACGAATGATTGAAACTGAGAATAAGGTGTATGCCCGTCGCTGCGAGAGCCATGTCGAGGCCCTGCGCCGCGCCGTTCCGGGCTGCATCGAGAAGGTCGAGTGGCAGTGCGAGGACCAGCTGACGATTACCGTCAAGCAGGACAAGCTGCCCGAGGCCGTCCACTACCTGTATTACGAGCGCTACGGCTGGATTCCCGTGATCATCGGCAACGACGAGCGCAGTCTGTGCGGCCGTTACGCCGTGTATTACGTCATCTCCATGGAGGGGGAGGACCCCGGCTGGGTGACCGTGCGCACCGAGGTCGATCCCGCCAAGATGACGTTCCCGTCCGTGACGCCGTTCGTCCCCGCCTGCGTGTGGGGTGAGCGCGAGCTGCGCGACATGTTCGGCCTGATCCCCGAGGGTCTGCCCGACCGTCGCCGCCTGGTACTGCCCGATGACTGGCCCAGCGGCCTGTACCCGCTGCGCAAGGACTCCATGGACTACCGCTTCCGTCCCGCTCCCGCGAGCGACATGGAAAACTACGAGTTCTTGGCCGATACCAAGGGCAAGGAGACAACGCTCGTCCCCATGGGCCCGCTGCATATTACCTCCGACGAGCCTGGCCACTTCCGCCTGTTCGTCGAGGGCGAGACGATCGTCGATGCCGACTACCGTCTGTTCTACGTGCATCGCGGCATGGAGAAGGTCGCCGAGACGCGCCTGAACTATGACGCCGTGACGTTCCTCGCCGACCGTATCTGCGGCATCTGCGGCTGCGCTCACTCGGTGGCCTATGCCGAGGCCGTCGAGCGCGCCCAGGGCATTCATGTCCCGCCGCGCGCCCAGTACATCCGCGCCATCATGCTTGAGGTCGAGCGTCTGCACTCACACCTGCTCAATATTGGCCTCGCATCGCACTACACGGGCTTCGACTCCGGCTTCCAGCAGTTCTTCCGCGTCCGCGAGAAGTCCATGGACCTGGCCGAGAAGCTCTCCGGTCACCGCAAGACCTACGGCCTCAACGTGATTGGCGGCGTGCGTCGCGACATTTTGGCCGAGCAGAAGCTCTCCACGCTCACGACCATCCACCAGCTGCGCTCCGAGGTTCAGGAGCTCGTCGACGTGCTGCTCTCCACGCCCAACTTTATTGAGCGTACGAGTGGCATCGGCATCTTGGACCGCAAGATTGCACGCGACTTCTCGCCGGTCGGTCCGCTCATGCGTGGTTCGGGCTATGCCCGCGATGTGCGCTTTGACCATCCCTTCGACGGCTACGCCGATCCGGATATTCAGAAGATGCATGCTGCCACGGCAGACACCTGCGATGCCTTCGGCCGTACCGCCGTCCGCATCCAGGAGGTCTACGATTCGATCGACATGATCGAGACCATGCTCGAGAACTGCCCGTCGGGCCCCATCTTCACCACGGATTGGGAGTACACCCCGCACAAGTACGCCATCGGCGCCACCGAGGCACCGCGCGGCGAGGACGTGCACTGGGCCATGCTCGGCAACAACCAGAAGTGCTACCGCTGGCGCGCCAAGGCCGCCACGTACAGCAACTGGCCGGTCCTGCGCTACATGTTCCGCGGCAACACCGTGGGCGACGCGGCGCTGATCGTCGGCTCGCTCGACCCGTGCTACTCCTGCACCGACCGCGTGACGGTGACCGATGTTGCCGCCAAGCGCGACCACGTGCTCGACAAGGAGCAGTTCGAGAACGTCTGGCGCGACAAGTCGCCGCTTGCGGGCGAGGGCACCATGGCCGCTCCGCTCGATGAGGAGGCGCTCTAATATGCTGAAGCTTTGGAAGGTTAACGCCAAGGCCGGCGACGCGACGGTCAAGTACCCGTTTGCGCCGTTCCCCACCAACAAGGACATGCGCGGCAAGCCCGAGCACAATGCCGAGCTTTGCATCGCCTGCGGTGCCTGCGGCGTGGCGTGCCCGGCCGATGCCATTCGCATGGACACCGACCTTGCGGCCGATACCATCACCTGGTCGATCGACTACGGCCGCTGTATCTTCTGCGGCCGCTGCGAGGAAGCCTGCCCCATGGAGGCCATCAAGCTCACCGAGGAGTTTGAGCTGGCCGTCATGAGCAAGGACGACCTCACCAGCAAGAGCGTCTATACGCTCGAGCACTGCTCGCGCTGCGGCAAGCCGTTTGCCCCGCACAAGGAGATCGACTACGCCAAGCGCCTGCTGCAAAAGGCCGGCGGCATGGAGGCCGAGCAGGCCGCCCGTACCGTCGGTATGTGCCAGGAGTGCAAGCGCGAGCTCGACGCCCTGCGCGCCGCCTCGGCCGTAAAGACCGGCAACGCGCACGGCATGGCTGCCAACGAGACGCTTGCGTCCGGCGAGCCCCAGGGCCCCGGCATGGAGTATCTGGGCGGCCACGGCGTGAACCCGGAGTATATCGACCGCGAGCTCAACCCCGATGCGCCCGAGATTCCCGCCGGTCCGGCGCCGGTCGAGGGCATCATCATGGATTTTGAAACGAAGGAGGAGTAACCATGGCCGAACCCACGCTTTTGCCCGAGCGGCTCCAGTACCGCCCGACCAAGATCGAGCTCGACGAGAGCATCGAGAAGGCCAAGGCGACCCTTCTTAAGAAGATCAAGCGCTCGGTGTATGTCTACCGCGTTGACTGCGGCGGCTGCAACGGCTGCGAGATCGAGATCTTCGGTTCCATCACGCCCGTCTTCGACGTCGAGCGCTTTGGCATCAAGGTCGTGCCCTCGCCTCGTCATGCCGACGTGCTGTTGTACACCGGCGCCGTGACGCGTGCCATGCGCATGCCGGCCCTGCGCGCCTTTGAGGCCGCACCCGATCCCAAGATCGTGGTGTCCTATGGCGCGTGCGGCTGCACCGGCGGCATCTTCTACGACAACTACTGCGTCTGGGGCGGCACGGACAAGATTCTGCCGGTCGATGTCTACATCCCCGGCTGCCCGCCCAGCCCCGCGCAGACCATCTACGGCTTTGCCATGGCGC
Organism: uncultured Collinsella sp.; assembly: GCA_905208345.1. GTDB lineage: Bacteria > Actinomycetota > Coriobacteriia > Coriobacteriales > Coriobacteriaceae > Collinsella. The sequence continues at coordinate 17,888 of CAJLOU010000008.1, forward strand.
TCGGTCTGCTGGACCAAAAGCTCCATGCCGAGACCACGGTGGAGGCCGCCGGCGAGCAGGCCGATATCCTGCACCCCGGCGTGCCGTACAAGCTGCGTGTGGCCATCGAGCGTGAGGCTCGCGCCATGAGCGGCTACCGCTACGGCCGTGACCTGGCCAACGAGTTTATGGATACGCTCGAGGGCGCGCCCAAGGGCGATATCCGCGGCGCCATGGCGCTGCTCATCGATAAGCAGGACGATCCGCGCCGCGTCGAGGTGTACTCGGCGCTGCAGGATCTGGTGCTGGCCGGAGGTCGCTAGATGGAGCTCACGGACCGCTCTGGTTACTTTGCGGGTCCCGGCATGCTCGGCGGCTCTTTTGGCGATGCCTCGCGCGCAAGCGACGAGGCCGCCGAGGGCGTCGCCGACCCCTGCCTGGGCCATACGCCCGACCAGGTGGTCTTCTATGAGCTCACGCGTAAGTTTGTGGAGACCGAGGAAGACGTTCCCCAGGAGGCCTGCGACGTGCTGTACTACACGCTCGCCGTGGGCCACCACACCGGCGTGCTCGACTGCTTTGAGCCGCGCCTGTCGGTGCCGGTGAACGTGTTCTATTCGCTCGTCGACGCGCTGCCGGAGGGGGAGGCCAAGACCAAGTTCAAGGCCATCCGCTCCTTTGGCGAGTGCCAGCTCGACAAGGCGGCGGTGCCGTCGCTGCTCGAGGCCTGCGACACGCTGCTCGACGATCGCGGTTTTCGCGGTTCGGCCAAGGCCGGCATCTCGGTGTTCGATGACGACTTTGGCCTGCATGCCCAGCAGGTCGCGTTCTTAATGAAGTTTCGCGATCTGGTTGAGCGCGTGCGCGATGTGTCGGGCGTGTATCTGACGGGGAGGCTACAGTAATGGGTCGCGTTGTGGATGGACGTGTGAACGGCGCCCCGTTTGCGGGCATCGTGCTCACGGCGGGAAGCGTGCTGCGCGCCGACGATGCCGCCGGCCCCGTGCTCTCCAAAAAGATGGAGGACACGCCCATCGCCGGTTGGTACACCATCGACGGTGGGCAAACGCCCGAGGACGACATCATCGAGGTCAAGCGCGAGCGTCCGCCGCGCCTGGTGTTGGTCGATGCCGCCGACATGGCGCTGCCCGTCGGCGCCATCCGCTTGCTCGACAAACGTGACGTGGCCCGCAAGTCGATGTTCACCACGCATTCGCTTCCCTTGTCGATTCTGATCGAAGAAATCGAGCAATCGTGCGAAGATATCGTCTTCATAGGGATTCAGCCGGGCGATACGGAGTTCTATAACCCCATGTCCCCGGAGGTCTTTGAGGCCGTCGACGCCGTGTATGACGCCGTGGCCGCCAACGACTTTTCCCACTTTGTCCGCTTGGGGCAGGAGCTATAGGAGCGCTTGTCCCTGCTGATTAGGAAAGAAGTGATTGACATGGCAGATTCCAAGGCAGAATATTCCGCTCCCGATTGCCTGGCGCCCGCCGCGATCGAGGCCAAGACCGAGGCCGCCGGCGTGACCAAGGCTAACCTGCCGGTCGCTAAGGCCTTTCTGTTGGCAATGTTCGCCGGCGCGTTTATCGCCTTCGGCGGCCTGTTCTTTACGGTGTTTTTGAGCGACAGCACGCTGGGCTGGGGTGCCCAGCGCGTCGTGGGCGGCCTGTGCTTTTGCCTGGGCCTGGTGCTGGTGCTGGTGTGCGGCGCTGAGCTGTTCACCGGCAATTCGCTTATGGTCTGCGCGCTCAAGAGCAAAAAGATCACCTTGGTCCAGATGCTTAAGGCATGGATCGTCGTGTGGGTCGGCAATTTTGTCGGTGCTCTGTTCATCGTCTTTTTGGTGTACATGGCCGGCATCTATAAGCTCAACGGCGAGGCGGTCGCCAACTCCATGGTGAGCGTCGCCGCCGGCAAGGTGACGATCGACTGGGTGACGATCTTCTTCCGCGGCATCCTGTGCAACATCTTTGTGTGCCTGGCCGTGTGGATCGGTACCGCCGGCAAGACCGTGGTCGATAAGGTTGTGGGCATTTTGCTGCCCATCGCTGCCTTTGTGGCCTGCGGTTTTGAACACTGCGTCGCCAACATGTACTTTTTGCCTATGGGCGCCGTGATGCATGCATGCGGTTACGGTGCCGACGTCGCCGGCGCCGATGCGCTCAACGCTGCGGGCATTGCGTTTAACCTGTCCGCCGCCACGCTGGGCAACATCGTGGGCGGCGCGGTTCTGGTCGCGCTCGGCTACTGGTTTGTCTACGCCAAGAAGTCCGAGGCGTAATAAGCCGGAATGACGTACGGGCCTCCCGAGGGGCGTTTGCCTTTTGGGAGGCTCTTCATGTCTTGCTGCGGTAGATGCTGCGGGCTTTGCGTCGCGGCAGCTGGCGGCAGAGCTGTGGTGCGGTGGGGCCTGAACCCCTGAGCTGGAAGGAATAATCGAGATGGCATCGAGAACTATGCATGACGGTCGCTCCGTGGTGACGACATGCGGGGGATGCTATGCCGATTGCGCCTTTGCGGCCCATGTTGAGGATGGACGTGTGGTGGCCGAGTTGCCGGTGCCGGGGCATCCGTGCGCGGCGCGTGCCCTGTGCGCCCGCGGACGGCATCGCCTGGCAATGCCGTTTGACGAGCGTGACCGCATTGTGCACCCCATGCGACGCCGCCGGGATGGCTCGGGGTTCGATGCGATTACCTGGGACGAGGCGTTCGCGCAGATTGCCGAGCGTCTTTTGGGGATTGTTGACGAGTGCGGGCCTCGTGCACTGGGCATGACGCTCGGCGTTCCCTCGTTCGACCGCTACTGGGCCTATCGCTTTATGCATGCGCTGGGTTCGCCCAACGTGTACGGTGCCGATGGTGCCTGCGAGGTAAGTCGTCTCACCGGATGGGAGCACAGCCTGGGCTACAGCCCCGCCTCCGACCTGGCGCATACCGACTGCATCATGTACCTGGGGCGTTCCATCGTCGATTCATCGACGATGGGGGCCGTCGATGCGCTCAACGATGCGCGCCGGCGCGGGGCGAAGATCATCGTGGTTGACCCCCGGCGCAGCGGTTCGGCCGCGCTTGCCGATCGCTGGCTCCGCGTGCGTCCGGGCTGCGACTTGGCGCTGCTGTTGGGTATTGTCCACGTGCTCATTGCCGAGGGCCTGTACGACCACGAGTTCGTTGCCCGCTATACCACGGGTTTTGACGAGCTGGTGCAGGCGGCCAGTGCTTGGACGCCCGAGTGGGCCGAGTCGATGTGCGACGTGCCGGCCGCAGAGATTGTCGCCACGGCGCGCGATCTCGCTGCCGCCGCGCCTGCCGCTGTGGTGGATGCGGGTTTTCATGGTGGCATCGGTATCGCGTATGCCAATAGCACCCAGACAGCGCGCGCTATCTGCTTGGTCGATGTGCTGCTGGGCTGTATCGGGCATGCGGGCGGCGCGCTCAACCCGCCCACGCCGCTTGTGTTGGGCGACCTCGATCCCGCACGCTTTGCGACGCCGCCGGTGCCTCGCGGACCCAAGCTGGGGTCCGAGCGCTATCCACTGGTCGATCCGGTGCGCGGCCTGTGCACGACCATCGGCCAGTCGATTCTTGCCGGCGATTTGCGTGGGCTCATCGTCTATGCCAGTAACCCCGGTGCGGGCTATGGCAATGCACAGGCTTGGTTGAGTATTTTGCAGCAGCTCGACTTGCTCGTGACGATTGATATTCGCTGGTCCGAGACGGCGCGTGCTTCTGATTTCGTGCTGCCCGACGTGACGTATCTGGAGGCCGACCGCGGTGTGGGAACGGTCGTGGGCCGCAACGACGCGCGCGTGTTCTACCGCAACGCCGTGCTGCCCGTGTTGCATGGCGACACGCGTCCCGGTCGGGAGATCTTTGCCGGGTTGGCTGCGGCCTGCGGCGTGGGCGAGTACTTCCAGTTTACGTCTGACGATCTGGCGGCTGCCCAGGTGGCTCCGTTTGGGATCGACCTCACTGCGCTCAAGGAGCGCGGTTGGGCTGACACGGGCGTGCAACTGCCGCCGCGTACGGGCGAGCCTGTGATTCCGCTCGACGGCGGCAAGATTGCGCTGGTAAGCGATGTATGGGAGCGCGCCGGCCTGGGTCGTGTGCCCGGCTGGATTGCCCCGATGGTGGAGCCAGGGCCGGGGATGTTTCGCCTCATTAGCGGCAACCGACCCTTTGAGTCGCACACTTCGCGCAGACTTGCTGCGGCGGGTGCCGCCGAGGCGGGCTCGGATCTGGATGCCGTGCAGATGAATGCCGATGCTGCTGCGCACATGGGCATCGCCGACGGCGAGGTCGTCGAACTCGTGAGCGATATGGGCCGCGATCGCGTGCGCGTGGAGACGACGCCGTATCTGCATCCGGCGTGCATCTTCACCTCGGCCGCTCCCGGCGGGCGTTCGTTTGGCGCCGATGTCGGTGGCGCTCAAGCCTTGGGCGTGGGTCCGCTCGACCATACGCCGTTGCGTTGGGACCCGTTGACGGGCGCTGCGCTCACCCAGGAAAACGCCGTTCGCGTGGAAAAGATCGCGGCACGCGAGGATAATAGCGATTGATTGACTCAGCCGATCGAATTGGCTGATAGTTTGACGTTCGAACGATTGATTCACCTTTGGTTTTGAAAGGTTGCACATGAGCGATAGCCAGAACATGTCCGATGAGGTACGCGCCCGCCTTCGCGCTATTCCTTCCGTCAACGAGCTGCTCGCAGAGTGGCCGGTTGTGAAGGCGGCGGGGGAGACCTGCGACGCGGTGGTGCATGCCGCCGTCACGGCTGAGCTCGACGAGGAGCGCGCCGCGATTCGTGCCGGTGCCGCCCCGCGTTCCAAGCGCGACCTGGCCTCGGCCATCGAGTGGCGTGCGCATCGATCCGCACTGCCGAGCCTGCGCCCTGCCGTCAACGCCACGGGTGTGGTCATCCATACCAACTTGGGTCGCGCCCCGCTCGCGGAGTCGGCGGCAAAGGCCGTGGCCGAGGTCGCGCGTGGCTACAGCACGCTCGAGTACAGCGTGGACACCTGCTCGCGCGGGTCGCGCAAGGAGCACGCCGCGCAGCTCATCCGCTCGCTTACCGGTGCCGAGGACGCGCTGGTCGTTAACAACAACGCCGCCGCTGTGCTGCTGGTGCTGGCGACCCATGCCGCAGGCAAGGAGGTCATCGTCAGCCGCGGCGAGCTTGTCGAGATCGGCGGCAGCTTCCGCATCCCCGATGTCATGGCGGCTTCGGGCGCCAAACTCGTCGAGGTCGGCGCCACCAACCGCACGCACCTGGCTGATTATGAGCAAGCCATCACGCCCGATACGGCGATGATCCTCAAGGTCCATCCTTCCAACTATCGCATCGAGGGCTTTCACGAGGAAGTGGGCTCTCGGGAGCTTGCCGCCCTGGCCCACAAGCATGGTCTGCTGTTCTACGAGGACCAGGGTTCGGGCGCGCTGTTGCCCGACGACATCTTGGTGCGCGGCGGCGAAGAAACCACGCCGGCTTCGGTTTCGGCAGGGCTCGATCTGGTGTCGTGCTCGGGCGATAAGCTGCTCGGTGCCGCACAGGCGGGCATTATCATGGGCCGTCGCGATCTGGTCCAGGCCTGCGGGTCGCATCCGCTTATGCGTGCCCTACGCCCGGGCAAGCTCGCACTGGCGGCGCTCGAGGCTACACTGCGCATCTACATGGATGGGGCGGATGTGGCCCATCGCGAGGTGCCGGTGCTAAACATGCTCACGCTTCCGCAGGCTCATCTGGAGCGCCGCGCACGCAAACTGCGCGAGCTGATGGTGGCGGGCCTCGATAAGGCGGGTTGCCCGCGCGCCGTGCAGGTGGAAATCGTCGAGGAGTCGTCGACTCCCGGCGGCGGTTCGCTGCCTACCGTCGAGCTGCCTACCATGTGCGTTGCCGTGCGCCTCGTCGATGAGCGTCTTTCCGTTGACGCACTCAAGCGCTCGCTCGTCCAAGATTTCGACACGCCGGTCGTCACACGCGCCTCGCACGATCGCGTCCTGTTTGACATGCGTACACTCGTGGGCGACCGCGATATCGAGACGGCGGCATCGACGCTCGTCGCGTGCGTTGAGAAGGCGATTGCTCGATGAGTGAGGTTCAGGCGCTGGTGGAGTGTCCCGTTATCGTTGGCACGGCGGGTCACGTTGACCATGGTAAGTCGGCATTGATCGAGGCACTGACCGGCAAGAATCCCGATCGTCTGGAGGTTGAGCGCCGTCGCGGTATGACCGTGGAGCTGGGCTTTGGCGAGTTGGCGCTGCCGAGTGGCAAGATCGTCGGCCTGGTCGACGTGCCGGGCCACGCGCATTACCTGCGCGCCATGGTGCAGGGCGCCACGGGCATCGACGTTGCCGTGCTGGTGGTTTCTGCCGTCGAGGGCGTGATGCCGCAGACGCGCGAGCACGTGCACGTGCTGGAGCTGCTGGGCGTTACGCATATGGTGGTCGCGCTGACGATGTGCGACCTTGCCGATGCCGAGATGACCGAGCTTGCCGAGCTCGATGTCGATGACTTTTTGTCGGGTACCGTGTTTGCGGACGCGCCGATCGTGCCTGTGTCGTCCAAGACAGGCGAGGGGATCGAAAGGCTGCTCGCCGTGCTCGACGAGCAGGTTGCCGCTTGCTGGGATGCCTGCCGTGCCCGTGCCGAGCTCACTGATGCCGCGCCGCGTCTGCCGATTGACCGCTGCTTTACGATCAAGGGCGTCGGCACTGTCGTGACGGGAACGTTGCACGATGCGCCGGTTGCGGTGGGCGACGAGTTGATGGCTTTGCCGTCGCGTACGGTCTGTCGCGTGCGCGGGATTCAGGTGCACGGCGATACGCCGCGAGCACTGCCCGGTCAGCGTGTGGCGCTCAACTTGGTGGGCGATGGTGTCGCCGCGCTCGATCGCGGTGAGATGCTCGGCGTGACGGGCCGCTTTGGCCAGACGATGCGCTTTATGATGGCGTTTACGTATTTGGGTCGCGAGGGAGCCAAGCCGCGTGTGCTCGAGTCGGGTGCGCGCGTGCATGTGATGGCGGGTACGGCCGAAGTCGTCGGCCGCATCATGTTCATGGAGGGTGAGGCCCCCATGGCGGTGGGCGAGACCCGTATCGTTCAGGTGCGCTTGGAAAACTCGCTGCCGCTACGTGCCGGGGACCATGCCGTGGTGCTGTCGTATTCGCCCGTTATGCTTATTGGCGGCGGACGTGTGCTGCTTTCGCGCTGCCGTCGCTCGCGCGAGCTTTCGGCGGGGGAGCGTGCGCTGTATGTGGCGCTCGAGTCCGGCGATATCGCGGGCGGTGTGGGCGCTTGGCTTGCGCTGCAGGCGCTGCCGGTTACGGTGATTGATGTTGCCGAGGCTTTGGATCTTGGTGTCGGCCAGGTCGATGCCGCGCTGCGCGGGTTGGTGACGCAGGGCTCCGTTCGCAAACTTGCCGCGGGTGAAACGGACCTCTTGGCGGACGCCGTGGTGCTTGACGCTGCGATGGATGCCCTGGCGGCGACCCTGTCTGCCATGCACGCGGCTGCCCCCAAGGAGACGGGCTTTACGCCCGGCGCCGTCGCCCATGCTGCTTGGCCTACCGCTGACGATACAGTTGCCGCAGCCCTGATTTCCGAGGGCTGCTCTCGCGGCGTGTGCGCCTCCGAGGGCGCCGAGGTGTTCGATCCGCATTCGGCCGCCGCGGCGGCACGCGTGGTGCGCGAGGCCAGCGAACGCATCGTTGCCTTGCTGGACGAAGCCGGACTCGATACGCCGACGTTGCCCGAGGTGGGCGAGCAACTCCAGCTCGATCGCGACACCATGACGCGTGCGCTGCGCGAGCTTTCGCTCAACCGCTCGATCGTTAAGGTCGAGCGCGACGTTGCCCTGTCCGCTGCCGCCGAGTCCCATGCGCGTGAGCTTGTCGCCGCCGCCATAGAGGCAGCCGGCGGCGCTGCCACCACGAGCGTGCTGCGCGAGGCCCTGGGTGTGTCGCGCAAACGCGCCATCAGCATCTTGGAGCACCTAGATGCCGTGCGCTTTACGGTGCTCGACAAGGACGCCGGCGGCCTGCGCTCCCTGCGCTAGATTGGCTGCTCGGTTTGGTAAAATACCGGCGCACTTGGGAACGGATGGGCTCCGGTGGGCTCCGCGGTCCTCAAAACCGTTGCGAGGCGTGCAAAACGTCTTGGATGTGTTCGATTCACATACGTTCCCGCCATACGCTACCAGCGCTTTTGTGCTCGCGGTCTTGCTGCGTGCCGCAAAGGCGCTGTTTTGTTTTTGCACAGGTTTGCCGTACCGCCCGCTTTATCGGCGACGGTATTTGGCTTCGCGTGCCGGGTTTTGAGCATGCCGATGGGGGTGGTTTGCCGTATGACTACCGTAAGACGGGCCGATCTTTCTTGCGTCGTTCAAGCGGGCGGGTTGTCCTCGCGTATGGGCTGCGATAAGGCGCGCATGGCGTTTTGCGGCGAGCCGCTCATCGAACGCGTGCTGGGTCGGCTGGCGCCAGTTGCCGGCGAGTTGGTCGTGACGACGTCGCGTCCCAGCGAGCTTGCCTTTCTTGAGGAGTGCGCGTTTGGCGGCTTGGTGCCGCGTGTGGTGGCGGACCTAGAAGGGTCGGCGGGCGCCATGCGCGGCATCGCGAGTTCGCTGACTGCGGCCCGGCTGCCTCTCGTTGCTATCGTCGCCTGTGATATGCCGTTTGTCTCTTCGGAGCTAATCGGTGCCCTTGCTGGCTGTGTCGAGGCCGAGGCGCTCGACGTGTGCGTGCCGCGCGAGGAGCGGGGGATTGAGCCGCTTTGCGCCGTCTGGCGCCGTGACGCGTGTGCGCCGGTTGCCCAAGAGCTGCTCGCCTGCGACCGCCAGCGCATTCGCTGCCTGATCAATCGCGTTCAGGCTGGTTATATGGATGAGTCGCAGATCGTTAAGGCCGCCGGCTCGACGCTCTGCTTCGAGAACGTCAATACGCCCGAGGAGTTTGCGGCGGCCGAGTTACTCGCCTAGACGATTGGAGTTGCCATGTCTCACGATATTTGTCCCGACACGGGAGAACCTTGCACTTGCGACGGGTCCGAACCCTGTACCTGCGGTTGCGGTGGCTGTGGACATACTGCGGAAGAGGAAGCGGCCGCCGCGGCGTATCGCGATGCACACCGCGAAGGCCCGTCCGGTGATGCTCTCGACCACGAACGCAAAATCATCGTGTCGTTCGACAGCACCTTCGATGTGATGGAATGCGAACAGCTGTGCCTTGCCGCCGGTGTTCCTGGGCGCATCATGCCGCTGCCCGGCTCCATCACCGCAGGTTGCGGCCTGTGCTGGGCCATTCCGTTCTCGGGCGATGCACTCGCCGCCTTCCGTGCTGCCACCGAAGGCCGCATAACCCCCGCCGACTACCATCAGCTCGTCCTCTAGCCACCGGCACCACCACACAGGTGTCTGTCCCCAATGTGGTGGTTTGGAACACGTGGACGAAACAGCTTCGAAACACGCGATTTGTGGGTCGGGTGCTCAAAAACGCTTCTACCTGCATCGTAATCAAAACGAAACATCTGCTTGTCGGCTTATGCGAAACTTTGCTGCAACAGTGCGATATTATCCATACTCGATAAAGCTCGCGGCGCATGGGGCGCCTCGAACGACACTTTTCTTTTCCATCAATTGGAGGAAGCATGAGCTACACGCAGAAAGTTCTCGACGAGCTCAAGGCCCGCTATCCCGAGCAGCCTGAGTTCATCCAGGCCGCGACCGAGATCCTCGGCACCATCCAGCCGGCGCTCGACGCCCATCCCGAGTACGAGGAGGCCGCCCTGCTTGAGCGCCTCGTCGAGCCCGAGCGCATCGTCATGTTCCGTGTCCCCTGGGTCGACGACCAGGGCAAGGTCCAGGTCAATCGCGGCTACCGCGTCGAGTTCAACTCTGCCATTGGACCTTACAAGGGCGGCCTGCGCTTTAACCCGACGGTCACCCTGGGCATGCTCAAGTTCCTGGGTCTGGAGCAGATTCTCAAGAACAGCCTGACCACCCTTCCCATGGGCGGCGGCAAGGGCGGCTCCGACTTTGACCCCAAGGGCAAGTCCAACAACGAGATCATGCACTTCTGCCAGTCCTTCATGACCGAGCTCTATCGCCACATCGGTCCCAACACCGACGTTCCCGCCGGCGACCTGGGCGTTGGCGGCCGCGAGGTTGCCTACCTGTTCGGTCAGTACAAGCGCCTGACCAACGAGTGGACCGGCGTCCTCACCGGCAAGGGCCTCTCCTTTGGCGGCTCGCTCGCCCGTACCGAGGCCACCGGCTACGGTCTGGCCTACTTTGTGGACGAGTACCTTAAGAGCCGCGGCGACTCCTTCGAGGGCAAGAACGTCGTCGTTCACGGCTCCGGTAACGTCGCTATCTACGCGGTCCAGAAGGTTACCCAGCTCGGCGGCAAGGTGCTTGCCTGCTCCGACACCCACGGCTGGGTCGAGGATCCCGACGGCATCGACTACACCGTGCTCGAGCTCATCTACAACAAGAAGCGCTCTGGCCACGACAAGGGCGTTACGCTCGCTATGTACGTTGACGAGAGGCCCAGCGCCGTGTGGCACGAGGGCGACGGCCGCGGCGTGTGGCAGCTTCCCTGCGACATCGCGCTGCCCTGCGCTCGCGAGAACACGCTGCTGCTCGAGGACGCCCAGGCGCTCGTCGCCAACGGCTGCAAGGTGGTCGGCGAGGGCGCGAACATGCCCACGACCATCGAGGCCACGACCTACTTCCAGGAGAACGGCGTCGCCTTTATGCCCGGCAAGGCTGCCAACGCCGGCGGCGTACTCGTGTCCGGCCTGGAGATGAGCCAGAACGCCGAGCACCTGTCCTGGACCTTCGAGGAGGTCGACGGCAAGCTCGAGCAGCTCATGCGCGGCATGTTCCACAACGTGGACGACACCGCCAAGGAGTACGGCCAGGAGGGCAACTTCGTCATGGGCGCCAACATCGCCGGCTTCCTGAAGGTCGCCGACGCCATGCTCGCCCAGGGCGTCTGCTAAATCTTCGCTCGACATAGCATGTGATGAGGCTCCCAGCTATCCGGCTGGGAGCCTTTTCTATCCCGGAGGACTCCTCATATCTTGCGGTGAAATACGGACTGTTTAGCGCCCCAGAACGGCTAATCAGTCCGTATATCACCGCAAGTTATGGATGGGTGGGTGGATTTTGTCCTAAAACGGTGTGCGGCCCCTCGTTTGGTACACTTAAAAGTACTGGACAAGTGAAGAGATGGGGGAGAACGTGCTCAAGTTCGGTACCTACGTCCGTGTTGGAAACGCGGCCGAAGCCTATGAGCTCTTACAGAAGAACCGCAACAACAAGATTGTGGGCGGCGGCATCTGGATGCGCCTGGGTTCGCGTCGCGTGGCGACGGCGATTGACCTTTCGGCCTGCGGACTCGATCAGATCGAGGAGACCGAGACCGAGTTTCGCATCGGTGCCATGTGCACCCTGCGCCAGCTCGAGCGTCATGCCGGGCTCAACGCGCTTGTCAACAATGTCTTTGAGTTCGCCATCCACGACATCGTGGGCGTGCAGCTGCGCAATACCGCCACGGTGGGCGGCAGCATCTACGGCCGCTTTGGCTTCTCGGACGTGCTCACTGCCTTCCTCGCGCTCGATTCCTATGTTGAGCTGACGGGCGCCGGCCGCGTGCCGCTCGCCGAGTTCGTGGACATGGGTTACGTGCGCGACGTGATCGAGCACATCGTAGTCGTTAAGCACGACTACCGTGCGAGCTACGAGGCCGTGCGCAAGGCCGCGACCGACTTCCCCTCCTTAAACGTCACTGCCGCCTGGTGGAACAACAGCTGGCATGTCACCGTGGGCGCCCGCCCGCTGCGCGCGACCCTGCTGCAGGGCGAGGCATGCGGCCTTACTGC
>CAJLOU010000009.1 GCA_905208345.1 uncultured Collinsella sp.
AACTTAGATACCACTCGATGCACACACGTCCAGCCGGTCCAAACCACCACAAAGGTACCTACCCCCTTCGTGGTGGTCGCGCTGGCAACGGCGTTTCCCCAGATAAACCTGCCAAAATAAACCTGTCCCTTTTTGGTAGGTTTGGGATGCTACAATCTGGCTTGTACTTGAAACGCATCAAAGGGGCCGCTATGGCAAAGGTAAAAATCAGCGACGTCGCGCGCGAGGCCGGGGTTTCGTTGGGCACGGTTTCCAACGCGCTCAACCACCCCGAAAAGCTGCGCCCCGAGACCCTCAAGCTCATCAACGAGACCATCAGTCGCCTTGGCTACCTGCCCAACCAAAGCGCTCGTCAGCTCGCGGGCGGCGCCACCAAGTCCTTTGGCCTGGTGCTCCCCCGTCTCGATCACGGCTTTTCGCTCCAAATCGCCAGCGGCGCCCACAACGAGGCCCGCAAGCACGGCTACGACTTGCTCATCGCCAACGCCGATAACGACGATATTCTCGAGGACCATTACCTGCGCTACTTTATGGGCACCCAGATGTCCGGCGTCATGGTTCAGCCCATGGCATCCCCCGACTGGCACCCCGCCATGACCAAGATGCCCGTGCCGATCGTCCATCTGGACATCCATTGCTCTGAGCCCGGCTACTACGTAGCGGCCGACAACGAGGCCCAGGGTCGCATCATTGCCGAACTTGCTATCGCCCGCGGCGCGCACCATATTGTCGTCGTCGGCCGAGCAGCATTTATGCAACTCACCCTGCGCGTCCTTGGCATTCATAAGGCGCTCGCCCTGCACCCCGATATCAAGATCGAAGTCATCGACGCCGGCGAATGGAATACCGCTGCCGACGGCTACGGCATCGGTGCCCAAATCGCCGAGCGCCCCGCGGACGAACGTCCCGATTTTGTCGTCGGTCTGACCGATGTGTTGGCCTCGGGCGTCGTTTCGGCACTGGTCGACAAGGGCATCTCTGTCCCCGGGCAAGTACGCGTGGCCGGATGCGACGGCAACCCGCTCGCTTGGAGCGGATCGGTCCCGCTCACTACGGTAGCGCCCCCGGGCTACGAGATTGGCCGCAAGGGCGTTCAATTGCTCATGGAGCAAATTGAGAACAAGGCCCCGGCAAAGACCAAGCACGTCCACATCGGCTCTGCCGCGCGCACCGTCACCGCGGTCACGGCCATCGAGGACATCAACCGCCAAGAACTCGTGCGGCCATTCCTACTGGAACGCGCCAGCACCCAGGCAAGCAGCCAGACCGACGCCACGGCCATCAACCTCGGTGCGTATCTATAGCACGCCCGCGAGTATGCTAAGTCGCCGCTTAAGCAAAAGGGGCCCGACCATTGCCGGACCCCTTTTGCTTAAGCGCAAACGTAAGCAATTGCTCGTTTCAACGCCGCAATTGTCTAGCGCACGGCCTTGACCGCCGCCGCCAGATCGAACAGCGTATCGAGCACGGCCTCGCAGCCATCCACCACGTCCTGCGGCAGCGGCACGATATCGGGGACGGCAAAGACATGGCAGCCGGCCGTAATGCCCGAGACGCAGCCGTTGCGCGAATCCTCGACCACGGCACATTCCTCGGGAGCAAAGCCCGCGCGCTCGCAGGCGAGCAGATACATCTCGGGGTCGGGCTTGCCGTGCACGACGTCCTCGCCACACGTTACCGTTTCAAACTTGTCAAAGAGGCCAACCATCTTAAGGTTGCGCTCGGCCGTAACGAGGCGCGACGACGTCGCTAGACCAACGTGATAGCCCGCAGCCAGCAGCTCGTCTAGGCACTCGGCGGCGCCGGCCTTAAGTTCCAGTTCGGTCTTGACCATCTCGTCGCGAATCTCCTTGTGGCGACGATAGATCGCCTCGGTGGTTTCGTGGCTGCCATAATGTTTATCGAGGATGTCCATAACATCGGGCAGCGTGCGGCCGATAAACTGATGGATCAGCGCTTCATCAATCGCGAGCCCCAGCTCAGCGGCGCCTGCCTTCCAGGCCTTAATCCCCAAACGCTCGGTATCGACCAGCGTTCCATCCATGTCAAAAATAACAGCCTTGATCATATCGGTCCCCCATCGACTCTCGCTGTCGCGTTGCTGTAACTCTACCGCATTTGGCAACTTGTATATAACGTATATACCATATTGCACTTTCGTTACATAGGTAGAAGTCTTATGGCAAGTAACGCATTAGGATTATAGTTTTCGATCGAGTACTCAACGATAAGGACCGTTTCATGATTTTAGACACCACGGCACCCGCAGAGGAGCTTCAAGACAAGCTATCGGCGCTCGAACAGCTGCTTTTGGCATACGGGCGCGTGGCTATCGGGTTTTCCGGCGGCGTTGACAGCAGCTTTTTGGCCGCCGTATGCGCCCGCATCATGCCTACCAATACCCTCCTCGTCCATCTCACCACGCCGCTCATCGGCACGCCCGAGCAGGCCTCGTTTGAGCGGTCCGTTGATGGACAAGCCAATGAAGGGGCACATTTTAAGCTCCCCGTGCTCAATCTTTCGGTCGATCAGCTGCAGCTCCCCCAAGTAGCCTGCAACGATGCTAATCGCTGCTACCACTGCAAGCACGCCGGCTTTACCGCCATCGTCAACCACGCCAAGTCGCTCGGCTTTCCCACCGTCATCGATGGCAGTAATGCAAGCGATCGCGGTGACTACCGCCCCGGCATGCGTGCGGCAGAAGAGCTCGGCGTACGCTCACCCCTTATGGAGGTCGGCTTTACCAAGGACGAAGAGCGCGAGCTGCTGCGCGCATGGGGCTATCCCGTTTGGAACCTGCCGGCGGGAGCATGTCTTGCCACCCGCGTCCCCACGGGCGATGAGCTTACGCGCGAGAAGGTCGATTTAATCCGCGCCTGCGAGGATTACCTGCACGATCTTGATCTGGCACAGGTACGCGCGCGCTTGATCGGCGGCTGCATGCATATCGAGGCCGCACCCGCAGATGTCGCCAAGATTGCTGCCCTCGGTGGCAACGCCGTCGATGCCGAGGGCAAAACCCCGCTGCCCGCCGTTATCGAGTCCGCGCTGCGCGAACTGGGCTGCGACCATATCTCCCCTGAGGTCACCCCCTACATCCACGGCAACATGAACCTTTAGGTTACGCCGTTTTACAAACGGCGTAACTGCTCGGCGCTGCGCAGGCCCCGGGCACGGCAATCTGACGCTCAACTTCACGGGCGCGACCAAAAGGTCAGCGCCCGCTTGTTTCACGTCACCTTACCGCACCCGGAGCCCGCTCGCTCGCATATGCTCAACCTGCACTGCGTTAACTGACCTGCCAATAAGGGACAGGTTTGTTTTGGCAGGTTTTATCTGGGGAAACGCAAATAGGGCCGTGACACCCATACGGCGTCGCGGCCCTTTTCCTTGGAGAAGGATCAATTGATTGAACGGGATGACCGTTCTAGTCTTCGAGTCCGCTATTGATGAGCTCCGCAATCTCAACGGGATCGGTGCTCGCGCGCACCTTGTCACGGAAGCCGGCGTCCATCAGCATCACGGCAGCCTTGGAGAGCAGACGCAGGTGCGTAGTTCCGGCCTCGCCGGCGGGCACGTACAGCGCGAGCGCAACATCGACGGGCACCCCATCGAAGCTCGGCCATTCAACGGGTTCGGTCAGTTTAAGCACGGCAACGCCCGGCGTGTGGATCGCGTCGCTTTTGGCATGCGGAACGGCAAAACCGGCGACAAGGCCGGTTTCGGCCTCGTTCTCGCGAGCAATGAAGGTGGCCTCTACGGCAGATGCGTCATCGGCAAAGCCGAGCTCGATGGCCTGCTCGGACAAATAATGCAGGGCGTCCTCGCGCGAGGCGGCGGTATACCCGATTGTCACTTGGTTGGCAGATACAAATCCCATGGAAACCTTCCTTACAACACGGACCTGACCGCAGCTTCGATGCCGTCGGCGTCCAAACCGTACTTGTGCAGCAAATCGACCGCAGGGCCGGACTCGCCATACACATCGCGCACGCCGACGCGACGCATCGGCACCGGATGCTGCTCCGCGAGCACCGAGGCCACGGCCTCGCCAAGACCACCGATAATCGAATGCTCCTCGGCAGTGACCACACGACCAGTCTTCTTGGCGCTGGCAACCACCAGGCGCTCATCAAGCGGCTTGATCGTGTGTATATTGATGACCTCGGCATCGATACCATCGGCAGCGAGCGCCTCGGCAGCCTCAAGCGCCTCAGCGACCATAAGGCCACAAGCGATGATGGTCACATCGGACCCCTCGCGCACGACCACGCCGCGACCAATCTTGAACTCATAGTCCTCGCAGTCGTTGATGACCGGTGTTGCCAGGCGTCCGAAACGCATGTAGACCGGCCCCTCAAACTCATAGGCGGCGTGCACGCATGCGCGAGCCTCGATGTCATCGGCGGGAACAATCACCGTCATACCCGGGATCGTGCGCATGAGCGCGATGTCCTCGCAGCACTGATGCGTGGCACCGTCTTCACCGACCGATATGCCCGCATGCGTGGCACCGATTTTGACGTTGAGGTGCGGATAGCCGATGGAATTACGCACTTGCTCGTACGCGCGGCCGGCAGCGAACATGGCAAAGGTGCTCGCAAAGGCGACGCGACCCGTGGTCGCAATGCCGGCGGCAAGCCCCATCAGGTTGCTCTCGGCAATGCCGGCGTCGTAGAAGCGCTCAGGGTGCGCAGCCTTAAACTTACCGGTCTGCGTGGCGGCGGCCAGGTCGGCATCGAGAACCACAAAGTCATCGCGCTCATTGCCCAGCTCGACAAGTGCCTCGCCATAGCTAACGCGCGTGGCGACTTTCTTGACGTCTGCCATTAGAGCTCCTCCCCTGCTGCTGCGAGCTCGGCCATGGCCTGCTCAAACTGTTCATCGTTGGGTGCCTTGCCGTGCCAGCCCACCTGGTTTTCCATAAAGGAGACGCCCTTGCCCTTCACCGTCTCGGCGATAATGGCCACGGGCGAGTCGCTCACTTTGCGGGCCTCGGCAAAGGCGGCGGCAATCTGCGCCATGTCGTTACCGTCGGCGAGCTCGATCACATGCCACTTAAAGGCGCGGAACTTGTCAGCGAGCGGCATGGCCGAGTTGACCTCATCGATCGTGCCGTCAATCTGCAAGCCGTTGTGGTCGACGACGGCAACAAGATTGTCGAGCGCATGGTTGCCGGCAAACATGGCCGCCTCCCACACCTGGCCCTCCTCGCACTCGCCGTCGCCCAGCAACGTGTAGACGCGGTAGCTGTCACCCCAGTGCTTTGCGGCGAGTGCCATTCCAACCGCGGCGGAGATACCCTGACCGAGCGATCCGGTGGACATATCGATGCCCGGGGTGTCGTTCATGTTGGGATGGCCCTGCAGTCGGCTGCCAATATGGCGGAGCGTCTCGAGCTCTTCGACGGGAAAATAGCCGCGATTTGCCAACACCGAATACAGGCCCGGCGCCGCGTGACCCTTGGAGAGCACAAAGCGATCGCGATCGGCCTTGTGAGGGTCAGCAGGATCGATATTCATTTCCTCAAAGTACAGATACGTCATGATGTCGGCAGCACCGAGCGATCCACCCGGATGTCCCGACTTGGCCGCGTGAACCGCAGTCACGACACCCTTCCTGACCTCATTGGCGACCTTCGCCAGCTCCTGGTTGGTCATACGAATTCCTCTCTTGAGAACAACCCCGGCACCGGATGACGCGATGCCGGGGCAATCCACTCGTTAAGCCTGAGCGACGACCTTCTGCCAATCAGCCTCAAAAGAGGCAAGGCCCTGGTCGGTCAGCGGGTGATGCAAGCATTTCTTAAGAGCGGCCATGGGGACGGTCGCAATGTCGGCACCAAGCAGCGCCGCCTGGGTCACATGGTTGGGCGTGCGGACCGAAGCGGTGATGATCTCAACGGTGTCGTCGACGTTCTTGCCGGTCCAGTCATAGTTCTTGATGCAAGTCACAACATTGTCGAGCTGCGAGATACCGTCCTCGGCGATGTCATCGAAGCGCCCCACAAACGGGCTGATGTAGCGAGCGCCGGCGTTGGCGGCCATCAAGGCCTGGGTCGGCGAGAAAACAAGCGTCATGTTGACGCGCACGCCAGCATCGGCCAGTGCACGGCAGGCGGCAAGGCCGGCCTCGCACACGGGAAGCTTGACCACGATGTTGGGGGCGAGGGCGGCAAGGCGCTTGCCCTCCTCGATCATACCCTCGGCAGTGGTAGCGGTAGACTCGGCGGAAACGGGCAGGCCCTCGCAGAGCTCGGCAATCTTGAGCATATGCGGCTCAAAGTCGGCAAGCTTGCCGCCGGTCTTGGCGTACAGGGACGGGTTGGTGGTAACACCGGCCAGGCAGCCCCAGCTCTTGGCCTCGGCGATCTCGTCCAGATTGGCAGTATCGATAAAGAACTTCATGGTGCAAACTCCTTCAAAGGAATCTAAAACTCAAAAGAATGGGACAAAGGGACTGTCCCTTTGTCCTATGTGCCGGGCCTGCGGCTGGGACATGCCCCAGGCCCGGCGTCGTGTAGGAAAAGCTACTTAGTCCTCGAGAGCCTTCTCGATGCGGCTCGTGACGCCCTTGAGGTTAAGACCGACGACGTACTGCTTGATCGGACGCTTGATGTGCTCGATCACAAAGCGCTTGCCGTCGATGTCCTGGGCAGCGAGGTTGCGATAGAGCTTCTCGACCTGCTCCTTGACCTCGGGATCGTTGAACGCATAGTGGCCGGAGACATCCAGGATCTTCAGGCTGAGCTCATCGTCGGCAAGGATGTCATCGACCTGCAGGTTGACGTCGTCGCCAGTCATCCACTTGCGCCAGCGCTCGGTCTTGATAGCCTTGACCAGCAGCGTGTGATACAGGTCGGAGGGGTCATCGCACAGACCGTTGTCGACCAGGATCTGCTCGGTGGCGCAGAGCTTGAGGTAGGCGCGGGTCTCCTCGGTGCCATACTGCGGAGCGACGTTGGAGGCGGTCACGTGTGCCGGGATGTGCTCGAGCAGCGTCGCGTCGTCCAGATAGTCGGCGTTGTGCTCCTTCAGGCCCACGCCATAGCGCTTGGCCATATCGGCAAGCTCGCGGGCGTTCTTGAAGTTGTAGTGACCGACCTGCTCCGTCCAGCGGGTAAGGGTGCCGGTCTGGCCGACGATAAAGGTGGGCATGGGGCAGCCGCGCTTCTCGAGCTCGGGCTGCAGCTGAGAAATGAACTCCTCGTACTTATCGGTAGAGGTCAAGCCGCCATTGGTCTCCTCGGTACCGACCTCATAGGCGACCTCGGGCAGGTTATGCTCGCGACGGTACTGCTCAAGGTAGTCGATAAGATCGATCGTGCGGCGAAGCACCACGTCGAGCGGAATAACCTTGCCGATCTGATAGGGGTCCTTGGTGGGGTCGACCATCAGCAGGTCAAAGCCCGCCTCCATGTCGGCGACGAAGGACTTGCGGGCGAGCTCCATGGCCTCGTCCTCGGGCAGGTGGGCGTTACGCTCCTCGTCGCGCTGCCACGGACCGCCGTGATCGCGGCACAGGTAGTACGGACCGGTGTAACCCACCTCGTCGGCAACCTTCTTGATGTCGGCGGCAAAGCGCGTCTGGTCCCAACCGTTGACGTAGCCGGCGCCCATCTCGTCCATATCGACCTGGTTGCGGCTGGCGATAAACATGGGCGGGAAATCCTCGTCCTTGGCAAGCTCGAACACGGCCTGAATCAGGTTGGGGCTCATGGGGCCAATGCCGACCATGGTTGCGTGATCGCCGCTATCCTGCAGCTTGAGCATGCCCTGAACGGCCTGACGGATGGTGAGGTTGGACATTTTGTTCTCCTTCTCCAGAGGATTTTTGACAAAAGTTCCCTGGGACCCAGATGTGGGCCCTATCAGTACGGATGGATTTTGTTGTGTAGGGGCGGTTGTGCGGAGTCAAATCCATCCCTCCGCACAACCGGAGTCCTTAAAGGTTTACTTGGCCTGCTTATCGAGCGTGGGCTTCATGGCAATCAGGATTGCAGCGGCGACCACGGCGCCAATCACGATGTCCAGGCAGAACAGCGCGACGTTGTTGGTGGCAAGGGCGACGATAAAGCCACCGTGCGGGACGTAGCAGTCGATGCCCTGGAAGGCGGCAAGTGCCGCACCCACGGCAGAGCCGATGCAAATGCCGGGCAGGGTGTGACCGAGGTCCTTGACCGCGAAGGGGATAGCGCCCTCGGTAATACCGATGCAGCCCATGAACAGCGCGGAGATGCCCATCTGGCGGTCAGCGTCATCGAACTTGTTCTTGGCGATGAGCGCAGCGAGGCCACAGGCGATCGGGGGAACGGCGACGGCGACGCGGAACATACCGTTAGGACCGTAGATACCGGAGGCCATGATGGCCATGGTGAAGGTCGAGGCGGTCTTGTTGATGGGGCCACCCATATCGAAGGCGGTCATAACGCCAATGACCAGACCCAGGACAACTGCGGAACCGCCCTGCAGGCTGCCGAGCACGCCGGTGAGCCAGTCCATCACAAAGCCAAGCGGCGTGGCCAGGATGTAGATATAGGCCATGCCCAGGACAAGCGAGGTCAGAATCGGGATGATCAGGATGGGCATGATGGTCTGGATGGTGTTGTTGACCTTCCAGGTCTTCATCCAGCGGACAAAGTAGCCGCAGATGACCGCCATGATCATGGCGCCCAAGAAGCCGGTCGAAACGCTGTTGCCGTTAGGGGTAACGACTGCGTTATTGACCAGGTAGCCCAGGACAAAACCGGGGGCGAGCGCGGGCTTGCCGGCCATCGAGTAGGAGATGTATGCCGCAAGCACCGGGATCATCATGGAGATGCCGGCCATGCCGATGGTGTTAAGGCTCACCATCAGCGGGTTCGTAACCTCCATGCCGTTGGCGCCGGCGGTACCGGATGCCAGCGAGAAGGCAAGAAACACGCCGCCGATAACGACGATGGGGATAAAATAGGAAACGCCGGTATTGAATGCATTGAGCAGCGTCTTGCCAGGATCGGCAAAGATAGACTGCTTGGACGCCGGTGTCGGGGCCTGCGGGGCAGCGGAGACGGCCTTCTTCTCTGCCTTGGCCTCGGCCTTGGGCGCGTCAACGGCGCCACCCGTCGCCTTGATGATCTCAATGGCCTGGTCGATGATCTTTACCGGATCGGCGATTACATCAGAGGTGCCGACCTTCAGGAACTTGCCCTCGGCCATCTTCTGCTCAAAACGGTCCTCGTTCTCGACACCCACGTCGACGGACTCCAGGACCAGGTCGGCGGAGTCCACGTCTTCCTGCGTGAGCTCATTCTCGATACCCAGGCCACCCTGAGCCTCGACCTTGCACTCGATGCCACGGGCGGCGCATTCATCCTGAATCGCCTTCTGGGCCATATACGTGTGGGCGATACCCACAGTACAGGCGGCAACGCCTACGATCTTCATTGCTTCCCTCTTTTCATAGAGTTGCGTGCGCAAGACACCGTTTGCGGAGGCCTCCGGAGCATCCCCTGCCGTTTGGACTTGCTGTCTTTTCGACAAGAACAATATAGGTGCTCGTTTTTCTTAATGCCAGCTTATTTCGGTAAACGCGCAGGTCAGAGCGTTGGTTATGCGATTTAGTTATGCGTTTAACCAAAAATGAATCCTGCGATTTTGCCCTCGATTTCAAAAGTCAAGAAGTATTTGATTTTCTCGGTAGACGGCAGATGCGCATGCCGGTCACAAATTTCGACCCCACCCGTATGCCGCATTTGTTGCATACTCATATGAAAGGAAAAAGCCGCTCACCGAAGCGTATCCTTCACCAAGACTCAAAGTCATCATGTTGGAAAATGCTCATCTGTCGGAAGGAGTCGCTGTGGCAAAACAGCGCGTTACGATCGCAGACGTCGCTCGAGAGGCGGGAACCTCGACGGCAAGCGTCTCGTATTACCTCAACGACAAACGAGAAAAGCTTAGCGAGAAGACGCAGAACAAAATCGCGCGCGTCATTAAGGAACTCGGATACGTTCCCAACGCCCAAGCGCAGACGCTCACCGGCAAGCAAACCCACGTCATTGCCATCATCATTTTGGATAACACCAACAAATGGGCGGGGCTCGTTCTCAATGGCATGGAGCAGGTCATGCTCCCCGCGGGCTACCAGACGGTCGTTTGCACGAGCAACTTTAACCCCGAGACCGAGCTCATGTACGTCGACAAGATGCTCTCGCTGGGCGTCGATGGCTTTATCATCCAGCCCACGGCAAACTTCAAAGCCGTGCATGACCGCATTAGACGCGCCGGCAAGCCGGTCGTCTTTTTCGATGCGGCCATCTATAGCCCAGGTACCAGCTGGATCAAAACCAACCTTTACGACGGCGTGTACAACGCCACACAGGCACTCCTCGACGCCGGCTACGAAGATTTCTTTTCCATTGCCGCCAACATGACCGAAATGCGCACCCGCATGGAGCGTTTTCAGGGGTATGCCGAGGCGCTGGCAGCGAACGGGCAGCTCTACAAAGCGATTCCCATCGATCACAACAAGCCGTCAATCAACGAGCTCACTGAATACTTTAAATTCAAGTTCAATCCCGCCAAGCGAACCCTTATCTTCGTGCAAAATCAGTGGGCACTTCCCCGTGTCTACAAGGCCCTCCAGCCAATGGCCCATCTGCTTCCGCAGCAAATCGGCCTTTTGGGACTCAACTGCGAAGACTGGACTAATCTCACCACACCGACCGTCTCCACCATCATCGAGCCCGTCGACCAAGAAGGTCGCGAAGCAGCCGAGATGCTGCTCGCCCTACTTGACGGAAGCAGCGAACCCGGCGAGCAGCGCATTCTCGAGTGCAAGCTCAACTGGCTCGACTCCACCTCGATCTAGACCGCGGGACAAATGAATCAGTAGCGTTTGTCTCAAATCTTAAGTATTTGTTCGACAGAACGGCCCTTGCCGGCTCCTGCTAGACTGGTAGATTCCCAACCGTCCATCCAGGAGCCTCAATGTCGCGCAAGCCCGCCTACAAGCAAGCACTTTCCATCGGCACCGCCGTGGTGCTGGGGTTTGCGCTGTTTACGGGATCGCTCGACGGAGCGCCCAAGTTGCTGTCGCCGCAAGGCGATGAGCAGGCGGCGGCTCTGGCCGAAAAACAAAACGAGAGTCCCAGCCGCACCGACGACGAGGCAGACCTGGTCGCTCGGCTCGAATCGGGAACGGCGAGCGCGGCGGACCCTCAAAACAGCCAGGACTCTGGCGATGGCTCCGATTCCGCCGCGACCGACACCGATGACGACGTTTCCGCGGGCAGTGCCGCCACCCCCATCGACGAGGTCGAAAACCCCGACCTCAACCGCGCCCGCGGTGTTTATCTCAGCAGCATTCCCGACTACGCCGGCAACCCCTACGTTGCCCTTCGCGCCGACAGCACGCACCCGCTCGGCACGCCGTCATTCACACTCGATGAATACGATCGCGCCACCGAAGAGGGCTGCTTTAAGAAATTCTCCAAGCTCGACAGCCTGGGTCGCACTCGCAAGGCGCTCGCCTGTGTAGGCCCCGAGTCGCTCGGACAGGGAAAGCGCGGCGATATCTCGCGCATCCATCCTGCCGGTTGGCACCAGCAGCGCTACGACTTTATTCCGGGCCAGAGCCTCTACAACCGCTGCCACCTTATCGCCTGGTCGCTCTGCGGCGAAAACGCCAACCGCAAGAATCTCCTCACCGGCACGCGCTATCTCAACGAGACGGGCATGCTGCCGTTTGAAGAGCAGATTCTCAACTATATTCGCGATACGGGCAACCATGTGCTCTACCGCGTCACGCCTATGTATAACGAAGAGGAGCTTGTCTGCCGTGGCATGCGCCTTGAGGCGCAATCGGTCGAGGACCACGGCAAGACCCTCTGCTTCCACGTATATTGCTACAACCTGCAGCCGCACGTGCAGATCGACTACACCACCGGCCGCAATCAGGCCTCGGGAGACTAGGACCGACCAAGCTGCCCCAAAGCCTAAATGATCCGTTTTCCTCCGTCCCCAAGGAATCAAAAAGAGCCGCCCCGGTTACCCAGGGCGGCCCTTTCGTCAGCACCTACATTGCAGACAAAATCACGTGCTACTTGGCGCGGCCCTCCTCATAGCGCTCGACCAGCTTGGCCTGAACGTCATAAGGCACCTGCTCATAGCCTGCGGGCTTCATGGTAAAGTCACCCGTGCCGCGCGTGATAGAGCGCAGGCGCGTCGAATAATCCGTCAGCTCTGCCAGCGGCGCCTGGGCAATAACCACGGTATCGCCGCGCTCATCGGTCTCCATGCCCGTCACGCGACCGCGCGATGCCGAGATGTCGCCCATCACAGCGCCGGCGTAGCTCTCGGGGATGGTCACCGTAATTTCCTCAATGGGCTCCAGCACCACCGGGTCGGCATCGGCACATGCCTTGCGCAGGCCGATGCGAGCTGCCGCGCGGAACGCCATCTCGTTGGAGTCGACGCTGTGATACGAGCCGTCGTACACAGCCACGCGAATGCCCGTGAGCGGGTAGCCGGCAATGATGCCGTCCTTCATGGTCTCCTGGACACCCTTGTCCACGGCGGGGATCAGCGAGCGCGGAATACGGCCGCCCACGACCTCGTCCACAAACTCATAGCCATCGCTCGTGCCGTCGGGCCCAATGAGCGGCTCCACGCGCAGCCAGCAGTCGCCGTACTGACCGGCGCCGCCGGTCTGCTTCTTATGGCGGCCCTGGGCACTTGCCGTACGGCGAATGGTCTCGCGATACGGAATGCGGATCGGCACGCTCTTGGCCACGACTTTGGTGCGATCCTCCAAACGGTTGAGCAGCACCGAAACCTGCGCCTCACCAACGGCGGAGATAATGGTCTGGCCGGTCTCCTCGTCGCGGTCGATGCTCATGGTCGGATCGGCCTTGCAGGCCTTCTCGATAAACGTGTAGAGCTTCTCTTCGTCGCCGCGATTCTCGGCCTCGATGGCAATGCGGTACTGCGAGTTGGGGAACTTAAACGCCGCGGCCTCGACCTTACCGGTAATCGAGAGCGTGTCGCCCGTCTCGGCAGCCAGCTTGGGCGCCACGATGATGTCGCCGGCATAGGCGTGACCGACCTCGGTCATATCGCGGCCGCACATCACATACAGGTGAGCCAGACGGTCGCCCTTGCGGGTACGCGCGTTGATCAGCTCAAGACCCGGCTCAAGCGTACCCGTCAGCACCTTGATAAAGCTGATGCGACCCTGCTGCGGATCGGCCAGGGTCTTAAACACAAACGCCACCGGACGGTCATCGTCGCTCGAGATTTTGAGCGAATCACCGTCGATGAGCGGCATCTCGCCGTAGTCGGTCGGCGCCGGGAAGTACGTCGCGATGTCGTCCATCAGCGAGTTGACGCCCTGCTCCTTAATGCAATCGCCCGCAAAGACCGGCACAAAGATGCGCTCGGCGATCGCCTTCGACAGCAGGCCCTCAAGCTCCTCCTGCGTCAGCGTCTCCTCGCCTTCCAGGTACTTCATCATCAGCTCATCGTCGGCCTCGGCCACCAACTCGCACAGATGGTCATGGGCCTCCTCGGCCTGGGCACGATACTCCTCGGGAATCTCCGACTCAACGGCTTCGGTGCCGTTGCAATGGCGCGCCTTCATGCGCACCAGGTCGATGATGCCGTCAAAGTCCTCGCCCTCGCCCCAGGGAAGGGTCACGGCGCCCAGGCGCGTGCCAAAGCGCTCTTGCAGCAGGTCCATCGTGGTCGCAAAGCTGGCCTCGGAGCGCGACAGGCGGTTTACGAACACCGCACGCGCCAGACGCAGGTCCTCGGCGGCATACCAGAGCTTAACCGTCGTAGGCTGTGGGCCGGCCTCGGCGTCGACCACAAACAGAGCCGTCTCGCAGACGCTCATCGCGGCAAAGGCGTCGCCGATAAAATCGGGGTAGCACGGGGCATCGAGCACATTGATGCGCGCGCCCTTCCAGTCGATCGGCGCGATGGTCGTCGAGATGGAAAATGCACGCTTGACCTCTTCGGGGTCATAGTCGAGCGTGGGCTTGGTGCCGTCGTGGCCGCCCAGGCGGGCGGTCTTGCCGGAAAGGTGGAGCATGGCCTCGGCGAGTGAAGTCTTGCCCACCCCGCCTTGGCCTACGAGCACCACGTTCCTTACGTTACCGGTCTTGGGAGCACCCATGATGACCTCCTTGCAGGGCCGCGCGCAATGCGCGACGCCAACGGGGAGAGTTCGCGGTCGGTGCCATCCCGGGAGCAGCATGGTCGGCAGCCGAGCCGACTCACCCTCCAAATGTCCTATGCCACCACCCTACCCTCACGGGCGACCGTCCATGCATACCTTTCGGCGCACGTATGAATACAGGCGGCGAGAGGAAGAGACAAGCTTGTGAGGCGATTATTGAACCCCGTCGATGCAAACAAAAAGCCGCCACAGACCGTAAGACCTGCGGCGGCTTCGCCTTAATTAATAGTTGAGCAAATACCTGAGCCTATCCCTCGATACGGCTCAAAAACTCACGCGTGCGCTGCTCGCGCGGATGGTCGATAACCTGCTCGGCGGGCCCCTCCTCGACAATACGACCGCCGTCCATAAAGACCACGCGATCGGCAACATCGCGCGCAAACTGCATTGCGTGGGTCACAATCACCATCGTCATATTCTGCGCGGCAAGGTCTTTAATGACACGCAGCACCTCGGCCGTCAGCTCGGGATCGAGCGCCGAGGTCGGCTCGTCAAAGAACAGGATCTCCGGGTCGAGCGCTAGGGCGCGGGCAATACTCACGCGCTGTTGCTGACCGCCCGAAAGCTCACAAGGAACCTTGTTCTCGTTGCCCGTAAGCCCCATTTGCGCAATCAGCTCGTGAGCACGAGCTTCCGCCTGCTCGCGCGGGCGCTTAAGCACGCGGATCGGCGCGTCGATGATGTTTTTCATCACGGTATAGTGCGGAAACAGGTTGTAATTTTGGAACACCAGGCCGAATCGCGAGCGCGCCTGCTTGGGCACATCGCCCTTCGCATAGACCGCGCCCGAACCCGCATCCGTCGCAACGGTAAGGTCGCCAAACGAGAGCGAGCCTCCGTCGAGTGTCTCGAGCAGCGTGGCACACCGCAGAAGCGTGGACTTGCCGCCACCCGAAGGCCCGATAATCGCCACGACCTCGCCACGCTTGACCTCGAGCGAGATATCCTTGAGCACCTCATTGCCGCCAAACGCCTTGCGCGCGCTTTCGATTTTCATCACTGAGTTAGTCATGATAATAGTCCAGCTTCTTTTCGGCGGCGCCCAGCAGCATCTCGACGACGAAGTTAAAGACCCAGTAGATCAGCGCCGCGATCGCAAACGGCACCATGCTCACCTGCGAGGCGACCAGCGCCTTGGCCGTCGAGAACATCTCACCCACGCCAATGGCAAACGCCAGCGACGTGTCCTTGACCAGCGTGATGATCTCGTTGCCCATCGCCGGCAGAATACGCTTGGCGACCTGCGGCATCACGATATACAGAAACGTCTGCACGCGCGAATAGCCCAGCACCTCGGCAGCCTCGTATTGACCGCGCGGAATGGACTGCAAGCCCGAGCGATAGATCTCGGCAAAGTAACCGGCGTAGTTGATGATGAACGCCACGACGCACGCCGTCCACTTGGAATCGGGCGTGAGCGAAATGCCAAACACGTAGTACGGGGCAAAGTAGATGGCAAACATCTGCAGCATGAGCGGCGTACCGCGCATGACCGAGATATAGATGCGCGCAATCCAGCGAAGCGGCGCGATTTTGCTCATGCGCATAAACGCCACGGGAATTCCCAGCGGAATCGACCCGAGCAGCGTCAGCACAAACAGCTGCAAACTGACCAAGAATCCCTGGCCAAGCATCTGCATCATGACTTGAATAGACAACCTACCTTCTCCTTCGCAGCAACAGAACGGCTGATCTTATTCTCAAATAGGCACAGTGCCCAAGATTGCGAGCGACAAGCCCGACGAAGCGTACTTTGGTACGCGAGGAGGGTTGGAGCCGCAAGGTTGGGTGCTGCGGCTATTTGAGAGCCCAGTTGTCGAAGGACAGGCCGTAGCTTGCATACTTGTCGCACAGGTCCTGAACCGTGCCGTCCTCATAGAGTGCCTTGAGCGACTCGGTCACGGCGTCGGCCGACTTGGTGTCGCCCTTCTTAAAGCCGACGGCGTAGTGCTCGCTGGACAGCGGCTCATCAAGCTGCGTATAAGCATCGGGCTTGGCGGCAAGCTGATACTGGGCAATCGAAAGGTCGCACGCCACGGCATCGACCGCGCCGCTCTCGAGCTGCATAAAGGCCGTGTTGTACTCGCCGATCGTGTCGAGCGTGGCAAACGTCGCTGCCAGATCCTTCTGGTCACCCTCAAGCACGTCCTGCGCAGCGGAATCAGTCTGGGTAATCACAGTCTTGCCGGCAAGATCGTCCCAGCCCTTGATGCCCGCATCCTTCTTGACCACCAGCACCTGCTCGTTGAGCATGTACGGCTCGGAGAACGTGTAGTCGTCCTCACGGCCCTCCATGGTAAAGCCGTTCCAGATGCAGTTGATGGCGCCCGAGTTAAGCAGCGTGTCCTTGGCATCCCAATCGATGGCCTCGTATTTGACCTCCCAGCCCTGCTTATCGGCAACAGCCTTGGCAAGATCGAGATCAAAGCCGGTGTACTCGCCATCGTCGCCCACAAAGCCGTACGGAGGATAGGACTTATCAAAGCCCACCACGAGCTTCTTGGACTCCGCAGCGCCCTTCACATCCTTGGCCGCGGCAGAGCCAGCAGCGGAGCCCTTGCCGGCACCACCGCCGCAACCGACAAGACCAAGGCCAAGCACCGTGGCGAGCGAGCCGGCTAGACCAACAAACTGACGACGAGACATATCGGTATTCATGGTATTCCCCCTTGATGGCACTTTAGTTAAGTAAAGTGAGTCGTGTAACGACCAGAATCATACACTTTAGTGAGATGGAGTACAAGGGAGGGTTTGCCCGGCGTGGGCGGGGAGCGGCGCGTAATTAAGTTTCCTGCTCTACAGTCCTGCGCAAGACGGAAAGCACATTAAGTGCTTTCCTTTGCGTGCGGAACTCGCGATAAACTTAATTACGCGCCGCTCCCCGCCCACGCCGGGCAAACATCGTTGGACTTATCACTGACATGAAATAGGCGCTTGTATATCGTCCGCTAGCTTGGCACGGTACAATGCTTTCAGCTTTCAATTTGTAAATTAGTGGGGTTAATTCATGGCAGAATCTCGTGCGGAGCGTAAGGCTCGTCGTGCTTTGATCGAGGCGGCTGAGGGGTCAGAGGAGAAAAAATCTTCTAAGAAATCCAAGTCGTCTCAGGACGCGAAGGGTAAGTCGGCCAAGGGCAAGGCTAAGGCCAAGCGTCCCGGCTCTCGTCGGAACGAGGATAAGGCATCTCAGACTCGCTCCAAGCGCTCGCATAAAGATCGGGTTTCGTCTGCGCGTAAGGCTGTGGACCCCAAGTCCCCCTGTTCGATCATGAAAGCTTGCGGTGGGTGCACGGCGCTCAATCGTCCTTATAAGAAGCAGCTCGCCGCCAAGCAGGTTGCTATGGAGGAGCTTTTTGCTTCGCTTTGTGAGCGTGAGGGCATTGCTGTAGATCCTATTCGTGGCATGGGTGTCACCCTGGGCGACCCGGGCAAATATCCTGCACCGCGTGGCTTTCGCCATAAGGCTGCCACTCCCTTTGCTCCCGGTAAGGAGGGCGCCGTCCGTTGCGGTTTCTTTGAGCGCGGCACGCACAAGATCGTTGCCGTACCCGAATGCCCCGTCGAGGCACCGGGCGCCCGTCAGATTCTCAACGGCATCGCACGCGAAGCTGAGCGGCTGCATATTCCCGCCTTTAATGAGGACAAGCATCTTGGTTTGCTTCGCTATGCCGTCGTCCGCTGCGGTTGGCGTACCGACCAGGTCATGGTCACGCTCGTGACCGCTCAGCGCGACTTGCCGCATGCGCAGGAGTTCTTTGAGGCTGTCGCCGCACTCAATCCGCACATCGTCACCGTCGCCCAAAACATCAACGGACGTCCCGGCAACGCCATCCTCGGCGAGGAAACCCGCATTGTATATGGCGCCGAGTGCATGCGCGACCAGCTGCTCGGCTGCGAGTTCGATATCTCCCCCACCGCGTTCTACCAGACCAACCCGCAGCAGACCGAGCTGCTCTATCAGCTCGCGATTGACGGCATGGACCTGCAGCAGGGCGACGTACTCATGGATGCCTATTGCGGTAGCGGAACTATCGGCCTGTGCGCAGCCAAAGCCGCCCAGGACAAGGGCGTCGGCATTATGCTGCTTGGCGTGGAGCGCAACCACGCCGGCATTGCCGACGCACGTCGTAATGCCGAGCTCAACGGCCTCACCCGCAGCGCTTGGTTTATGGCTGACGATGCCACCGACTACATCCTAGATGCCGCCGACAACAACGAGCGGGTCGATGTCCTTTCCATCGATCCGCCGCGCGCCGGCTCTACCCCCGAGTTCCTCGAAGCTGCCTGCGCGCTTAAGCCGCGCCGCATCACCTATATCAGCTGCAACCCCGTGACTCAAGAGCGCGACCTGCATCAGCTTCTCGACGGAGGCTATCGCCTGCTCAAGATCACGCCCGTCGACATGTTTCCTCACACCGACCACACCGAAACCGTAGCGGTCCTCGAACGCCGCTAACCAACCTCAGTAGATTTTTGGGACAAGAAAGGGGGCGACCCGTCTGGGCCGCCCCCTTCGCTTGGTTTATAAATTCCGCTACATCCCCTTGCACAGGTCGCACACGCCGGCTGCCGCCATCTCGCGCAGCAGCGTCTCGCGATCGCGCGTCACGATCAGATCCAACGGGAAGTGAATCTCGTCGAGCATCTTGCGAGCGTAATCGAGCTTACCAATTGCCATGCCAATGTGCGCATCGGTCGAAACGCCAATGC
The DNA here is from genome assembly GCA_905208345.1 of uncultured Collinsella sp. Taxonomy (GTDB): domain Bacteria; phylum Actinomycetota; class Coriobacteriia; order Coriobacteriales; family Coriobacteriaceae; genus Collinsella. The sequence goes on from CAJLOU010000009.1 coordinate 18,931, forward strand.
CCACGCCCAGCTCGGCGCAGCGCTCGGCGATCTTGCGGCATACGGCCCAATGCTCAGTGTCGACACCGTGTTCAAGACTATGGTTGTTGATCTCAATAATCTTGTGCTTGGCCTTAGCTGCCAACAGCACCTCGTCGATATCGAACGGCACGCCCGAACGCCCCGTGTGACCCAGCATGAACACCTTGGGGTGCTCCAGGGCATTGATATACATCTCGGTCGTCTGGGCCAGCGTCGCGCCCTCGGCAATCTGCGGATTATGCACGCTTGCAACCAAATAATCCAAATTACGCGTAACCAAATCGAACAGCGAATGCTGACGGCTGTACGAATCGCCGGCAATATCGAGCGTGACAAGAGTGTCCTCGCCAAACAGGCTTCCGTCCAGCGAAACGATATCGGCCTCGGCACCACGCAGCACCAGCACGCCGCTCCAAATGCGCGGCCAGATATCCTGGTTGATAAAGAACTGGTAACTGCGCAGGTCATTGGGGCAAGCCGTAACCATAGAGCTCAAATGGTCGGCAGATCCGAGCACCTGCAGACCACGCTCTGCCGCCCAGTACACATTCTCCTCAATGGTCGAATATGCATGCGCAGAGAACATCGTATGGGTATGAATGTCACAAGAAAGCAGGTAGGGCATCAGGTCTCCTTATCTGGCACGGCCGTCGCTTATATTCATTGTACGCATAGCCTTCGATAGTCGTAAAACCACTCCATCCCAAAGACACAACGTCCATGACAACGGGGTCCGGCTTAACACCAAACCCCGTTTCACGTAAAACATTGTAGGCAGAGCGCTTTACTTTTAACGATACTCGTCCGCCAACTGTTTCCAAGCGGGTAGCGAATTGACAATCGTTTCGTAGCTCACGCAATAGCCCAGGCGGAACCAACCCGGCATACCAAAGCTGTCCGAGGGAACCGCAAGCAACTCATACTTCTTTGCGCGCTCACAGAACGCATTCGCATCGGGCTCCAACGCTTTCACCCATAGGTAGAACGCGCCATCCGGCTCAACATAGGTGTAGCCATACTCCGCTAGTGCGTCGGTAAGCGCGGTGCGGTTGCGCGCATAGGCCTCGACATCGCTCGGCTCATCGATGCAATCGATGATTACGCGCTGGAAGAGTGCCGGTGCGCATACAAAACCCAGCGTACGGGCAGCGCCCGCAACAGCCGGCATCAGACGGGCAGCCTGCGGATTGGTGTTGGGAACCAAGATCCACCCCACGCGCTCACCCGGCAGCGACAGCGACTTGGAATACGAGTAGCACACGATGGTGTGCTCGTAGATCGAGGGCACCCAAGGCACCTCGGCACCGTACACGATCTCGCGGTACGGCTCATCCGAGATGAGCATAATCGGATTCTCGGGATCGCGCTGAGCGTTGGCCTCGCGCAGAACATTGGCCAGTCGCGTCAGCGTGTCGCGCGTATACACGGCGCCGGTCGGGTTATTCGGCGAGTCGATGATGACGGCAGTCGTCTTATCGGTAATCGCCTTGAGCACGTTGTCCACACTCAGCTGGAACGTATCTTCATTGGCGAGCGCCTCAACACACGTACAGCCGGCTTTCTCAATCCACACGCGATACTCCGGGAAGTACGGTGCAATGACGATAACCTCATCGCCCGGGTTCGTAACGGCGTTGAGCGTGCAGGTGAGCGAAGCCGCGGCGCCCACGGTCATAAAGACATCCTTGCCCTCATAACTCGTACCAAAGCGGCGGTTGAGCGACTCAGCCACGGCGGTACGGCACTGCGGCAGGCCCGGTGCGGGCGTGTATCCGTGCAGCTGGTCACTCGGCAGCTCCAAGGCCTTCTTAATGGACTCCGCCACGGCAGCGGGCGCCGGAACGCTCGGGTTACCCAGCGAAAAATCGAATACATTTTCCGCACCAATCTGCGCCTTGCGCTCAAGGCCATAGCTAAAAATCTCGCGGATGATGGAGCTTTCCGCACCGCGAGCATACATAGTTTCGTTGATCATCTGTTCCCCTTTCACATAGGCGCTATTGTACGCTTTAGCCGAGCAAAGCGCCGCAGCAATGTTGATTGGGGACAGACTTAAATGCGTGAAAACGCTCATTTAAGTCTGTTCCCAATCAACAAAAAGAAAAAGCCTCCGCAGGTTTCCCCGCAGAGGCTTTCGCCACAAAGGCTATTTGTCGGCGTCGGTGTCGGCACCGGCATTGACGGCACAGTCATCGCCGGCATCATCGGATGCGGCTTCGGCATCCTCCTGCATGGCCGCCTGCGCAAATGCCGCGGCATCGGCCGCCAGCTCCTCCTCGCTCATACGAGGCGCACGCTTCTTGGTCGGCATGCCGGCCGCCTTGGCATTGCGCTCCTCCTTGGCCGCCAGGATATCGCCCTCGCGCTCAAGGTAGGCGTCCCACTCGTTGTCGAGCAGGGCATTCACGGCGTCGCCTTCGACGGTCTCGCGCTCAAGCAGCACCTTGGCCATCAAATCGAGCTGGTCGCGACGGGCATCCAAAATCTCGACCGCACGACGATGGGCCTCACGCATAATGCGCTGGACCTCGATGTCGATGCGGCGCGCCGTCTCCTCGGAGTAATCCTGGTGATCGGCGTAGTCGCGGCCCAGGAATACCTGATGCTGCGCCTCACCAAACACCTGCGTTCCAAGCTCCTCGCTCATGCCCAGGCGCGTGACCATCTCGCGCGCCATCTTGGTCGCGCGCTCCAGATCGTTGCTCGCGCCCGACGTGATGTCGTCGCACATGAGTTCCTCGGCAACGCGACCGCCCAAGAACACGGCAAGCTCGTCGAGCATCTCGTTCTTGGTCTTGAGGAAGTGGTCCTCCTGCGGAAGCTGCAGCGTGTAGCCCAGCGCCTGGCCGCGGCTGACGATCGAGATCTTGTGAACCGGATCGGAGTGCTCCAGGATGTGACCCACCAGGGCATGGCCGCTCTCGTGGTAGGCGATCGTGGTGCGCTCGGCCTCGGTCATCACGCGACCCTTGCGCTGCGGACCGGCAATCACGCGCTCCATCGATTCCTCGACCTCGTCCATCGAGATCACGGAACGATGACGGCGAGCGGCCAGCAGCGCAGACTCGTTGAGCAGGTTCGCCAAATCGGCACCAGTAAAGCCAACGGTCATCTGGGCGAGCTTCTCAAACTTAACGTCCTCGTCCATCGGCTTGTTCTCGGCATGCACGCGCAAGATCTGCTCGCGGCCCTTCACATCCGGACGGTCGACCGTAACCTGACGGTCAAAACGGCCGGGACGCAGCAATGCCGGGTCCAGAATATCGGGGCGATTGGTCGCGGCGATCAGGATGACCGACTCGCTTTCCTCAAAGCCGTCCATCTCGACCAGCAGCTGATTGAGCGTCTGCTCGCGCTCGTCGTGACCGCCGCCCAAGCCAGCTCCGCGCTGACGTCCCACGGCATCGATCTCATCGATGAAGATGATCGACGGGGCCTGGGACTTGGCCTCCTTAAAGAGGTCACGCACACGGCTGGCGCCGACACCTACGAACATCTCGACAAAGTCGGAACCCGAGATACTAAAGAACGGCACGCCCGCCTCGCCGGCAACGGCCTTGGCCAGCAGCGTTTTACCGGTGCCCGGAGGACCAACCAGCAACACGCCACGCGGGATCTTGGCGCCCAGCTTGCGATAGCGATCCGGATCGCTCAAAAAGTCACGGATCTCCTCGAGCTCCTCGACTGCCTCGTCCACGCCGGCAACGTCTTCAAACTTGACCTTGGGGCGTGTGGCCTCGTTGGTCTTGGCGTTGGTCTTGCCAAACTGCATGTTCCTGTTGTTGGCGCCCATCATCTGGCGCATAAAGTAGAACATGATGGCGATAAGGGCGATCGTCGGAAGCACACTCATCGCCAAGTCGCCCCAAAAATCGGGATCGTTGGTGTTGACGATGTACTTGGTATCGGGGTGCTCCGCCATGAGCTCGGCAAGCGAATCGGAGCCGACATAGGTCGAGGAGAAGCTCTTGAGCTCGCTCGTATCGCCCTTGTCCTTCTTCGTCTTCCAGTAATGACCCGTCACGCTTCCGTCTTGAACCGTATAGGTCAGATCTTCGACGCGATCCTGCTTGATGGCGCTCACCATCTCGCTCGTCGCGAGCTTAACGGTATTGCTGGAATTGGCAAAGCCGGAGCCCATGTTAAAGAAGGCGTAGCCCAGAAGCGCGCAAGCCAAAAGAAAATACAGCCAGCCCGTACGCGTGGGCTTCTTGCCTCCGGGCATCCCCGGGATCTTAGGCTCCCGGGGAGTCTGGGAATTGTTATCGTTACGGTCGTCGGGCATCTTACGAATAAACCTCCGGTTTCAAAATGCCCAGATACGGAAGGTTACGATAGCGCTCGGCATAGTCGAGGCCGTAGCCCACCACAAAGGCATCGGGGCAATGGGTTCCAACATACTTGGGCGTGATGGCCGAGACGCGGTCCTCAACGTCCTTCCACAGGAAGGCGGCGACCTCCAGAGAAGCGGGCTTGCGGCTCTCGAGGTTCTTCATCAGATACTTGAGCGTCAGGCCCGAGTCCAGAATGTCCTCGACGATCAGCACGTCGCGACCGCGGATGTCGATATCCAGGTCCTTAATGATACGCACGATACCCGAGGACTTCACACCGTCGCCATAGCTCGAAACAGCCATGAAATCGATGTTGGTCGGCAGCTCGATCTTACGCATCAGGTCGCCCATAAAGACCACGGCGCCGCGCAGGACCGCAATCAGCACCAGATCCTTACCCGCGTAATCGCGAGTAATCTCCTCGCCCAGGCGAGAGACGATACCGTCGATATCCTCCTGCGTGAACAGAACCTTCTCGATATCCGGATGTTGAGAAGCCATGACAACCCTTTCTTGTGCTTATCGCCCACACACCGCCGTATGGACGCGAACTTCACATTTTAGCAGCGCACGGGGTATATTTTCCAGCCCGTACGCCATCAGCGCGGGAATACCGTCAACGTCGCACAGAATAGCTGGCGTGGGACGCTATTCCGCATCGACCACGCGGAGCAGATATGCCACGCGCGTTGCGGCCGTGCATTTAAAACGTTCGTCCGCGCGAACTCCGGCGACCCACACCACGGCACCTCCCGGCGCCGTCCTCACCACGGGCACGCCGGCGCGCTCGGAAACGGGAATGCGAGCCTCGCCTAGCAAGTCGGATACCTTCTTGCTTCGGCCACTCATTCCTAACGGGCACATCACGTCTCCCGGTGCGGGACCGTCCACCCACAGGCGCGCCAATCGCGCCTCTGCAGGGATCTCGCCACGTGAGCCCGCCAGGATCCGCTCACTATCGCTGTCGGCAAAACCCAGGGCAGCCGCGTCTACCAAAGCTGTCACTTCCCCGGCAGCCGCAAGCTCACGGGCGCGGCGCACGATATCGCATCCCGGCTCAACGGCCATCGGCTCTGCGACCAGCATGCGCCCCCCGCCCAACGGCAAACGACCGGGTATGGTAATCCAGTCCGCAACCAGCCCCTCACGAGCCGCCGGCGCCTTAAACGCTAGCATGCCAAACTCGACGCGCGCGTCAATTCCCGCCGGAAGCGTGACCGAGCCTGTGCCTTCGGCAACGCAGGAAAGGACTCGCTCCACATGTCGCATCTCTGGACGAGCGCCCGGATCGATGCGTTTGATCGCCAGTCGCACGATGCGCCGCGCGATTACCACCTCGGCCGCAGCAAGGCGTCTGGCATCGAGCACTAGCGCGCCCGCCGCCTCCTTGCGCAGGCAGCTTCGAAACGCCTGTGCCGACAGCTGGGATAGAAACGCATCTTCGTCACCCAAGATCTCACAGGCGGCGCCAATCGTCTTGCACACGCTCGCATTACGCTGTGCCACCACTGGCATTACCCGATGGCGCACGTAGTTTCGCAGATACGAGATATCCTCATTGCTCTCGTCTTCACGCCACGGCTGACCATGTACCTGTAGATAGCCCACGAGCTCGCCATGAGTTAGGTCGAGCAAGGGACGCACCACGATATTCCTCCGGCGAGGAATGCTCGATAGACCAGCGGGCCCCGAACCCTTAATCGCGTTCATCAAAAACGTTTCCGCGCGATCCGAAGACGTGTGCGCGGTGCAGATACGAGCCGCCGTTCGCGGTGCCCCCGTCTGGGCGCAGAGTTCGCGAACATACCTCCGCGCCGCGGCATAGCGCACCTCGCGGGCCGCGGCCTCAATATTGCCCGACTCCCCATCAAAATAAGCGTGCTCCACACACAGCGGTAAACCATATTGCGCGCAGAGCTCACGCACAAAGGCCTCGTCGCCATCGGACGCCTTGCCGCGCAGATGATGGTTTACATGCAGCACATGCAGGCGCTCGCGAGCAATGGGGGCAACACCGCGTCCGTCTTGGATATCCAGCTTTGATGTGCACGCCATAAGAAGCAGTGCCGTCGAGTCCGCGCCGCCTGATACCATGAGCACGACAGGAGCTGCCTGCTGCCTCGTCCGGGTCTCATCGACTGCCCCAGGCACGGCATGGTGTCCGTAATGCTGTGATACCGTTGGCATTCGCTTCCTCCTTTATTCGTCCGCACCCATTGTATCCTTTGGAATCTTATGTCTTGCCTGCACCTTCATATCCTCGGCAGTGGCTCTAAAGGCAACTGCGCACTCATCGAGGGCCCGCAGGGGCTCATTATGGTCGATGACGGACTGTCTCGCCGCGAGACATTAAAGCGCATGGCAGAACTGGGGCTCTCGGCAGACAACGTCTCGGCTCTTCTCATTACTCATGAGCATAGCGATCACATCAAGGGCCTCGATGTCTGGTGCAAGCACTGGCACGGCCCCCTCTTTGCCAGCAGGGGCACTCTTTCGAGCAAAGAAAATCTTTCGCATCTGCCTGTCGAGGAATTCGATCCCGGTGACACCCTATCCATTGCCGGCATCCACGTGCAAACCTACTCAACGTCACACGATGTCATCAATCCAGTCGGCTATCGATTCGACACCCTCGATGATTCCATCGGTTTTGCCACCGACACCGGAGAGCTATCGAGCCAAGCCATGAACACCCTCGAAGATTGTCGAGTCCTCGCACTCGAAAGCAACCACGATGTGACCATGCTGCGCGAGGGAGAATATCCCCGCTTTCTTCAGGAGCGCATCCTGTCTGCAAGGGGACACCTCTCCAATGGCCAAGCCGCCGAAGCCGCGCGCGAACTTGTTACCGAACGCACCGAACAGCTCATTGCCATGCATATCAGCCAAGATAACAATCGTCCGAGCCTTACCGTCAAAAGCTATGCCAAAGCTCTGACCGCAACCCTGGATGACGAGGTCGGCAGCTCCGCAACCCTTCTCCAAGGATCGCGAAAACTCTCGATACGCCCCGCAAGCCAGCATCGGCCAGTAACCATTCAATAGACTGTCCTAGACAGCAAAAGGGGCCGAGAATCGCTTCCCAGCCCCTTTTGCTGTCTTTTAATAGCGCAGAACACCAACGAAGTTAGTCGATGGAGATCTTCGTAACGTTCTTCTTCTCGACGATCTTGGGGACCGTAACGGTCAGGATGCCGTCAGCGTACTTAGCCGAGAGGCCCTCGCTCGAAGCGTCCTTTAGATACACGCCACGCGTCGCGCTGTACGAGCTGAACTCCTTCTGCAGGAAGTTCTTGCCCTCGTTCTCCTCGTCTTCCTCGACATTCACGCTAATGGACAGACGACCCTCGTTAAGCTCGACATCGATATCGTCCTTGGCGACGCCGGTCAGATAAGCCTTGACCTCATAGCCGTCGCCCTTATCCTCAACGTCAACGGGAAACGCCTTGGAAGCAATCGAGTTGTTTGCAAGGTCAGTCATATCATCAAACAGATCGAACAGCGAGCTAGCAGAAGGACGAACGCCAAAAACCGAACGATAAGGAACCATGCTTGCCATGTTTACCACTCCTTTTAAGGACTGCCGAGTCATCTTCTAGGTGACTGGGACTTCTTTTGACGCTCTTATATATGCCCACCCAGTGCTCATATATACATCGACTATAAAGTTTTTTAAGTCTAGTACTATAAGCATATCTAAGTGTGTTTGACTCAGGTTTTAATAAGGTTAAGGTTCTTTGAACCAGAGCTTAAATAACAAGTATGTTCACAGCTACAAATAGCAAGGGGCTTACAATGAGCGCGTACACGTTGTTGGTAACGAGCTAAAGGGCATCATGGACGACCAAAACCAGAACAAAATGTTTATGCCGACGCAGGGGGAAGATACTTCCACGCAGCCGCCGCGGTTCCATCGCCCCCACATCTCGCAAGAGCCCATTAATGATCCGGAGCCCGAGTATGTGACGAGAAATCGATATCAAACGCTCGAGGATGCCCAAACGGGACGTAAACATATGGGCGTCGCCTCGGGAGACCCTGTATATCTGAAAGACGCACCATTATCTAAAAACAGCGCAGCTAGTGATGAGCCGATGAAAGCATCCGCCACTCATCGACAAAGAGGTCCTCGACCAAAGCAAACCTTGACGCATTCGGCTCGCTATCTCGAAACGCCAAAACAGGGAAAATCAATCTTCGTTTCGACAAGTAAACGACGCAAGCAGCATCGACTGACAATCCTGCTTTTGATCATTGCAGCCATAGCAATTGCCCTTGTTATTCGATTTATTTTCTTTAAATAAAAGCTCAATACCAAAAACGATAAGATCGTCTGGTGTAAATGAGTCATTTACGCCCGGTAAACGCAAAAAAGGGGGAGGCCGCGAGGCCTCCCCCTTCTCCAGTTTCGGATGACGGCTCGGTGCCGTCCACCGGTCAGCGGCGCCCTGGCCTCCCACGGGCTGACCCCGCAGTACTCTCGGCGCGATGGGGCTTAGCTTCCGGGTTCGGAACGGGACCGGGCGTGCCCCCCATGCTCTGGCCGCTGACCGGTGGGCGGCGCCCACCGTTACGGTGTCCTGGGTCTCACCTTACACGTGCCCTGGGGGCCGCATGGCGCATAGGAAAGATGTGACTCGGGGGCATCCTCGTGCCCGGACCGCGCGTGAGCGCATGTCCCGCGGGCCGCGAGGTGCGGTTCCGGAAGAGCTCGGGCGATTAGTGCGGCTCGGCTGAGGCTGTCGCCAGCCTTGCACCTGCCGTCTATCGACCAGGTAGTCTACCTGGGCCCTTACCGGAAGGAGAACTAATCCCTGGAACGGCTTCCCGCTTAGATGCCTTCAGCGGTTATCCGCGCCGCACGCGGCTACCCGGCCGTGCCGTTGGTCGACAACCGGTTCACCGGAGGTGCGTCCACCCCGGTCCTCTCGTACTGGGGGCAGCCTCCATCGATTCTCCTGCGCCCACGGAGGATAGGGACCGAACTGTCTCACGACGTTCTGAACCCAGCTCGCGTACCGCTTTAAACGGCGAACAGCCGTACCCTTGGGACCTGCTCCAGCCCCAGGATGCGATGAGCCGACATCGAGGTGCCAAACCTTGCCGTCGATGTG